>NZ_CP133778.1:3974285-4280000 GCF_034347405.1 Pseudomonas sp. CCC3.1
GTTGCTGTTTTGAGGTGGCGGCGATTTCAGTCACTGAAGTCGTGACCTGCACCGAGGAACGCTGGGCCTGGGACACCAGCGAGGTCAACTCGGCCATCATGTCGTTGAAGCCGGTTTCAACGGCGCCGAACTCGTCCTTGCGTTCAAGATTCAGACGCAGGCTCAAGTCGCCTGAACGCATGGTTTCAAGAATCGCAACGATACGCTGCATCGGCGACATGATGGCTTGCAGCAACAGGTAACCACAGAGTGCGGCCGCCAGCACGGCAATGGCCAACGAAACCAGCATGCTGATTTTTGCAGTCATGACCGCATCGGCAATGACCTCTGATGCGTGATTGGCGGCGGTGCGGTTGGTGTCAATAATCGTGTTGAGCTGCTTGCGCCCGTCCATCCACAACGGTGCCAGGTGCTGAGAGACCATCGCGTCGGCCTCCTCAGTTTTCTTGTTTTGATAAAGCTCGAGAACGTCCGACAACGCCTTGCCGTATTGGACGTGGATGCGTTCAAACTCATCAAACGCGGCACGGTCTTCATCATCGAATATGGTGGTGCGGTAATTATCCAACTCGTGGTTCAGCCGCTCTTCGTAGCTGGCATAGAGCTTGCGGTCTTCACTTGTCAGATCACGCTGGGTGGATGAGCCAACCAGTTGCAGGGTCAAGACATAGCTGTCGACCCAGGCACTGCGAATCATCGAGCTGTAATAAACCCCGGGAATCGAGTCGGTTCGTACTGTCTCTTCGCTCGTTTCAATCGAAAGCAAGCGCGAGTAAGACGCGACAACCATCAACAGCATGATGGCGATGATCACCGCAAAGCTCGCCAAAATGCGTTGGCGCAACGTCCAGTTCTTCACAGTCAATCCTCGGGGGGCCATTCAAATGATGGAGGAGTATAGCCGAGGGCCAGCAATGATTCTCACGGACGTTGAGACAGTTCTCACAGCATTTAGTAAAAAAACCTACATACAAATACGCACTAAATCAGTAGGAGATTGCTGGATGCATCGCCAAACAAACGCGTAGCAGTTGCCGAAGGCTACGTCCGGCGACGTAGTCGTCGTAAACCCTGGCTGCGCGGTGTGCCAGAAATATCGAGCACTGAGCTTTTACGATCGCTTCGCAATCGGACGCAGCCTTCGGCAGCTGCTACGCGTTTCACGTGCACTTCAACCTGCAATCTTGGCCTCATTAACCTGCCTTTCCAGCTCAGCCTTGAAGCCAGGATCAAGCTTCAGTTGCTTGGCCAATTCCTCCAGATACGCCCGTTCACCGAACTTTTCTTCATCCACCAGAATCAGGCTGGCGATGTACATTTCAGCGGCTATTTCCGGTGTGCTCGCAGCACGGGCGACTTCGGCAGGGTCGAGCGGTTTGTTCAGTTCGGCTTGCAGCCATGCTTGTAAGTTCGGATCGTGTTTGAGCTTGCTCAGCTCGCCATCGATCAATTGGCGCTCTGTGTCATCGATATGCCCATCAGCCTTGGCCGCAGCCACCAGCGCTTTAAGGATGGCCTGACTGTGCTCTTCGACCTGAACTGGCGGCACCCGATCAATGGTTTGCGGCTCGTTTTGTGGCGCCTTGCCCTGATTTGCCTGCCAATTGCCGTAGGCCTTGTAAGCCAGCACGCCCAAGGCGGCCAGGCCGCCATACGTCAGCGCCTGGCCGCCATACTTACGCCCACGTTTACTGCCCAGCAACAGGCCCAACACGCTGGCGGCCATAGCGCCACCTCCTGCTCCCGACAGCAGGCCGCCCAACCCGCCAGACCCCAGCAAGTCGCCCAAACCACCTTTATTGGTACTGGTACCGGAGGCACCACTTTGTGCGCCGGTTTTTTTCTCCAGCATTTCCTGGCCGGACTTAAGCAACTGGTCGAGCAATCCGCGGGTGTTCATAAGCAACCTCCTCGTTTCGGGTTCAGGTGGGTCAGTATGGCCACTCAGTCGCGCAGGTCCGATTCATGAATCGGCTGGTCACGGTGAGTGGCGCGTTGGTACTGGGCAGGCCACGTGGCTTGTTTTCCGCCCAGGTCATCGTCTGCGTGCAACGCCCAATACGGGTCGCGCAAGAGTTCACGGGCCAGCAAAATCAGGTCCGCCTGACCGGTGCGCAAAATATGCTCGGCTTGCGCAGGCTCGGTAATCATCCCGACCGTGCCAGTGGCGATACCCGACTCTTTGCGCACACGCTCGGCAAATCGGGTTTGATAGCCCGGCCCTACCGGGATCTCCGCCGAGGCCGCCGTGCCGCCTGAAGAGACATCAATCAGGTCAACGCCCAGCGCTTTCAGGCGCCGCGCCAGCTCAACCGTTTCGTCAGGGTTCCAACCGTCTTCCACCCAGTCGGTAGCCGAGACCCGGACAAACAGAGGCAGCTCTTGTGGCCACACTTCGCGCACCGCTTCTGTCACTTGCAGCACCAGACGAATGCGATTCTCAAAGGAGCCGCCGTATTGGTCGAGCCGTTGGTTACTCAACGGTGACAAAAATTGATGCAGCAAGTAACCGTGTGCGGCGTGCACTTCAACCACGGAGAAGCCCGCTTCCAGCGCCCGCTTGGCGGCGTCGACAAAGGCTTGAATGACTGCCTGAATCTGCCCTTCGTCCAGTTGTGTCGGCGCAGTGTGCTGAGGGTCGAAGGCAATCGGTGAAGGCCCGACGGGTACCCAGCCGCCCTCATCCACTTTGACGCTGCCGTGTTTGCCCAGCCAAGGGCGATACGTGCTGGCCTTGCGCCCGGCATGCGCCAGTTGAATACCGGCCACAGCGCCCTGAGCGCGAATAAAGCGGGTGATGCGTTGCAGGGGTTCTATCTGTGCATCGTTCCACAGCCCAAGGTCTTGGGCGGTGATACGGCCGTCGGGGGTCACGGCGGTGGCTTCGGTAAAGATCAAGCCAGCGCCGCCAATGGCACGGCTGCCCAAGTGAACTAAATGCCAGTCATTGGCCAGCCCGTCGACGCTGGAGTACTGGCACATCGGCGAGACCGCGATGCGGTTGAGAAGGGTCAGTTGGCGCAGGGTATAGGGTTCGAGCAGCAGACTCATGGGTCACCTCTAATTCCAGTGGGTAGGCTCCAGGCACTTGTATCAGCCTAGTCGACAACGCTGGGTGAGGTGGGGTTCAAATGAGGATGTTTAACCTGCGCAGGAGCGAGCTTGCCTCGCGATCTTTTAAAAGATCAAAAGATCGCGAGACAAGCTCGCTCCTACAGACAGAGGTGCTAGCGCGGTTCGATGTGAGCGATCATCAGTTGCACAGTTTCGTTGCCGCGAAATTCGTTGAGGTCGAGTTTGTAGGCCAGTTCAACCCAACGAATCGTCGGATTGGGCCACACTTCCCGGTCAATCCCGAAGGCGATGCCGTCCAGTTTTACGCTGCCGCACTCGGTTTTCAGCACCACTTTCAAGTGCCGCTCGCCCACGATGCGCTGCTCAACCAACTGGAACACGCCATGAAACAGC
This sequence comes from Pseudomonas sp. CCC3.1, assembly GCF_034347405.1. Classification (NCBI taxonomy): domain Bacteria; kingdom Pseudomonadati; phylum Pseudomonadota; class Gammaproteobacteria; order Pseudomonadales; family Pseudomonadaceae; genus Pseudomonas; species Pseudomonas sp. CCC3.1. The sequence goes on from NZ_CP133778.1 coordinate 3,977,754, forward strand.
GGCTCAGGGAAATGTTGCCCCCATGGCCCGGCATTTCGCAGGGCGCGCGCGAGTTCAAGGTGAAACTCTTCGACCGCCAGGCTGCCGTCAGACAATAGCCGCCCTGTCAGGTCTTCTTCACGCAACTGGCGCCTGACTTCGGCATCAAATGCTTGGGAAAACAGCGCGAAGTTGGCCTCGGGCAAGGTCAAGCCAGCCGCCATGGCGTGGCCGCCGTATTTGCTGATCAGGTCCGGGTGTTGTGCCGCGACCACGCTTAGCGCATCGCGGATGTGGAAACCCGGCACTGAACGCCCGGAACCTTTGAGCATGCCCTCGCCCGCATCGGCAAAGGCGAAGGTCGGACGGAAGTAACGTTCTTTGAGGCGCGAAGCCAGAATCCCGATAACGCCCTGATGCCACTCAGGATCGAACAGGCACAGACCAAACGGCATGCTGTCTAGCGTCAGGTCCTTGAGCTGGGCCAGCGCTTCACGCTGCATGCCTTGCTCAATGGATTTTCGGTCCTGGTTCATTTCGTCGAGCTGGGCGGCCATGGCGCGCGCCGCGTTCGCGTCATCGGTGAGCAGGCATTCGATGCCCAGGCTCATGTCGTCCAGACGCCCGGCAGCATTCAAGCGCGGCCCGAGAATAAACCCCAGGTCGGTTGAGGTGATACGCGAATGATCACGCTTGGCGACTTCAAGGATGGCCTTGAGCCCCGGCCGCGCACGCCCGGCACGAATCCGCTCAAGCCCTTGATGCACCAGAATCCGGTTGTTGGCGTCCAGCGGCACCACGTCCGCCACGCTGCCCAATGCCACCAGGTCCAGCAGTTCGGCAATGTTTGGGGCTTTGCTGTTTTGATACCAGCCCAGGCTGTTCAAACGTGCGCGCAAGGCGATCAGGACGTAAAAGATGACCCCTACCCCGGCCAGCGCCTTGCTCGCAAATTCGCAGCCCGGCTGATTGGGGTTGACGATGGCATCCGCCGCTGGCAGTTCGTTGCCCGGCAAGTGGTGGTCGGTGACCAATACACTTAGCCCGGCTTTTTTCGCCGCTGCCACGCCTTCGACACTGGAGATACCGTTGTCGACGGTGATCAACAACTGCGGCTGGCGGGTCAATGCGACTTCGACGATTTCCGGGGTCAGGCCGTAGCCGTACTCGAAACGGTTGGGCACCAGGTAGTCGACATGGGCCGCGCCCAACAAGCGCAGCCCCAGCATGCCCACAGTGCTGGCCGTGGCGCCGTCGGCGTCAAAGTCCCCGACGATCAGAATGCGCTGGCGCTGTTCAAGCGCCACCACCAGCAAATCCACTGCGGCATCGATGCCCTTGAGCTGCTGGTACGGAATCAGCCGCGCCAGGCTTTTGTCCAGTTCAGCTTGTGATTGCACGCCACGTGCTGCGTAAAGCCGCGTCAGCAATGTCGGCATTTCGCCCAAAAAAGGCAGGGTTTCGGGCAGTGGACGAGGTTCGATGCGCATAAGCGGGTGGAGAGTCTCTATAAGCGGGATATGTAAAAGGAATTAGCCGCGTTCGCCGGCCAGCCACTGCAATTGCACTTCGTGTTGACCACGGTCGTCGGTCACAAAAATAGTGCCTTCGCTGATCATCACGTCCCACTTGATAACGCGCGGCATGTCTTTGGCCAAGACTTCCAGAATGTCTTGTGGAACGGCCGCAATGTTGACGTTTTTCAGGGTTTTGATCGCAGGGATGACTTTGCCTTCCCACACACGCAAGCTGCCATACGCCAGCAGGCTGGTGCGTTCGGTGCGGCGCGAGCACCAGGTCAGGCGGTCGGCATCGGGCTGGCCGACTTCGATCCAGTGCAGAACACGGTCATCCAGGCTTTTTTCCCACAGCGCTGGCTCGTTTACATCTGAAAGACCACGACCAAATGACAGCTGCTCGTTGTACCAGAAGGCGTAGGCCAGCAGGCGAACGGTCATGCGCTCTTCAGTTTCCGAAGGGTGACGGGCAATGGTCTGCTTGACGGTTTCATAGACCCCACGATCGAGATCGGTGAGGTTGAGTTCAAACTTGTAGGTCGTGGACGGCTGGGCCATGAACGGGCTTCTTGATACGGAGAAAGGCCGCAAGTCTAACCGATCCGCCGGTCACTGGGTGCCGTATGCAAAACACACTGACTGCGAGGGGATCCGCGCAGGCTTGAAGAAAACGGGTTGCTGCGCAACCCTTCGCAGCCTGCGGCAGCGACTGCGGCTTTTTTTGTGTTAAAACGCTGTACTCGCTCGCTCTGCACAAGGACTCCGCATGCCGCTCGCCACCAAACCTCTTTCAGGCCTCAAAGTTATCGAACTGGGCACGCTGATCGCAGGTCCTTTTGCATCGCGGATTTGCGCCGAATTTGGCGCGGATGTCATCAAGGTGGAATCACCTGACGGCGGAGATCCGCTGCGCAAATGGCGCAAACTGTACGAAGGTACGTCGCTGTGGTGGTTCGTCCAGGCGCGCAACAAGAAATCCCTGACGCTGAACCTCAAGCACCCGGATGGCCTGCACATCCTCAAGCAACTGTTGGCTGAAGCCGACATTCTGATTGAAAACTTCCGCCCCGGCGTGCTGGAAAAACTCGGCCTGGGCTGGGATGTTCTGCACGCTCTCAACCCGAAACTGGTGATGGTGCGCCTGTCCGGCTTTGGTCAGACAGGGCCGATGAAAGACCAGCCGGGGTTCGGCGCGGTCGGTGAATCCATGGGCGGGCTGCGCTATATCACTGGCTTCGAAGACCGGCCTCCGGTGCGCACCGGTATTTCAATTGGCGATTCGATTGCCGCGCTGTGGGGCGTGATCGGTGCCTTGATGGCGCTGCGTCATCGCGAAGTGAATGGCGGCCTGGGCCAGGTGGTTGATGTGGCGCTGTACGAAGCCATTTTCGCCATGATGGAAAGCATGGTGCCCGAGTTCGATGTGTTTGGTTTTATTCGCGAACGTACGGGCAATATCATGCCGGGCATCACGCCCTCTTCGATTCACACCAGCGTGGACGGCAAACACGTGCAGATCGGAGCGAACGGCGACGCCATTTTCAAACGCTTCATGCTCATCATTGGCCGTGAAGACCTGGCCAACGACCCGGCATTGGCCACTAACGATGGCCGGGACCTGCGTCGTGATGAGCTGTATGGCGTCATAGACCGTTGGGTAGCCGCACTCCCGCTGGAGACGGTGCTCGAACACCTGAACACGGCGCAAGTCCCCGCCAGCCGCATTTTTTCGGCTGAAGACATGTTCAGCGACCCACAGTTTTTAGCCCGCGAAATGTTTCTGCAAGCCAAACTGCCTGATGGCAAAGACTTCAAAATGCCGGGCATCGTGCCAAAGCTTTCCGATACCCCTGGCTCAGCCGATTGGGTGGGGCCTGAACTGGGCGCTCATAATCATGAGGTCTTGGGTGATCTAGGCTACGACGTCACGGCCATCAACAACTTGAAGCTCGCAGGCGCGATTTAACGCGTGCGCCCTTTTTAATGACTGCCCAAGGAGACCAGCACAATGACTAGTCGCTGGACCAGATCCGGTATGTGGGCAGGCTTGATCACATCAGCCTTACTTTTCTGGGCCTCGGACAGTTTGGCAGCAGAGAAGCTCATTTGGCTGGTGCGAGACCTGCCGCCACTGACGATGCATGATGGCCCACAAAAAGGCCGAGGCATCATTGACCAACTGCTGCCCGTGTTGATGGCCAATATGCCGCAATATCAGCACGTCATCATGCGGGTCAATCGTGCAAGGTCAATGCAGATGCTTGAAGGCTCACAGCTGAGTTGCGACCCAATGCTGGTGTGGAACCCCGACCGCGCCCTGCGAATTGCCTACTCCAGCCCGATCATCGGCTTGCACAGTAACGGCCTTGTGATTCGTCGTCAGGATCAACCGTTGATCGCCCCGTTTGTACACGATGAGTCCGTCGATCTGTTGGCCATGCTTAATTCGCAGTCAGTGAAGCTCGGCATCGTTGCCAAACGCAGTTACGGCACATGGATCGATGACCAGTTGTCTCATGGCCCTGCGAGTCAATTCTTTATTCATTACGGCAACGATGCGCTGGGCAGCCTGTTACAAATGCAGCAGGCTGGCCGTTTGCAAACGCTGCTGGGCTATTGGCCTGAAATTCAGGCAAAAGCCAAACAACACGGTCTGTCGTCCACAGCGCTGGTTTTTTACCCCATCCAGGGCGCCCCGCCTTATCAGCCTATTTACGTAGGCTGCTCAAAAACACCGGAAGGGCAACACGTCATTGCCAGCATTAATACCGTGCTGGGTAACTTGGCTCACGAACCGCAGACGTCACCAGAAACTTTCTGGATAGACCCCAGCCAGAAAGCTGAAGACCCCGTACCGGATGCGCCTGCGCCGTGACAAAAAAAACACAAAAAAAACCCCGAGAAGTGGGGAGTCAACTCGGGGTTTAACAAGGTCATGATGACCTGCTCAACAGGCTACAAGTATCGGAGCAATAGACTTGATCCTGTTGATGAAAAATCTGACACAGGCAACCCGCTAAAGGTTCCCTGCCACGTGCAATCTATTCGCACTTTCAGCGTCGGCACGTACGTTGTACGCGTCGAGCAACTGCCCTAGCCCATTGATCGTCACCGGTTTTGGCAAGTACCCCAAGACCTCGAGCCCTTCCTGACGAGCGGTGCGCACCGCCCTTTCTATAATGTGCGGTGCGGCGCAACTTAGAATAATCAGCGCCTGCGCCTCACGTTTGATGGCCAGTTCTCGAATCAGATCCAGCCCGGACAAACCATCCAGATACAGATCACAAATAGCAACATCGATCCCCCCTCGATTAGCTATCGAGCTGCGGGCGGACTCAATGCTTTCAGCAGCCAGAACATCAAAAATGCGAAAGGCATTGAGCATCTGGTGCAACACCATGAGTTGAAAGGGATTGTCTTCAAGAATCAAAACTTTCATTGAGCGCATCACGGACCTTTGGAGTATTGCGCACACTATCGGCAAGGGGATCAACTCTAGTGCGATTGCCTAAGAATCGACATAAGACAATTCTTAAAAAAACGTAAGATTTTTCAAATCAAAAAATGCCACTCTGTGCGCCTCCCCCCCACTTTTTCTGCACCGAAAGATCAAACCAGCCCCCAACCACGCCCTCTAAATGACCGCAATCCGCGTAAAAAGGCACTATCCAGCAATACACCTCGCCATTGACGGTTTTGAATGGCTCGCTGCGCTTTTGATAGAAAGGCTTTCGATTACGAAGAACCGACATGATTTCGGTGTGGAATTGCTCGGCAACGCCAGCGGGGAAAAAATCCGACTCAGTCATGACGCGTCCGCAAATCAGTTCGAGACGAGTCGAAAAATACTCTTCGTAAGTGCGATTACAGGTGATCATTTGCGCTTCAAGCCCCTTCACAAAAACCGGGCAGGGGATCGCATCAAAGCAGCGTTGCTGAAACCCCTGGTGCTCGCGCAAACTGCTTTCGACCTGTTGTCCAAATCGCAACCGTGTTGCCAAACGCCGGTTCCACACCACCAGCATCCCGCCCAGGGCAATGACCGCGGCCATGATGGCGTACACCCACGGCGCAGAGAGCCCTGCTGACTCAGCGGGCTCCTTGCCAGTCTCATGCAGCCATTTGATCCGCATTGCCTGCATGTCAGCCACCGGCAACGCCTCCAACCCTTTGTTCAGGATATCGAGCAGTTCTGGAGACTGGGTCGAGACTGAGAAGTTGTCTGAAGACCATCGGCCATCAACGCTTCGCCCGACTTTCAAGCGTTTTGTCGGATGGAGATACGCCTGGGTTTCATTCTGAATGGTGGCAATCGCATCACCGCGCTCAACCAGTTGGCGCGCCTGGGTGTAGTTCTCGACCATGCGTAAGGTGATCTCGGGATAATCACGGCGAATCATGGGTTCGAGTGCATGTTTGGCCGGCAACGCCAATACCTGGCCTGAGAGATGAGCCAGGGAGCTCAGCTGGAAATCATTGATGCTCACCACGAAGACCCAAGGCGCCCCACCATAAGAATACGTAAAGTTTAGAAACGCCTGACGCTCGGCATTTTTGGACAAGGTTGTGTTCATCTGCGCTTTGCCGCTTTTGAGCATTTCCAGGGTTTGTACGGTGGAAAAACTCTCCTGGTGCACAAACTGCAAACCGGTCATGCGAGAGATACGCGCCAGAATATCCACGCTCAGCCCATCCCAACCTTCTCCAGCCTTTTTAAAGATGTACGGCGGATATTGCTGAGAGGCGACAATGACCACCGGATTTTGCTTTATCCAGGCTTGTTCCTTGGGCAGCAGCTTAATGCGCTGCTCGATGCCACCTGGCCCGGTTGTCCAGCGTGAAAGGATCAACTGCTCAACGGCGTCATCCAGGCTGCTCAGTGCTCGATCAATCAACGCCAACAACTGAGGATCATCGCGCCGGGTGGCAAAGGTAAAACCGGACACCGGCAATGCGCTGTCACCCACGATGTGCACACCCGCGTAGGACTTGGCAGTTTTAAAGGCCCGAATAATGACCTCATTACCCACCAGCGCATCAATATCCCCCTCAGACAGCGCCTCCAGTGCACTGTGCAACGTCGGCGTCAGAATGATCTCGCTGTTGGGGTAAAACGCATCGGCCACCCACTCATCGACTTCCCCCTCCAGAAAGCCGACTTTCTTGCCGCTCCACTCTTGGCCTGCTGCGGAGTCATCTCCTCGCCCCACAATGACTGAACGATCCACCATGTACTCCGTGGAAAAGATCATGCCTTCAATGCCGCGCTCATAGCCGTTGGCACTGGCCAGAATGTCGATCTTGCCCGAGAGCAGCGCCGCCACCGCCTGGTCGCGCTTGCTGAACCCCAGCACTTGAACCGCCGCCCCCAACTTGTCACGCACAAGGCTGAGGTAGTCGGCGCTGATGCCCTGATAACGATTGCGATCGGTGACGGTGTCCATCGGCGCGTAACCGCCCAAGCTGATGCCCACGCGCAACGGCCCACGCGTTTCCAGCCATTGCTGTTGTTCACGATCAATCTTTAAAGGGGGGAGTTCGATGAAGCTTTTGGGGAGTTTGAAAGGCAGGCCTTGCGCAGCATGGGAGACGGCGCTAACGCTCACCAGACCGATTAACAGTGCGAAGAACATCCCTGATTTCAGCACGCGGTTAAAACGTGACATGACAGCCTCCTTGACCGACCGCTCGCCAGCATAAGGAGGCGAAAAGGGAACAAGTTTGCCATGCAGCCACAAAAAAGCCCGTCAGATGACGGGCTTCAAAATGCGTAAGAAAAAGACCTTTAAAGTGCCTTTCCGCGATTGCCATGCTGACTCACAAAGGCCTGTACGGCTTTCAGGTCATTGGCCAACACGGTGTAACGCTCTTCCCTTTCAAACAAATCCGAAAGGTGAGCAGGCAGCTCTAACGCTTTTCCTACGCCTGCTTTTTCAACGGCCTCCGGGAATTTGACCGGATGCGCCGTTCCCAGGATCACCATCGGGGTATCCAGGCTACGACGGCACTCGCGAGCCGCCTTAACGCCAATGGCAGTGTGCGGATCCAGCACTTCGCCCGTTTCAGCGAACACCTGGGCAATGGTTTCGCACGTTTGCTCGTCATTGACAGCCAGCGAGTCGAACAAGCGACGCGCTTCGGTCCAGCGGTCTTCTTCAACGCTGAAATTGCCGGTTTGCTTGAACGCATCCATCAGGCCGGCAACCGCCGCGCCATTGCGCCCGTGCAGGTCGAACAGCAGGCGTTCGAAGTTCGAGGAAACCATGATGTCCATCGACGGCGACAAGGTCGCGTGCAGAGTGTCTTTGGCGTACTGATTGCCGCTCATGAAGCGGTGCAAGATGTCGTTGCGGTTGGTGGCAACGATCAACTGGTTGATCGGCAGGCCCATGTTGCGTGCCAGGTAGCCCGCAAAAATATCGCCGAAGTTGCCGGTTGGCACCGAGAACGACACTGAACGGTGCGGGCCACCCAATTGCAGGGCTGCGTGGAAGTAGTAAACGATCTGGGCCATGATCCGCGCCCAGTTGATCGAGTTCACGGCAACCAGTCGCGTGCCCTTGAGGAAGCCCTGGTCAGCGAAGCTGGCCTTGACCATTTCCTGGCAGTCATCGAAGTTGCCTTCGATGGCGATGTTATGGATGTTGTCACCGAACAGCGTGGTCATTTGGCGACGCTGGACTTCCGACACCCGGTTATGCGGATGCAGGATGAAAATATCCACGTTTTCGCAATGCTTGCAGCCTTCAATCGCAGCCGAGCCGGTATCACCCGACGTCGCACCAACGATCACTACGCGCTCGCCACGCTTGGCCAGTACGTAATCCAGCAAGCGACCCAGCAACTGCAGAGCAAAGTCCTTGAACGCCAGCGTAGGGCCGTGGAACAGCTCAAGCACCCACTCATTGCCCTTGAGCTGGCGCAGCGGGGCAACCGAGCTGTGGGCAAAAGCTGCGTAGGTTTCTTCCAGAATTTTTTTGAAATCGGCATCAGGAATGCTGCCGGTAACAAACGGGCGCATCACCCGGAATGCCAGCTCGTGGTACGGCAGACCCGCCCAGGAAGCGATTTCTTCTTGCGTAAAGCGCGGCAGGTTTTCAGGAACGTACAAACCGCCATCACTGGCCAGACCGGCCAACAGGACATCTTCAAAATTCAGGGCCGGTGCTTGGCCACGGGTGCTGATATAGCGCATTTTTTTTCAAACCTTGGGTTTGAGCGGTAAGCGGTTCAGCTGCGAGCGACAAGTAAAGACAGAGTGGTTTTTAACTTGCGGCTTGCAGCTTACCGCTTACAGCTGCTTCATTAATTAAGACTTTCCACGCGGATGCGAACAACTGGGCCAACCACGCCTTGCAAGGCTTCCAGCGCGGTAATGGCATCGTTCATGTGCTGTTCCAGTACACGGTGAGTCAGCAGGATCATTGGCACCAGACCGTCATGCTCTTCGACTTCTTTCTGCATGATCGATTCGATGTTGATACCGCGCTCCGACAAGATGCTGGCCACTTGGGCCAATACGCCCGGATGATCCTTGGCCTGGATGCGCAGGTAGTAAGCACTTTCGCACGCTTCGATCGGCAGAATCGGGTGATCAGAAAGTGAGTCCGACTGGAAAGCCAAGTGCGGCACGCGGTTCTCAGGGTCGGAGGTCATGGCACGCACCACGTCCACCAGGTCAGCAACGACCGAGGACGCCGTAGGCTCCATGCCAGCGCCAGCGCCGTAGAACAGTGTCGAACCTGCCGCATCGCCATTGACCATCACGGCATTCATCACGCCGTTGACGTTGGCAATCAGGCGATCAGCCGGGATCAAGGTCGGGTGAACCCGCAATTCGATACCGCTGGCCGTGCTGCGCGCAACGCCCAGGTGCTTGATGCGGTAGCCCAGCGCTTCGGCGTAGTTCACGTCAGCAGTGGTCAGTTTGGTGATGCCTTCGGTGTAAGCCTTGTCGAACTGCAACGGAATGCCAAAGGCAATCGACGCCAGAATTGTCAGTTTGTGCGCGGCATCGATACCTTCAACGTCGAACGTCGGGTCGGCTTCGGCGTAGCCCAACGCTTGCGCTTCAGCCAGCACGTCTTCAAACGTACGACCCTTTTCGCGCATTTCGGTGAGGATGAAGTTACCAGTACCGTTGATGATGCCCGCCACCCAGTTGATGCGGTTTGCAGACAGGCCTTCACGAATGGCCTTGATCACCGGGATACCGCCAGCAACGGCTGCTTCGAACGCCACGATCACACCTTTCTCTTGCGCCTTGGCGAAGATTTCGTTGCCGTGAACAGCAATCAGCGCCTTGTTGGCCGTGACGACGTGCTTGCCGTTTTCGATGGCTTTGAGCACCAGTTCGCGGGCGATGGTGTAGCCGCCAATCAGCTCGATAACGATGTCAATTTCAGGGTTGGTCGCAACAGCGAATACATCGTTGGTAATGGGGGTACCGGTAATGTCGCACTGAGGGTTTGGCGTACGCATGGCAATTTGCGCAACCTGGATACCACGCCCGGCACGGCGGGCAATCTCCTCGGCGTTACGCTTTAGTACGTTGAAGGTGCCGCCACCGACGGTCCCGAGCCCACAGATACCTACTTTGACCGGATTCACGCTGAACTCCCCATAAAACGGCCGACTCAAGGTCGGCCGTGAAAAACAACCGTGGATTGCCACGGTTCTCTATTAATAGCCGGGCAGTTGAGCTGCCCGGCCATGATCGTTACCGGCTTAGCGTAACGACGCGCGATTATTTAACACTGAGTGCCAGCTTGCCAACCTGCTCAGCAGGCTGGTAACCCGGAATCACCTGGCCATCGGCCAAAACGATGGCCGGCGTGCCATTCACGCCAATCGACTGGCCCAAAGCAAACTGCTTGGCCACCGGGTTGGCACATTTTGGTGCATCAACCGTTTTGCCGTCAGTCATTTTGTCCATGGCGCTTTTCTTGTCCGCGGAACACCAGACCGCTTGCAGTTGCTGGTCACCCGGCGAGCCTAGGCCCTGACGCGGGAACGCAACATAGCGCACTTCGATGCCCATTTTGTTCAATGCCGGGATTTCGCCGTGCAATTTGTGGCAATACGGGCACGTGGTGTCGGTAAAGACGGTGATGTGTGATTTGGTTTCGCCAATCGCCGGGTAAACCACGGTTTCAGCCACCGGAATACCGTTGATCAACTTGGCGACGCCGGAACGCTCAGCTTTTTCGGTCAGGTTGACCGGCTTGCCGTCCTTGAGCTGGAACACGTAGCCTTGGACGATGAATTGGCCATCGGCACTGGCGTACAGCACGCGGCTGCCCTTGAGTTTGACTTCGTACAGGCCGGCCAGCGGGCTGGCGCTGATGCTCTCGACCGGAACATCCAGTTGCAGTGTTTCAAGGCTTTTGCGAATGGCTTGTTCGGCACCGGTGTCGGCGAAAGAAAAGGTACTGACCAACGCAATAGCTGCGGCGGCAAACATGTGGATCAAGCGCATGTGAACTCCTGAAGGCGGACAAACGGCCAAACCTGAATACCCGGATCTAAAAAGGGTTTTGGCGGCTCGCTTTCGAAACCGGCAAAGCCTACCACAGATGGCCCGCAAGACCGACTCTGGCCGTGTGTCATCTGTCTTAACCGCGGGGGTGATGAAGGGCGTGCAGGTCTTGCAGACGAGCCCGCGCCACATGGGTATAAATCTGCGTCGTGGACAAGTCGCTGTGCCCCAGCAGCATTTGCACCACGCGCAAGTCGGCACCGTGGTTGAGCAAGTGGGTGGCGAAGGCGTGACGCAAGGTGTGCGGGGACAACGACTTGTCGATCCCGGCCACCTTGGCCTGATGCTTGATCCGGTGCCAGAAGGTCTGGCGGGTCATTTGCTCACCACGCTGACTGGGAAACAACACATCGCTGGGGCGGCCATTCAATAACTCATGGCGAGCATCACGCATGTAACGCTCGACCCAGACAATCGCCTCCTCCCCCATCGGCACCAACCGCTCCTTACTGCCTTTGCCCATGACCCGCAACACACCCTGCCGCAGATTGACCTGTTCCAGGGTCAGGCTGATCAACTCGGTCACCCGCAGACCGCAGGCATACAGCACTTCAAGCATGGCGCGGTCACGCTGACCGATAGCATCGCTCAGGTCCGGGGCAGCGAGTAACGCTTCTACATCAGCCTCTGACAGCGACTTGGGCAACGGCCTGCCCAACTGCGGCATATCGACTTGCAAGGTCGGGTCGACGGCAATCAGCTTTTCACGCAGCAAATAACGATAGAAACCACGTGCCCCGGACAAGAAACGCGCGGTCGAACGCGGTTTATAGGCCTGATCAAGACGCCAGGCCAAATGATCGAGGATAAGGTCACGCCCGGCATCAACCAGTTCAATGCCGCGCTCCTGCAACCAGCCATTGAACAGGGCCAAATCACTGCGATAGGCATCGCGGGTGTTGTCCGACAGGCCTTTTTCCAGCCACAAGGCATCCAGAAAACGGTCGATGAGAGGATTGTCGATAGCAGGCATTGGCACTCGTACAGCACGGCCCGCAAGCCGCGCATAAATAAAATGTGAACTGAAAAATCGACCGCTAGTCTTTCATAGCCAGCTGATGCCATAAACCCTTCGTTCTTACAGGATTGCACTATGACCGAACAACAGATTCTGCTGTCCTTCGGCGGTATTGGCATTGCAGCCCTCGGCTCTCAATGGCTGGCCTGGCGCCTCAAGTTGCCCGCTATTCTGTTTTTGCTGCTGACCGGGATATTGGTCGGGCCGGTTTTAGGCTGGCTGGACCCGCAAGCACTGTTCGGCCCCCTGTTGATGCCGCTGGTTTCTCTGGCCGTGGCGTTGATTCTGTTTGAAGGCAGCCTGACCCTGCACCTGTCCGAGTGGCGTGAAATCGGCAGCGTCGTGCATCGACTGGTGACCATCGGCGCACTCTCGACCTGGGCAGTGATTACCCTGGCCACGCATTGGCTGCTGGGCTTTGACTGGCTGCTGGCATTGCTGTTTGGCACCCTGACCCTGGTCACCGGGCCAACGGTGATTGTGCCGATGCTGCGCGTGGTGCGGCCCAAAGCATCGATTGCCAACATCCTGCGCTGGGAAGGCATCGTCATCGACCCGATTGGCGCTCTGCTCGCGGTGGTGGTTTATAGCTTTATCATTGCCCGGGCCAACGATAACGGCCTGAGCCAAAGCTTGCTGACCTTTGCCGGGGTCATTATGTGCGGCAGCCTGTTTGGCGTTATCGGCGGCTGGATCATGGGCCATATCGTGCGCAAGCAGTGGCTACCGGAATACCTGCAAAGCCTGGCGACGCTGGCGGGCGTCCTGGGGATTTTTATTGCCGCCAATCAGGTGATGCACGAGTCCGGCCTGCTGGCGGTGACGCTGATGGGCATGTGGATGGCCAACATGAAAGGCGTGGATGTGCGCAACATCCTGCACTTCAAAGAAAACCTGAGCATTTTTTTGATTTCCGGCCTGTTCATTCTGCTGGCGGCGCGTCTGGACTTGAACGCCATGATCGGCCTCGGGCCTGCGGTGCTGGTGTTGTTGCTGATTATTCAACTGATTGCCCGCCCGTTGAACGTCCTGCTCTCGACCTTCGGCTCAAAACTGAACTGGCGTGAACGCGCATTGCTGGCCTGGATTGCGCCGCGAGGGATCGTTGCCGCTGCCGTGTCGGCGATTTTTGCGATTCGACTCAACGAAGCAGGCCATGAAGGTGCGCTGCTGCTGGTGCCGCTCACCTTTGCAGTGATCATTGGCACCGTGGTGCTGCAAAGCGCCACAGCCCGCCCGCTGGCCCGTTTGCTTAAGGTGGCAGAACCTGCGCCCAGCGGTTTTTTGATCGTGGGTGCCAACGGCCCGGCCCGAGTCATCGGCAAAGCACTGCAACAATTGGGCAGCCGCGTGGTGCTGACCGACTCCAACTGGGAAAACATCCGTGCAGCGCGCATGGACAATTTACCCACTTACTTTGGGAATCCGGCTTCACAACATGCCGAGACGCACCTTGATTTGGTGGGACTGGGGCATTTACTCGCCTTGTCGGCTTCTGGCGAGCTGAACACGTTGGCGGCTGTGCGCTTTCTTCATGAGTTCGGACCTCGGCGCGTGTTTGCCTTGGCCAACGTTCAGGACAACCGTCGCTCCGACAAACACCGCGCCAGCCATGAGTACCGCGGGCTCGCGCTGGGTAATCCGGCGCTGACCTATGGACAGTTGGCCAGCGAATTGAGCCAGGGCGCCGAGATGTACAGCACCACCCTGACCGACAACTTCACCTGGGAGGACTACCTGAAACTGCACGGCAAACGTGCCACCCTGCTGTTTGCCCGCGACAGCACGGGCTGGGTGCATGTGGTAACACCTGAGAGCGAGTTAAAACCGGGAACGGGGTGGACGTTGTTGGCGTTGATCAGGCAGGACGGCTGAATGCCCCTTTGATCGTGCTCTGGTAAACCAGTTCGAATGGTTTACGGCTGCTGCGCAACCGGACGTAGCCTCGCAAAGCTCGACAACTGCTACGGACGGCGATGCTGCGGCCCGCATCGCGGCTACAGCTTCAAGGCTTTAAAACCCTGGCAACACCGGCACCGGGCGCTTGTCGTCGTCAATGGCAACAAAACTGAACACTCCCTGGATCGCCAGTTCACGGCCATCGTTGCTCATGCTTTCGACATACACCTCGACTTCTACCTTGAGACTGGTATTGCCCACTTTAACCACGCGGCCAATCAACTCGACAATCGAGCCCGCTGCAATCGGGTGGTTGAAGTCGATGCGATCGGTCGAAACGGTGACCAACGGCAAGCGGCAAAAACGGGTCGCCGCGATGAACGAGACTTCGTCCATCCAGGCCAGCGCAGTGCCGCCAAACAGAGTGTTGTGGTGGTTGGTGGTCGAGGGGAATACGGCTTTGGTGATGCGGGTGACGGACAGTTCGGTACGGCGCTGAATCTCTTGCTCACGCGAAGTCATGCTTTTTAACTACCTACAACTGGACAAAGGTCTGACAAATTTCAGACAACAAAAAAGCAGCCCGAAGGCTGCTTTTTTCTGCATCGGGAAGCTGGACTTAAGCCAGTTTTTCCTTGATGCGAGCTGCTTTACCGGACAGGTCACGCAGGTAGTACAGCTTGGCTTTACGAACGTCACCGCGACGCTTCACAGCCATGCTGTCGATTTGCGGGCTGTAGGTCTGGAAAGTACGCTCTACGCCAACACCGTTGGAGATTTTACGAACAGTGAAAGCACTGTTCACGCCACGGTTACGCTTGGCAATCACTACACCTTCGAAAGCTTGCAGACGCGAACGATCGCCTTCCTTCACTTTCACCTGAACGACAATGGTGTCGCCCGGGGCAAAAGGAGGGATCTCTTTGGTCATCTGCTCTGCTTCGAGTGCAAGGATGATTTTGTTAGTCATGCTGTGCTCCTAAGGTAGATCGTCTGATCTACCATCGATACGTTGTTAACTATCGTCCCGCGCGAGGATGTATTCCTCGAGCAGCTTCTTCTCTTCTCCAGAAAGCGAGCGGCTTTCCAGAAGATCGGCGCGTCGTTCAAAGGTCCGCCCAAGGGACTGCTGTAAACGCCAACGCCGGATGTGTGCATGATTGCCACTTAGCAATACGTCGGGAACACGCTGATCCGCATACACCTCCGGTCGGGTGTAGTGCGGGCAATCCAGCAGACCATCCGTAAAGGAATCTTCCTCAGCGGAGTCCGCATGCCCTAAAGCTCCGGGCAGCAGTCGTGTAACCGCATCAATCAGAACCATCGCCGGCAGCTCGCCACCGGAAAGTACATAGTCACCAATCGACCACTCTTCATCGACATAAGTGTTTATAAAACGCTCGTCGATGCCTTCATAGCGACCTGCAATGAGGATTAATGCTTCCTCATTCGCCAGCTCGCGTACCGCCGACTGATTCAGTTGACGGCCTTGGGGCGACAGGTAAATAACCTTCGCCGCCTCTCCGGCTGCTTCTCTGGCCTGAACCAGTGCATCTTCCAGAGGCTTGATCTTCATCACCATGCCCGGACCACCGCCAAATGGGCGATCGTCCACAGTGTGATGTCGGTCCGTTGTGTAGTCTCGCGGATTCCAACAGGTGAGCTGCAAGAGCCCTTGTTTCACCGCACGACTAGTGATGCCGTAGTCGCTGATGGCGGAAAACATTTCGGGAAACAAACTGATCACTTCTACGCGCAATTTAGCCACGCTTAGAAGTCCGCATCCCAATCCACCTTCATCTCGCCCGCTTGCAGGTCGATGCTCAACACGCATTGCTCTGTATAGGGCAACAAGCGATCACGATCGTCCAGGCTACCTGGGCAAGGTTTGACTTCCATGACATCGTTCGAGCCAGTTTCCATCAGATCAACAACCTTGCCGAGCAATTGCCCTTCGAGGTTGGTCACTTTAAGACCCTGCAGCTGGTACCAGTAGTACTCGCCTTCGGTCAGTTCAGGAAACAGGTTGCGCGGCACGCAGATCTCAAATTCGCGAAGAAGACCTGCTTCATCACGATCATCAAGACCCTTGAGCTTCACGACCAGAAACTTGCCGTTATGAGAACGGCCACTGACCAGCTCTGCCTGTCGTACATCATTGCCGCGCCGAAGCGTCAGCTTTTTGTAGTCCAACAGGTTATCAATTGGATCCGTAAAGGAATAAACCTTCACTTCGCCGCGCACGCCGTGAATGGAGTAGATTTTGCCGATAACGATCAAATCATCAGCAGTTTCAGGCGTCACGCTCATATTGCTCAGGCCGCAGCCTTAGCGTTTTCTTTAACCAGCTGAGCAACACGCTCAGACAGTTGAGCACCAACGCTCAGCCAGTAGGCGAGGCGGTCTTCTTTAACGGAGAAACGAACTTCTTGACCACGAGCAACCGGGTTGAAGAAGCCAATTTGTTCCTTGTGGGAACCGTCACGTGGGTTACGGCTATCGGTAACGGTCAAGTGGTAAAACGGGCGCTTTTTGGAGCCGCCAAGGGCAAGACGGATTGTTAGCATGTGAACATCGTTCCTGTAGTCGGTGCTGCAAATCTAAATGCACAGCGGGCATAGGTGCCCGAAAGGCCGCATATTCTAAGGAATATCCGGACTTTTGCAAATGTCTTTTTCTGGCGCCTATCGGCGTGCCATGTAGATTTGCTATAAGGCCGCCACGAATGACGGCAGGTCAGCTCCCGCACAGCGCGGGTTTGCCGGGTGTCTCGCAGGGCTGCGAGTTACCCGCACGCAAGCGTGCGGGCGGGTAATTTACATTTTTGGCATGCCGCCGCCGGGCATCATTGAGCCCATGCCGCGCATCATTTTCGCCATTCCGCCTTTGGCAGAGAATTTTTTCATCATCTTTTGCATCTGCTTGTGCTGCTTGATCAAGCGACCGATGTCCTGCACCTGCGTACCGGAACCCATGGCAATACGACGCTTGCGCGAACCGCTGATCAGATCAGGGTCACGACGCTCGGCCGGAGTCATGGAGTTGATGATGGCTTCCATTTGCTTGAACTGCTTTTCTGCTGCGCCCTGGGCATTGCCCATTTGCGCCAGATTCACACCACCCATATTCGGCAGTTTGTCCATGAGACCGCCAAGGCCGCCCATGTTCTTCATCTGTTGCAGTTGGTCGCGGAAGTCTTCGAGGTCGAAGCCTTTACCTTTTTTGAGCTTTTTAGCCAGTTTGTCGGCTTTGTCTTTATCGAGCGTCTGTTCGGCTTGCTCGATAAGGCTGAGCACGTCGCCCATGCCCAAGATACGCGACGCAATACGATCCGGGTGGAACGGTTCGAGCGCGTCGCTCTTCTCGCCCATACCGATGAACTTGATTGGCTTGCCAGTGATCGAGCGCACGGACAGTGCCGCACCGCCACGGGCATCACCATCGACCTTGGTCAGAATCACACCGGTCAACGGCAGCGCATCACCAAAGGCCTTGGCCGTGTTGGCGGCGTCCTGGCCGGTCATGGCATCAACCACGAACAGGGTTTCTGCAGGCTTGACCGCCGCATGCAGTTCCTGGATCTCGGTCATCATCTCGGCGTCGATGTGCAAACGACCGGCGGTATCGACGATTACGACATCAATAAACTTGAGCTTGGCTTCATTAATAGCCGCTTGCGCGATGGCCACTGGTTTCTGGCTGATATCGGACGGGAAGAACGTAACGCCCACTTCGCCCGCCAGGGTTTCCAGTTGCTTGATCGCGGCCGGACGATAAACGTCGACCGAGACCACCATCACGGTCTTCTTTTTGCGCTCTTTAAGGAAGCGCGCCAGCTTGCCAGCGGTGGTGGTTTTACCCGCCCCCTGCAAACCGGCCATTAAAACGACAGCAGGCGGCGTGACATTGAGGATCAAGTCCTCGTTGGCAGCGCCCATCAGGCTTTCGAGTTCAGCCTGAACAATTTTCACAAATGCCTGACCCGGCGTCAGGCTGCGCGACACTTCTGTGCCGACCGCGCGCTCTTTGACCGAGTTGACGAAGTCTTTGACCACTGGCAAAGCCACATCGGCTTCCAGCAACGCCATGCGCACTTCACGCAGGGTGTCTTTGATGTTGTCCTCGGTCAGCTTGGCCTTGCCGGTGACATGGCGCAGCGTCTGCGAGAGACGATCGGTTAAATTTTCAAACATGCGCGATCCTTTCAGGCCCAAAGTAGACCGGGGTTATTGCGGCCCAGCCCGTGTAAAACTGATGCTCGGCGAGCCTGCGGCGTGGGCAGGTCGCGGATTATAGCGAAGACTGGGCGCGGCGCACACCTTGCCGTCGCTTAAGTGGTCTTTCGTGTACAGGCGGTTGTATGCCAAACTCAGCCCTTTCGGGCTTGCCTAACAGGATTTATGCTCCCCTTGTCACCCAGTTTGCTACCCAGTCTCGCCGCCGCCTGCTTGTATGCCGCTGCGACCTTCTATCAAGGCTCTTGCCTGCGTCAGGGCACCAAGGCAAACAAACGCCTGCTGGTAACGCTCGGTATCCTCGCCGTCATCGTCCACGCCGCGAGCCTGTATACGCACTTGCTGACCCCTGCCGGGCTTGAACTGGACTTTTTCAGCGCAGCCAGCCTGATTGCCGTGGCGGTGATTATCGTGACGCTCATTGCCTGCGCACGCATACCGGTCGAAAACCTGCTGCTGCTTCTCTATCCGCTGGGCATGCTCACGGTGCTGTTATCCGAGTTCGCACCAGCCGGCACCGTCCAGATCGTCAATGAAGAGCCAGGGATCCTGCTGCACATCCTGCTGTCGATTCTGGCCTACGGCATGTTCACCATTGCCGTGTTCCAGGCCTTGCTGCTGTCGTTGCAGAACTACCAACTCAAGCACAAGCACCCAAAAGGCCTGATCAAAAACTTCCCGCCGCTGCAAACCATGGAAAGCCTGCTGTTTGGCTTCCTTTGGGCCGGCTGGTCGCTGCTGTCTCTGTCGTTGATTTCCGGCTGGGTATTTCTCGGCAACCTGTTTGCGCAGCATTTGGTTCACAAAACCTTGCTAGCCTGCCTCGCCTGGGTGGTCTTTAGCGTGCTGCTGTGGGGACGCAATCACCTCGGCTGGCGCGGACACAAAGCCATTCGCTGGACGCTGGCCGGTTTCTGCCTGTTAATGCTGGCGTACTTTGGCAGCAAACTGGTTCGCGAATACATTCTGCATATCTGACGGGCGATAAAAATGGATAGCTTGCCCCACGGGCCAATGCTCGCAGTCTTGGCACTGCTGTTTCTGGGACTGGGTTTTTTTATTGGCAAGACTTCGCGCAAGAAGGCCATCAGGGTACAGCGCGACGAACCTTTGCAGACTCACAGCGAACCCCCTGAGGGCGACGTTGAGCAGAGCAATAGCCGCCCTACTCTGCTCTCGGGCATTCATGCGCTGGACAACATCACCGTCAACGACATCCTGATTCCGCGCAGCGAAGTGGAAGGGCTCAACCTGGATGACTCCATTGACGAGTTGATCGAGCAATTGCGCCTCACCAAACGCACCCGCCTGCCGGTTTTTCATAACGACATCAACCAGGTCGAGGCCATCCTCAATACCCGGCATATCCAGCACATGCTGCCCGATGCCAGCCTGACCAAAGAAGCGTTGCTGGCGGTCTGCCACGAGCCGTACTTCGTCCCCGAAAGCACCCCGCTGCAACTGCAACTGCTCAATTTCCACAAACAGCAGCGCCGAATGGGCGTTGTGGTTGACGAATACGGCGAAGTACTGGGCATCGTGACCCTCGAAGACATTCTTGAAGAAATCGTCGGCGAATTCGAAAACGAGCAAAATCTCGACAACCCTCATATCGAGCCGCTCCCAGACGGCCGCTTTGTGGTGGATGGCGCTGCGTCCATCCGCGAGTTGAATAAAAGCCTGGGCTGGCACCTGCCCAGCGATGGCCCGAAAACCCTTAACGGGTTGGTCACGGAAGCACTGGAAACCATTCCAGAAAGCACCGTCTGCCTGAAGATAGGTCGCTACCGCCTGGAAATTCTCGCGACCGAAGAGAACCGAGTGAGCCGCGTCCTGATCTGGCACGACAGCGTCAAGCCCGCGGTTTAATCACCGCGTAAGGTCTTGTTACATTCGAACAGGCCTCCCTATAATCCTTGCGCTTATCCAAGCCTCGTCGACACGCGTGCTACCCGCACTTAGCGCTGTTGACGGGTTGCTTTATGCATCATCAGCGCATGTTCCCATCCCGAACGGCGTTTGCACCTGCCCTTATCCCTAGGGCTCAACGACCATAAAAATTGCTCGGGTACAGGTGGCCGCAAAGGCTGATCCGACCCAGAAGCTCATAACTGTCAGGGATATGCGCATGACCACCAGCACCACTTACAGCGAAGCCTCGTCCGACAAGCCGGTCAATTCCGCAACCCGCGTCGCGACGGCCAGTTTTATTGGCACTGCCATCGAGTTCTACGACTTCTATGTGTATGCCACTGCGGCTGCATTGGTCATTGGCCCGGTATTTTTCCCGCAAACCTCCGGCACAGCGCAAATGCTGTCGGCCTTCCTGACCTTTGGGATCGCCTTTCTTGCACGTCCGCTGGGCTCATTTCTATTCGGCCATTTCGGTGACCGGGTCGGACGCAAATCCACTCTGGTCGCCTCCCTGCTATTGATGGGCGTGTGCACCACCTTGATCGGCGTGCTGCCGGGCTACGCGACGATTGGTGCCTGGGCCCCGATTCTGCTGTGCGTGTTGCGCTTCGGCCAGGGCCTGGGACTCGGTGGTGAATGGGGCGGCGCGGCATTGCTGGCCACCGAGAACGCTCCGAAAGGCAAGCGCGCCTGGTTCGGCATGTTCCCGCAGCTGGGTCCATCCATCGGTTTTCTGGCCGCCAACGGCTTGTTCCTGATACTGGCCATGACCCTCAGCGACGAGCAGTTCCGCTCGTGGGGCTGGCGGATTCCGTTCCTGCTGAGCGCGGCACTGGTGATGGTCGGCCTGTATGTCCGCTTGAAGCTGGAAGAAACCCCAGTGTTCGCCAAGGCTGTGGCGCAGCACGAGCGGGTGAAAATGCCCATCCTTGAGCTCTTTGCCCAATATTGGGCACCGATGCTGCTCGGCGCCGCCTCGATGGTGGTGTGCTATGCGCTGTTCTACATCTCGACGGTGTTTTCGTTGAGCTACGGCGTTTCAACCCTGGGCTATACCCGCGAAACATTCCTCGGCCTGCTGTGCTTTGCCGTGTTGTTCATGGCAGCGGCCACACCCCTGTCGGCCTGGGCCAGTGATCGCTACGGGCGCAAGCCCGTGCTGATTGTCGGCGGTGTATTGGCGATTTTGTCGGGCTTTCTGATGGAACCCCTGCTCACCCAAGGCTCGACCTGGGGGGTGGCGTTGTTCCTGTGCATTGAGCTGTTTCTGATGGGAGTGACATTCGCCCCTATGGGCGCCCTGCTCCCCGAACTGTTCCCGACCCGCGTGCGCTACACCGGTGCGTCTGCGGCCTATAACCTGGGCGGCATTGTGGGCGCTTCGGCCGCACCGTTCTTCGCTCAGAAGCTGGTGGCGATGGGCGGTTTGAGCTGGGTGGGCGGGTATGTATCAGGCGCAGCCGTGCTCAGCTTGATCGCTGTGCTGTGCTTGAAGGAAACCAGAGAAGCGGACCTGAACAAGGTCGCTTGATCGGGGATGTGTAGTCGCTGCCGAGGCACGAAGGCTGCGAGCTCTTAACGATTAAAAGCTCGCAGCCTTCGTGCCTCGGCAGCGACGACGGGGCATTGCCTATTACAGCTCTACGACAACCGCTTTGGAGGCGCGGGTCGCTTTGGCGCGCGCAGCTTCAATCGACTCGTCACGGGCCAGGGCAACGCCCATGCGACGTTGGCCATTGACCTCAGGCTTGCCAAACAAACGCAATGCGGTGTCCGGCTCGCTCAAGGCAGCGCCGAGGTTGGAGAAGGCGGTCTGGGTCGACTGGCCTTCGACCAGAATCACAGCCGAAGCCGATGGGCCAAACTGACGGATCAGCGGAATCGGCAAGCCCAGAATGGCGCGGGCATGCAGTGCAAATTGCGACAAGTCTTGCGAGATCAGCGTCACCAGACCCGTGTCATGCGGGCGTGGCGACACTTCGCTGAACCACACTTGATCACCTTTGATGAACAGTTCAACGCCAAACAGGCCACGCCCGCCCAGTGCTTCGGTGACGGCCTTGGCCACGCGCTCGGACTCAGCCAGCGCAATCGGGCTCATGGCTTGCGGCTGCCAGGATTCCTGATAATCGCCCTTCTCTTGACGATGGCCGACTGGCGCGCAGAACGTGGTGCCGCCAATGTGGCGCACGGTGAGCAAGGTGATTTCGTAGTCGAAGTCGATAAACCCTTCGATGATGACCCGACCTTTGCCCGCACGGCCGCCTTCTTGTGCGTAATCCCAGGCTTTTTGTACGTCGTCAGTGCTGCGCAACAGGCTCTGACCTTTGCCCGAGGAGCTCATCACTGGCTTGACGACACACGGGAAGCCCAGGTCCTGCACGGCCTTGCTGTAGTCCTCGAAGGTGTCAGCAAAGTGGTATGGCGAGGTAGGCAGGTCCAGTTCTTCTGCCGCCAAGCGACGAATACCTTCGCGGTTCATGGTCAGCGACGTTGCACGGGCCGTCGGGATGACGGTGAAACCTTCAGCTTCCAGCTCGACCAGGGTCGCAGTGGCGATGGCTTCGATTTCCGGGACGATGTAGTGAGGTTTTTCCAGTTCGATGACAGCGCGCAGTGCCGCGCCGTCCAACATGTTGATCACGTGGCTGCGGTGCGCAACCTGCATGGCCGGCGCATTGGCATAGCGATCAACGGCAATCACTTCAACGCCCAAGCGCTGCAATTCGATGACGACTTCTTTACCCAGCTCGCCGCAGCCACACAGCAATACGCGGGTCGCGGTCGGCGACAGTGGAGTTCCGATACGGGTCATTTCAGGTCCTCAAGGAAGCAAATCATCGAAGGCGCTCGCAACGCTCGCGCCTGCTGGGAAGAAAGGCCAGCATTTTACATGATCCAGCGTGTCAGGCTTTAGCTTGGTTGGCTTTGCGCAACCGCCAGGCCATGGCCAGCCACACACAGGTCACACCGGCAAATTTTGAAGCCATCGCGGTGATGATCACGCCGGGGGTAAAGGCGTCGATCATGCCGAAGAAGATAAAGGTATCAATCGGAATGCTCAGCGCCGAGCTGATCCACAGGCGGTCATGCAGAGGGCGCTTGGTGATGCTGAACACCAGCCAGTCAATGCACTCGGACACCGCAAAGGCCGTGGCACTGGCCAGGGCGATGGAAGGATCGGAGGTGACATACGACAGCACCAGCGCGGCCAGCATGGCCAAAATGGCACCGTGCCCGAAGCGGGTTTGCACCATGTCGCGCAGCACGAAGACCAGGCCGCCCCAGGCGGACCAGATGATGTCCAGGTGCGGGGCCGTGGAAAACGCGTAGTTAATCAGCACAACGCTGGCGATGTAAGCGATCAGAAACAGCATGGGAGCAGGCGACACCTCTAAATAAGGCGCACAGGGTACTTGAGTCATGCTTTTTTTGTAGAACGCCGGCTTGCATCGTGATCTTTTTAAGATCAAAAGATCGCGAGGCAAGCTCGCTCCTACACCTTTAGGGTTGGTTGCCCAACACCCACATCACGCCGCTGGACTTCGCGCGTTCATGACACAAAGCCAGTACTTCGCGACGCTCAGGGTTGGTCATGCGGCTCCAACGGGTGATTTCAGCCACGGTGCGCTGGCAACCGGTACAGACATCATCGTCGTCCAGCGCGCAAATGTTCACGCACGGCGAGGCAACTGGGCGTTCAACCTCACTCACTGTCTTGCTCCGCGAGGTCACGCGCATAGCGCTGGCCGTTTTTCACGTAATTCGCGGCGCTGGCTTCGAGCATTTTTTTCTGCTCATCGGTCAGTTCCCGGACCACTTTTCCCGGCGAACCCATGACCAGCGACCCATCAGGAATCACCTTGCCTTCACCGATCAGCGAATTGGCGCCGATGATGCAATGTTTGCCAATTTTGGCGCCATTGAGAATCACCGCATTAATGCCGATCAGGCTGTAATCACCGACCGTGCAGCCGTGCAACATGGCGTTATGGCCGATGGTCACGCCGGTGCCCAGCGTCAGCGGGTAGCCCATGTCGGTGTGCATCACTGCGCCATCCTGGACGTTGCTGTCTTTGCCGATCAGGATCAGTTCGTTATCACCGCGCAACACAGCGTTGAACCAGACGCTGGCGCCTTCTTCCAGACGCACCTTGCCGATCAAGGTGGCGTTGGGAGCCGCCCAACTGTCGGGATGCGTTTCGACGTGCGAATCGCCCAAGCGATATTTCATGCTGATGTCCTCAAGGCAGGCGTGGCTGTCTGCTGACAGCTCTATATATTGATGAAACGTTCGGGTGGGGTGTGCAGGTTGATGTCGACGTCGTCGTACAGCAGGTTCATCAGCTCAACGATCATGATCGCCGTCAGGCCCCAGATCTTGTACACGCCAAAACGGTAGCTGGGCACATACCAACTGCGCCCTTGATAGTCGATGCGGTGGGTGTGCTCACGCGGGTCCTGACGGAAAAAATCAAGCGGTACGCTGAACACCGCAGCGATCTCGGCATCGTTGGCCAAATACTCAACATAGTCCGGTACCAGCCCGACATAAGGCGTGACACAAATACCGTGTAATGAAATCAAAGGACTGAGCGGGCCAATGACTTCGACCAAACCCGGCGGCAAGCCAATTTCTTCTTCGGCTTCACGCAGAGCGGTAAACACCAGGTCTGGGTCTTCAGGGTCGCGCCGTCCACCGGGGAAGGCCACTTCGCCACCATGCGTCGACAACCCGCTGGCGCGCAGGGTCAAAATCAGTTCGGGCTTGTCACTGCGCGTCACCGGCAACAGTACCGCGGCCTCCGGAAAGCTGCGTTCTGTTTCCAGCGTCCGCGGGGTGTAGCGACTCATACGGCTAAGTAGCTCGTCCAGCATAGGTCATCTCGATCCGTCACTTATCGGGCATCATGCACCAAATTGCCCGGCTCCCCCAAGCCCCACGCTGTCGCAGGGGCAAAGTGGAGCTTGCCGTAATCCTGCCCCAGCCCCAAGATAGGCGCCAGAACCAGAGAGCACAGCATGAAATTTTGCAGCCAGTGCGGCAACACTGTCAGTCAACATATCCCGCAAGGCGATTCTCGCCTGCGTTATGTCTGCGACCACTGCCACACCATTCATTATCAAAACCCGAATATCGTCGCGGGCTGCCTGCCTACTTGGGGCACGCAAGTGCTGTTGTGCCGACGCGCCATTGAACCGCGCAAAGGCTACTGGACGCTGCCCGCAGGGTTTATGGAAAACGGCGAGACTGTCGAGCAAGCCGCTCGCCGCGAAACCCTCGAAGAAGCCTGCGCTCAAGTTGAACAACTGGCTATCTATACCCTGATCGATGTTCCGCACATCAATCAGGTGCACATTTTCTACCGCGCCGAACTGCAAAGCCTCGACTTTGCGGCTGGCGAAGAAAGCCTGGAAGTGCGCTTGTTTGAAGAGGCCGACATCCCTTGGTCCGAGTTAGCTTTTCGCACCGTCAGCCGTACCCTAGAATGCTTTTTTTCTGATCGCCCGGCACAGACCTACCCTGTGCGCAGCGAAGCTGTGCTGCCGCCGGCAGAGTTGATTAAACACCCACAATAATGTCGTTTGCCTCGTACCTCAGGAATACCCTTCTAATGCGTTGGTTGCTTGCTGCCCTTTGCTTGTCGTTTGCTGTTACTTGCCAAGCCGCTGTCGTCATGACAATCAACGGCAAATCCGTCGATAAAGATCAGGTGCTTAAATCGCCAGCAGCGTTACCGCGCGCCGGAGACAGCAAACGCGTCGACAAGATTCTGGTGCTCAAATCAGCCCGCAAGCTGGAGCTGATCAGCGATGGAAAAGCCATCAAGACCTACCGCATCTCATTGGGCAAACAACCTAAAGGGCCAAAAATGCGCGAAGGCGACAAGCGCACGCCCGAAGGGCTTTACTGGGTGGACTGGCGCAAGAAAAGCGACAAGTTCAATCTGGCGATGCACATCAACTACCCCAACATCAGCGACGCCGCGACTGCACGGCGCGAAGGTGTGAACCCGGGTTCAATGATCATGATTCACGGCACACCGGACTCCGAAGACAACCCGGAAGAACTGTTCCACACCCTGGATTGGACCGATGGGTGTATCGCGATGAAAAACTACGAAATGCGCGAAGTCTGGAACATGGTCAAAGACGGCACGATGGTTGAGATACGCCCGTAACCCGCAAAAAAGACCGCACACAAAAAAGCCCGCTGCCCCCATAAGGGTCAGCGGGCTTTTTTGTGCAACGCCAGGCTAAAGATCAGCCAGACGCCACACCTCATACGCAGGTGTTTCATACGGGTGGCTGTGCTTGAGCGCAGCCACCACGGCCTGAATCAACTCGTCAGCAACGACCAGCTCAACTTTCCATTCCCCCACGTACTCGACCTGACCGGTTTGCCCAATGAACGGCTGGCTGCCGTCCAGTGCGCGAAACTGGCCCTGCCCCATGGTCTGCCAGGCGCAGTGGTCATAGGTGCCGATTCGACCGCCACCGGCGGCAAATACAGCACTTTTGACCTCGTCGACATGGCTTGGCGGAACGAAAAAGCTGAGTTTGTACATGCCTTAATCGACCCAAACACGAGCGTTACGGAACATGCGCAACCATGGCGCATCTTCGTTCCACTCTTCAGGACGCCACGAGTTCTGCACCGCGCGGAACACACGCTCCGGGTGCGGCATCATGATCGTCACACGGCCATCGCGGCTGGTGAGGCCGGTAATGCCGCGCGGCGAGCCGTTCGGGTTGGCCGGATAGTTCTCGGTAACCTTGCCGTGGTTGTCGACGAAACGCAGGGCAACGGTGCCCGACAGATCGGCTTGCAACAGCGCTTCAGGGCTGGCGAATTCAGCGTGGCCTTCACCGTGAGCAATGGCGATTGGCATGCGCGAACCGGCCATGCCTTGCAGGAAGATCGAGTTCGACTCTTGCACTTGAACCATGGCAACACGGGCTTCGAACTGCTCGGAGCGGTTACGCACAAAGTGTGGCCACAACTCGCTACCCGGAATCAGTTCGCTGAGGTTGGACATCATCTGGCAACCGTTGCACACACCCAGGCTGAAGCTGTCGGTACGTTCGAAGAAGCCTTGGAACGCATCACGTGCACGGGCGTTGAACAAGGCCGACTTGGCCCAGCCTTCACCGGCACCCAGTACGTCGCCGTAAGAGAAACCACCGCATGCCACCAGACCTTTGAACTCATTCAGGTCGACACGGCCGGCCAGAATGTCGCTCATGTGCACGTCGATCGCATTGAAACCGGCACGGTCAAACGCCGCCGCCATTTCAACCTGACCGTTGACGCCCTGCTCACGCAGTACGGCAACTTGTGGGCGAATGCCTTTTTTGATGTACGGCGCGCTGATGCTGGCGTTGACGTCAAAGCTCAACTGAGCGGTCAGGCCCGGGTTGTCTTCTTCCAGCAGCACGTCGAACTCTTGCTGTGCGCAGTCTGCGTTGTCACGCATACGCTGAATCTGGAAGCTGGTTTCAGCCCACTGGCGTTGCAGCTCGCCGCGCTGGCCAGCAAAGACTTTTTCGCCGTTGAAGCTGATGGTGACTTCGCTGTTGTTCAGCGGCTGACCAATCACGTCGACGCATTCACTCAGACCCGCAGCGCTGAACTGTGCGAGCACGTCAGCGGTCGCGTCCTGACGTACCTGAATCACGGCACCCAGTTCTTCGTTGAACAGGACCGCTGGCAATTCACCGACGCTGTCGGCCAGGCAATCGAGGATCAGGTTCAGACCGCAGTGACCGGCAAACGCCATTTCCATCACAGTGGTCAGCAAACCGCCATCGGAACGGTCGTGATAAGCCAACAGATGACCGTCAGCATTCAGGCCCTGGATGACTGCGAAGAAGGCTTTGAGGTCTTCTGCGTCATCAACGTCCGGCGCGTGTTTGCCTAGCTTGCCGTGGGTCTGAGCCAGAATCGAAGCGCCCATGCGGTTTTGGCCACGGCCCAGATCGATCAGGATCAGATCGGTCAGGCCCTTGTCCATGCGCAGTTCCGGGGTCAGGGTCTGGCGAATATCAAGCACTGGAGCAAAGCCGGTCACGATCAGCGACAGCGGCGAAGTCACGCTCTTGTCTGTGCCTTCATCGCTCCAGCGGGTTTGCATCGACATCGAGTCTTTGCCCACTGGGATAGTGATGCCCAGCTCAGGGCACAGCTCCATGCCGACGGCTTTAACGGTGTCGTACAGACGCGCGTCTTCACCTGGGTGGCCAGCCGCCGACATCCAGTTGGCCGACAGTTTGATGTCAGACATTTTGCCAATGCGCGAGGCCGCGATGTTGGTCAGGGTTTCGCCGATGGCCATACGGCCCGATGCCGGAGCATCCAGCAGGGCCAGCGGAGTGCGCTCGCCCATGGCCATGGCTTCGCCGGTGTATACGTCAAAGCTGGTGGCGGTGACAGCAACGTCAGCGACCGGAACCTGCCACGGGCCAACCATTTGATCACGGGCAACCAGACCGGTAATGGTGCGATCGCCAATGGTGATCAGGAAGCTTTTGCTGGCCACCGCCGGGTGGTGCAGAACGCGCTCGATGCACTCGCCGATGTTGAGGGCTGCCGGATCAAAGTCATCGCCCATCTCAGCTTCACGAACCACCGAACGGTGCATGCGCGGCGCCTTGCCCAGCAACACTTCCAGTGGCATGTCCACTGGGCTGTTGCCGAAATGGCTGTCGGTGACGGTCAGTTGTGGCTCGGCAGTCGCCTCGCCCACAACGGCAAACGGGCAACGCTCGCGTTCACAGATCGCCTGGAAGCGCTCGAAGTCTTCGGCGCTGACCGCCAGAACGTAACGTTCCTGGGATTCGTTACTCCAGATTTCGTGCGGGGCCATGCCCGGCTCGTCATTTGGAATGTTGCGCAGTTCGAAACGGCCACCACGGTCGCCGTCGTTGACCAGCTCAGGGAAGGCGTTGGACAGACCGCCCGCACCCACGTCGTGAATGAAGCTGATCGGGTTTTTGTCACCCAGTTGCCAGCAACGGTCGATGACTTCCTGGCAGCGGCGTTCCATTTCCGGGTTTTCGCGCTGTACCGAAGCGAAGTCCAGGTCTGCCGAGCTTGCGCCGGTGGCCATGGAGGAGGCAGCACCGCCGCCCAGGCCGATCAACATGGCCGGGCCACCCAGCACGATCAGCTTGGCGCCTACGGTGATTTCGGCTTTTTGTACGTGCTCGGCGCGGATGTTACCCATGCCGCCCGCCAACATGATGGGCTTGTGGTAACCGCGCACTTCATCACCATGCGGGGTGGTGATGGACTGCTCGAACGTACGGAAGTAGCCCGTCAGGGCTGGACGGCCGAACTCGTTGTTGAACGCCGCGCCACCCAGCGGGCCTTCAATCATGATGTCCAGCGCTGTCACGATGCGCTCAGGCTTGCCGTACGGCACTTCCCACGGCTGTTCAAAGCCCGGGATTTGCAGGTTGGACACTGTGAAACCGGTCAAACCCGCCTTTGGCTTGGCGCCACGGCCGGTTGCGCCCTCGTCACGAATCTCGCCGCCAGAACCGGTCGCTGCACCCGGGAACGGGGCAATGGCGGTTGGGTGGTTGTGCGTCTCAACCTTCATCAGGATGTGCACAGGCTCCTGCACCGCGCCGTACTGGCGGGTTTCAGGGTTCGGGAAGAAACGCCCGGCCACGCTACCGACGATCACCGAAGCGTTGTCTTTGTAAGCCGACAGAACGCCTTCGCTGTGCATCACGTAGGTGTTTTTGATCATGCCAAACAGGCTTTTTTCCTGGCTTTGGCCGTCGATGTCCCAACTGGCGTTGAAGATCTTGTGGCGGCAATGCTCGGAGTTCGCTTGGGCAAACATCATCAGTTCGATGTCGTGCGGGTTGCGATCCAGACCATTGAAGGCATTGACCAGGTAGTCGATTTCGTCTTCTGCCAGCGCCAGGCCCAACTCAACGTTGGCTTTTTCCAGCGCTGCGCGACCGCCACCCAACACATCGATAGCCGTCAACGGCTTCGGTTCGGCATGGCTGAACAGACCGGCAGCCTGCTCAAGGTTGCCCAGGACGATTTGCGTCATGCGGTCATGCAAGACCGACGCAATCAATTGAGCATCAGCATCGCTGAACTGACCGGCCACATAGAAGGCAATGCCGCGTTCCAGGCGCTGGATTTTAGCCAGGCCACAGTTACGGGCAATGTCGCTGGCCTTGCTCGACCAAGGAGAAATGGTGCCAAACCGCGGCAACACCAAAAACAGTCGGCCACTTGGCTCTTGGACCGGCACGCTTGGGCCGTACTTCAGGAGACGAGCCAGTACCTGCTGTTCATCGCTGGTCAGATCGCCGGTTACATCGGCAAAGTGGGCGAATTCAGCATACAAACCACTGACACCTGGAACCTTGAGGCTCAGTTGTGCAAGGAGTTTGCTGTGGCGAAAGGCAGAAAGGGCAGGAGCGCCGCGCAGGATCAACATCTTCGGGACAGCCTCGGGAGGGGTGTGCTTTGAGGCCAGGCATTCTAGCCTAAACCATCGGTCACGGCACCCGAAACGGCACACTAGACACACGCCGAACGTCGTTAATCGACCAAAGCCTTATTCTTTATGGCTATCAGCCGATTAACGGATGGTCGGTCGCGATCTATAGCCACCCCTTAAACCCCCATTCCATAAGGGTTTCAGCGATTTTCGCGGCAGTTATCAGAATGCCCACAAATTGTCGAGATATGGCACCCGTGCTGCTTTGCGTATACTGCGCGGATGTTTTCTCTAACTGCATTCCGCCAGCGTGGGGCCAAGTGGCTACTCGCAACCGGACTCTTCCTGATGCTCGGTGCCTGCGTTGAAAAACCCAGCACCCTTGAGCGCGTAAAGGAGGATGGAGTACTGCGGGTGATCACCCGTAACAGCCCCGCCACCTATTTCGAGGATCGCAACGGCGAGACCGGCTTTGAATATGAGCTGGTAAAGCGCTTTGCCGACGATCTGGGTGTAAAGCTCGAAATCGAAACCGCTGACAATCTGGACGACCTGTTCAGCAAGCTGGGCCAACCTGACGGCCCGGTGTTAGCTGCTGCCGGTCTGGTCAGCAGCGATAACCGCCTCAAACAAGCCAAGTTTTCTCATCCCTACCTCGAAGTTACGCCCCAGATCATTTATCGCAACGGGCAATCGCGCCCAACCACAGCGGCTGATCTGGTCGGCAAGCGCATCACCGTCCTGAAAGGCAGCTCGCACGCCGAACAGCTTGCCGAACTCAAAAAGCAATTCCCTGGCATTGAATACGACGAGTCCGACGCCGTTGAAGTCGTCGACTTGCTGCGCATGGTCGATGAAGGGCAGATTGATCTGACCCTGGTCGACTCCAACGAAGTGGCCATGAACCAGGTGTACTTCCCTAACGTGCGCGTAGCCTTTG
This sequence comes from Pseudomonas sp. CCC3.1, assembly GCF_034347405.1. NCBI lineage: Bacteria > Pseudomonadati > Pseudomonadota > Gammaproteobacteria > Pseudomonadales > Pseudomonadaceae > Pseudomonas > Pseudomonas sp. CCC3.1. The sequence continues at coordinate 4,009,266 of NZ_CP133778.1, forward strand.
ATTTGGGCGACGCCCGCAGCCAGCGCTGGGCCGTGGTGGCCGGTGAAGACAACAGCCTGCTCAACGAAATCAATACGTACCTCGACAAGGTCGAGAAAAACGGCACCTTGCAGCGCTTGAAAGACCGCTATTACGGGCACGTGGACGTACTGGGCTACGTCGGCGCCTACACCTTTGCCCAGCACCTGCAACAGCGCCTGCCCAAGTACGAAAAGTTCTTCAAGGAAGCCGCCAAAAAGGAACAGGTTGATTGGCGCCTGCTAGCCGCCATGGGGTATCAAGAGTCGTTGTGGCAACCTGCCGTTACCTCTAAAACCGGGGTTCGCGGGCTGATGATGCTGACCCAGAACACAGCGCAGGCGATGGGCGTGTCTAACCGGCTGGATCCCAAGCAAAGCATCCAGGGCGGTGCCAAATACCTGGCCTACATCAAGGAACAGCTAGACGATGATATTCAAGAGCCAGACCGCACCTGGTTTGCGCTGGCCGCCTATAACGTGGGCACCGGGCACTTGGATGACGCGCGCAAACTGGCGGTAAAAGAAGGCCTTAACCCGAACAAGTGGCTGGACGTGAAGAAAATGCTGCCTCGCCTTGCGCAGAAGCAGTGGTACAGCAAAACCCGTTACGGCTACGCCCGAGGCGGCGAGCCTGTGCACTTTGTGGCCAACATCCGTCGTTACTACGACATCCTGACGTGGGCCACACAGCCGCAGCTTGAAGGCGACCAAGTGGCTGACGGCCAACTGCACATCCCCGGCATCGACAAAACCAAGCCCAAAGAAGAGCCGCAGTTGTAGGAGCGAGCTTGCCTCGCGATCTTTTGACCTTTGAAAAGATCGCGAGACAAGCTCGCTCCTACAGGTTGGGCATACGTCTTAAGCCTTTGAGGCTGCGAGAATCAGCGCTTTCATCTCGGATACCGCCGACTTGAAGCCCACGAACAGCGCATGCGCCACCAAGGCATGGCCAATGTTCAGCTCATTGATGCCTTTAATCGCCGCCACGGCTTCGACGTTGTGGTAGTGCAAACCATGGCCGGCGTTAACAATCAGGCCTTGCGCCAAGCCAAATGCCACGCCATCTGCCACACGCTTCAGCTCTTGCGCCACTTCGGTCGGCGTTTGCGCGTCAGCATAACGCCCGGTGTGCAGCTCAATTGCAGGGGCACCGACACGGCGCGAGGCTTCGATCTGTCGTTCGTCGGCGTCGATAAACAGCGAGACTTCACAACCGATTTTGGCCAGTCGCTCAACAGCCGCCTTGATCCGCGCTTCTTGCCCCGCGACATCCAGACCGCCTTCGGTGGTCAACTCTTGGCGGGTTTCCGGCACCAGACAGATGTGCGCCGGGCGAATGCGCTCGGCAAACACCATCATCTCTTCGGTCACACCCATTTCGAAGTTCATGCGCGTTTGCAGCACCTCTTTAAGCAGCAACACATCGCGCTCTTGAATATGGCGACGGTCTTCGCGCAAGTGCACGGTGATGCCGTCGGCGCCCGCCTCTTCCGCGTCCAGAGCCGCCTTGACCGGATCTGGGTAACGCGTGCCGCGCGCCTGACGCAGCGTAGCTACGTGGTCGATATTCACGCCGAGAAGAATGCGATTGCTTGTGGTCACGTGGGCTCTCCTGAAGAGTTGAAGATTCGGCGCACAGCATACCGATCTATTCAGGGCTTGCGAAATAACTCACGACTGGCCAATGGCTTACCGGCCAAATGAACCGCCAACGCCTGGCGCATCAGACGTTTGGCGGACGACAAGGCGCCATCAGCCGTCCAGTCCGCCTCAGACATGGCCTGCAACTCGGCCCCCTTGAACAGACCCGGCTGCAAGAGCCAGACGCGCTCAAGCCCCGCATCCACCTGCAAGCGATACAAGCCATCGGCTTCTACCGGCTCACCGTGAATGTCTTGGGTCAGCGAGAAGCTGTAGCCCAGATCGTCCAGCAGACGCCATTCGAACGCGCGCAGCAAAGGCTCTAGCGGTCGCCCTTCGGCGAGCGCCAATAGCGTTGCAGCGTAGTGATCAAACACGGCGGGGTGTGGGTCTTCAGCGGGTAGCAGGCGAACCAGCAACTCGTTGAGGTAGAGCCCGCTGAACAGGGCTTCGCCATTGAGCCAGGTGGAGATACCTGCGCTTTCCATGCGGCCGACGTTTTTCAACTCACCACGGCCATGGAACTCGATTTCCAGCGGCACAAAAGGCCGAGCCAGGCTGCCCGCCTTGCCCCGCGCACTGCGCAGCACGGCACGCAACCGACCTTGAGGCGTGATGAAATCCACCAGCGCACTGGTTTCACGATAAGGGCGACTGTGCAGGACGTAAGCGAGTTGAGGGACGATGGTTTTGCTGGACATGGGAGTCAAGTATCTCTGGTGGTTAACACCGCCCGCGAAAACAGCGACAGACCAATGTGGGAGCGGGCTTGCTCGCGATACAAACACCTCGGCACGTCAGGCATACCGAGTTGATGCTATCGCGAGCAAGCCCGCTCCCACAGGGGGTATTACGACCTGTTACAGGTCGCCATAGCCCAGCGAACGCAGGGCGCGTTCGTCGTCGGACCAGCCGCCTTTAACCTTGACCCACAGGTTGAGCATGATTTTGGAGTCGAACAGCAGCTCCATGTCTTTGCGCGCTTCGGTGCCGATGCGCTTGATACGCTCGCCCTTGTCGCCAATGATGATTTTTTTCTGGCCGTCACGCTCAACCAGAATCAGCGCGTGAATGTGCAAGGTCTTGCCCTGCTGCTTGAACTCTTCGATCTCAACGGTGATCTGGTACGGCAGCTCTGCACCCATTTGGCGCATGATCTTTTCACGTACCAGCTCAGCGGCCAGGAAGCGGCTGCTGCGGTCGGTGATCTGGTCTTCCGGGAAGAAGTGCTCGTTCTCCGGCAGATGATCCGCAATCACGCGCTCAAGGGCGTCGAGGTTGTGGCCATGCTGAGCAGAGATCGGGATGATCTGGGCGTTCGGCAGTTGCTCCTGAAGCCAGCTCAGGTGCGGCATCAGCTCTGCCTTGTCTTCGATACGGTCAGTCTTGTTCAGCGCAACGATCAGCGGGCCGGTCACGTACTGAACGCGCTCAAGCACCATCTGGTCTTCGTCGGTCCACTTGGTGCGGTCCACGACAAAGATCACCACGTCGACGTCTTTCAACGCTGCCGAGGCCGTTTTGTTCATGTAACGGTTCAGGGCCTTTTCGCCGCCCTTGTGCATGCCCGGGGTATCAACGTAGACCGCTTGCACGTTGCCTTCGGTCTTGATGCCCAGCATGTTGTGGCGAGTGGTCTGCGGCTTGCGCGAGGTGATCGCCAGCTTTTGACCCAGGATGTGGTTCAGCAGTGTGGATTTACCCACGTTTGGTCGACCAACAATGGCGACATAGCCACAGCGAGTTTCAGTTGAATCAGTCATGGCCATTCTCCACGCCAAGGGCAATCAGTGCTGCGGCGGCCGCTACCTGTTCGGCAATGCGACGGCTCACACCCTGGCCCCGGCTTTTTTCATTCAATAGGGCAATCTCGCACTCAACGAAGAATGTGCGGCAATGCGGTTCACCTTGAATATCCACCACTTCGTAACGTGGCAATTCACAGGCGCGCGACTGCAAGAACTCTTGCAGACGGGTCTTTGGATCTTTATTGGTGTCGACCAGGGTCAGGGTCTCGAACTCGCTGGCCAGCCAGGCCAATACGCGGTCGCGAGCAGTTTCCATGCCCGCGTCCAGGTAAATGGCGCCAATCAGCGCTTCAAGCGCATCGGCCAGGATCGACTCGCGACGAAAACCGCCGCTCTTCAACTCGCCCGAACCCAGGCGCAAATATTCGCCAAGCTCAAAACCACGGGCCAATACGGCCAGGGTTTCGCCCTTCACCAAGCGCGCACGCAAGCGCGACAACTGGCCTTCACGGGCCAACGGGAAGCGATCAAACAACGCTTCACCGGCAACAAAGTTAAGGATAGCGTCACCCAGGAACTCAAGGCGCTCGTTATTGCGACCCGCGAAACTGCGGTGTGTCAGGGCCAGAACCATCAGTTCCTGGTCCTTGAAGGTATAGCCGAGCTGACGCTCTAAACGATTTAAAGAAAAACTCACGATTTACCCACGCTGAGTTCGTGGCCGAATGTCACCACCGGACCGATATTAGGGATCAGTGATGCTCGTTTATCGCATAGCAAATGGACAGGGAACAGGCTGTTCGCCGCCGTCACACTTAACGCTTTGTTCAAATCCACATCCTGAATACTGTTGACCGATCTGCCCGAGACGGCAGACGGTCGTAAGAACCGTCAAACGCCCCATTTATGTGGACGCCTGAAAAGCATTCGGCGCTGTTATTAACAGCGCCGTCTTGGCTACTTGATCAGACCCACCCGCGAGAAATTCGGCAGATGGCTCATCTTGGGTTCTGGCCAGCTCATCCAAACAGCGAAGGCCTTGCCGACAATGTTCTTGTCGGGAACCATGCCCAACTCGTCTTTGGGAATGTTCGGATCATCCCAGTAACGGCTGTCGTTTGAATTGTCGCGGTTGTCGCCCATCATGAAGTAGTGACCAGCCGGAACCGTCCACTCGTTATCAGGCGGCGCGCGGTAGCGGCTCATTTCCTTGCGGATCATGTGTTCGACTTCACCCAGCTTCTCTTTGTACAACTCGGCGCTGCCCAATGTGCCGGGCTCGGCGCCTACCAGTTGCTCGGCAACCAGTTGGTCGTTGACGTACAAATGCTTGTCGCTGGTGTAGCGAATCTTGTCGCCCGGCAGGCCCACTACACGTTTGATGTAGTTGACTGTCGGGTCGCTTGGGTAGCGAAAGACCATCACATCCCCGCGCTGCGGATCACCCACTTCGATGATTTTCGTGTCGACCACCGGCAAGCGGATTCCGTACGAAAACTTGTTCACCAAAATGAAGTCGCCCACATCCAGTGTCGGCTTCATCGAGCCGGACGGAATCTGGAACGGCTCAACCAGAAACGAACGCAGCACCAGCACAATGAACAACACCGGGAAGAACGACTTGCCGTATTCAACCAGCAACGGTTCCTTGTTGAGCTTTTCGATTACCTGCATATCAGCCGTCGGAACAGTGGCTTGATAGTTGGCAATGGCCTTGCGCCGGCGTGGTGCCAGGAAGACCAAATCGAGCAGCGCCAGCAAACCGCAGACGGCAACAGCAATGACCAGCAACAGCGGGAAATTTAGTGACATAGGACCTAGCTATCCAACCTGAGCACCGCAAGGAAGGCTTCTTGTGGAATTTCCACGTTGCCTACTTGCTTCATGCGTTTTTTACCGGCCTTTTGCTTTTCCAACAGCTTGCGCTTACGGCTAACGTCACCACCGTAGCATTTGGCCAGCACGTTCTTTCTGAGTGCCTTGACAGAGGTCCGCGCAATGATCTGCCCGCCAATGGCGGCCTGGATCGCGACGTCGAACATCTGGCGCGGAATCAGTTCTTTCATCTTCTCGGTCAACTGCCGACCTTTGTAGTGCGCGTTTTCCTTGTGCACGATAAGGGCCAAGGCATCTACCTTGTCACCGTTGATCAGCACATCCAGCTTCACCAGATTAGCCGACTGATAACGGTCGAAGTGGTAATCGAGCGAAGCATAGCCGCGACTGGTGGATTTGAGACGGTCGAAGAAGTCCAGAACCACTTCGTTCATCGGCAAATCGTAGGTCACTTGTACCTGAGTACCCAGGAACAACATGTCGTGCTGTACGCCACGTTTTTCAATACACAGGGTTATGACGTTACCCAGGTGCTCTTGAGGCACAAGGATATTGGCACGCACGATCGGCTCGCGCATATCCTCGATCGCCGACAGGTCCGGCAGCTTGGACGGGTTGTCGACATAAATGGTCTCACCGGTTTTGAGCAGCAGCTCAAAAATTACGGTCGGCGCCGTGGTGATCAGGTCCAGGTCGTACTCGCGCTCCAGGCGCTCCTGGATGATTTCCATGTGCAGCATGCCCAGGAAGCCGCAACGAAAGCCGAAGCCCAGTGCGTCAGAGCTTTCCGGGGTGTATTGCAGCGACGAGTCGTTGAGCGTCAGCTTTTGCAGCGCGTCACGGAAATCTTCGAAATCATCGGAGCTGACCGGGAACAGGCCTGCGTAAACCTGGGGCTGAATGCGTTTGAAACCTGGCAACACGTCAACATCGGGGGTCGAGTTCAAGGTCAGGGTGTCGCCCACTGGCGCGCCGTGAATGTCCTTGATACCCGCAATGATGAAGCCTACTTCACCGGCTTTAAGGTCGGTGGTGGCGGTGTGTTTCGGGTTGAATACGCCGACGCTGTCCACCAGGTGAACCTTGCCGGTGGATTTAACCAGGATCTTGTCGCCCTTTTTCACGCGGCCATGGCGCACGCGAACCAGGGACACAACGCCCAGGTAGTTGTCGAACCAGGAGTCGATGATCAACGCTTGCAGCGGATCTTCGATGTTGCCGGTTGGCGCAGGAATGGTGTGCACCAGGCGCTCAAGCACCTCGTCTACGCCCAGGCCGGTCTTGGCACTGCACGTCACGGCATCAGTGGCATCGATGCCAATGATCTTTTCGATTTCTTCTTTGACACGGTCCGGATCAGCCTGCGGCAGGTCGATCTTGTTCAAGACCGGCATCACTTCAAGGCCTTGCTCAATGGCGGTGTAGCAGTTGGCTACGGACTGGGCTTCTACGCCCTGCCCCGCATCGACCACCAGCAGTGCACCTTCACAGGCCGCCAGAGAACGGCTGACTTCATAGGTGAAGTCAACGTGGCCAGGGGTGTCAATGAAGTTCAGCTGGTAGGTAATGCCGTCTTTGGCCGTGTAGTACAAGGTGACGCTGTGGGCCTTGATGGTAATCCCACGCTCACGCTCCAGGTCCATGGAATCCAGTACCTGGGCTTCCATTTCGCGGGCAGTCAAACCACCGCACATCTGAATGAAACGATCGGCCAGCGTCGACTTGCCATGGTCAATGTGGGCGATGATGGAGAAATTGCGGATATGACTCAAATCACTCACGGGTCAACACTCAAAAAAAGTCGCAGGCAGACTGCCCGCCGAAAAATAGCCGGGAATTGTACCTGATCCCTGAGCCAAGCGTCACGTTCACAGGCCAATGGCCTCCCACAAAAAAGCCCCTATCCTGAGATAGAGGCCTTTGATCAGCTCAACGGCAGTTGATCAACCGGCTCGACGCAACAGCCAGGCCCCGGCCAAGGCACAGATACCTGCCGGCAGCAGTACTGCAAACAACGGCGAGAAGCCAAACACCAGACTGGCGGGCCCCAGCAGGTCCTGGGCGATTTTGAACGAAAACCCTACCAGCACACCGGTAAACACTCGCTGCCCCAAAGTAACAGAACGCAACGGCCCGAAGATGAAAGAAATCGCCATCAACACCAGTGCCGCGGTCACCAGTGGCTGCAACACCTTGACCCAAAATGCCAACCAGTAACGGCCATTACTCAGACCCTGGTCTTTCAAATAGTGGATGTAGCCCCACAGACCGGAGATCGATAGCGAATCTGGCGCCATGACCACGGTGCTGAGCAATTCTGGACTCAGGGAAACGTCCCAGCGTTCCTCAGGCGTTTTAATGATTTCAGTGCTGCGATCATGGAAAACCGTGGTCGCCACGTCGCCCAGTTGCCAGTGATCCTGTTCGAAGCTGGCCTTCTTGGCAAAACTCGCAGACAGCAGGTGACGCTCCTTATCAAAGCGATAACGGGTCACGCCCAGCAATTTGCCATCAGGCTGTACCGCGTTAATGTGGATGAATTCATCACCCTCGCGGTGCCACATACCATGCTTGGAGCTTTGCGCATCACCACCGCCCTGCGCCAGCGCACGGTTAGCTTGAGCCACAGATTCGGTGGCAGGCGCCAAGTACTCACCCATCAAAATACCGGCCAGCATCAAGACCAGCATGGGCTTCATGACCGCCCAGACGATACGACTGGTGGACACACCCGCCGCACGCATGATGGTCAATTCGCTGTTGCTCGCCAGACTGCCCAAGCCAATCAGACAGCCAATCAGCGCCGCGACCGGCAGCATCTCATAGAGGCGGCGCGGGGCTGTCAGCACAACAAAACTGAGCACATCCATCATCGTGTAGCTGCTGGAGATGCTCTTCATCTCATCAATGAAGGCGAACAGCGTCGCCAGCCCTAGAATGATCCCGGATACGGCCAGGATCGCTAAAAGCACACTTTTGCCAATATAGCGATCGAGCTTAACCATGAGCCAGCTCCTTCACGCTGCGGCGACTCGCCAATTTCAAGCGCAACGGCTCCCAGTAAAACAACAGCAGACCAATGATCAAGAACAGACCATGCACCCACCACAGACCCAGCGTCGGTGAAATATTGCCTTTTTCAAGGGCGCCACGTACCAGGATCAAGGCGGTCACATAGCCCAAATAAAGAAGGATGGCGGGCAACAGCTTGAGGAAGCGCCCTTGACGCGGGTTGACGCGAGACAGCGGGACGGCAATCAGCGTCACGATAAAGACCAGCAGCGGCATGGAAATACGCCACTGCAACTCAGCAATCGCGCGCATGTCGCTGCTACCCACAAGGCTGCTGGTGGGCATCGCATCGCGATCTGTCACTTCATTACTGACGTCAGGCTTGGGCAGCAGTACACCATAGGTGTCGTACTTGATGGCACGGTAGTCCGCTAACCCAGGATTACCGTCATAACGGTAGCCGTCGTCCAGAATCAACCAGCGGCTGCCGTCCGGGCGCACTTCCTGGCGCCCTTTTGCAGCGACCAGAATCGAAATGCTGCGGTCCTTGGCATCTTGGCTGAGGTTCTTTTGACTGATAAACACCCCCCCCAAATGAGAACGGTCATTCGTCAGTTCTTCGGTGTAAGTCACTCGAGAACCATCGTTCAAGGCCTGAAAACGACCCGGTTCCAGGGTATCGAACTCGGTCAGGGCACTTTGCTTGTTAAGCAGCAGCTGAAACTGAGTCGCGCCCTGTGGCGCAAGGCTCAGGCTCAACCAGGCAACGATCAGCGCCACAATAGTGGCCGGGAACAGGGTAATGGCCAGCAAACGCTGTTGACTCATGCCCGTGGCCGACAACACCGTCATCTCGCTTTCGAGGTACATGCGTCCGTACGACAGCAGAATGCCCAGAAACAGCCCCAAAGGCAGGATCAACTGCATAAAGCCCGGCAGACGAAAGCCCATGATGATGAACAATGAGCTTGGATCCAGAGCGCCAGAGGCAGCCTGAGCCAGATATTTGATGAAACGACCGCTCATGATGATGACCAGCAGCACAGCGCTGACAGCGCTCAATGTAAGCAGGACTTCGCGGGATAGATAACGGAAGACGATCAAACCAGACACTCCAGGGGTCGTCAGGCTAAGGCGGCCAAACAAACGGCATAACGAGTCGGCACACGCTCATACAGATGAGCCTAGCCGTTTAAAAAGATGGCGCATTATCCTGTGAATGACCGCGCCTGTCACTGCGCATGCAAACCCAAGGCTTTAAAGCGCTGATCGAGGGTTGTCAGGCTCGGCCGACGAGGTTCAAACTGCCCGCCTTGGCGCCCGCCTGAATCCCAGGTGAAGCGCTTCATCTTTCAAGCAAGCAAACAGCACCGTTTGTGCGCACGTTGACCATTTGATTCAGGGACCCGGACATGGAACTGGTTGTAAAAAGCGTCAGCCCAGAAACGTTGAAAACGGCCACTCTCGTGGTTGCAATCAGCGAAGGCCGCAAACTCGGCCCTACTGCTAAAGCCATCGACGAGCTCACCGGTGGCGCCATAAGCGCCGTGCTCAAGCGTGGCGACATCGCCGGCAAAACCGGCCAAAGCCTGTTGCTGCACAACCTGCCAAACATCAAAGCCGAACGCGTGCTGTTACTGGGCGCGGGTAAAGACGAAGAACTGGGTGACCGCCCTTTTCGCAAGATCATCAGCGGCGCGCTGAGCGTTCTCAAAGGTCTGGGCGGCAGCGATGCTGTATTCGCACTCGACGAATTGGTGGTCAAGGGTCGCGACAGCTACAGCAAAACCCGCTTGCTGGCTGAAACCCTGGTTGACGGCGAATACACCTTCGACCGTTTCAAAAGCCAGAAAGCCGAACCTCGCGCTCTGAAGAAAATCACCCTGCTGACCATCAAGGCAGCCCAGGCTGAAGTTCAGCGCGCAGTGACCCACGCACACGCCATTGCCAGCGGCATGGCGTTCACCCGTGACCTGGGCAACCTGCCGCCAAACATCTGCCACCCGATTTTCCTGGCCGAACAAGCCAAGGAACTGGGCAAGGAATTCAAAGGCCTGAAAGTCGAGATTCTTGACGAGAAGAAGATCAAGGAACTGGGCATGGGCGCGTTCTACGCGGTCGGCCAGGGCAGCGACCAGCCGCCACGTCTGATCGTGATGAACTACGCAGGCGGCAAGAAATCCGAGAAACCGTTTGTACTGGTCGGCAAAGGCATCACCTTTGACACCGGCGGCATCAGCCTCAAGCCGGGCGCCGGCATGGACGAAATGAAGTACGACATGGGTGGCGCAGCCAGCGTGTTCGGCACCCTGCGTGCGGTACTTGAGCTCAAACTGCCGATCAACCTGGTGTGCATCCTGGCCTGCGCCGAGAACATGCCAAGCGGCGGCGCAGCACGGCCGGGCGACATCGTGACCACCATGAGCGGTCAAACCGTTGAAATCCTCAACACCGACGCCGAAGGCCGTCTGGTGCTGTGCGATGCCCTGACCTACGCCGAGCGCTTCAAGCCACAAGCGGTGATCGACATCGCCACCCTGACCGGCGCGTGCATGGTCGCGCTGGGCGCTCACACCTCGGGCCTGATGGGCAACAACGACGAACTGATCGGCCAACTGCTAGACGCCGGCAAACAAGCCGACGACCGCGCCTGGCAATTGCCGTTGTTCGACGAATACCAAGAGCAACTGGACAGCCCATTCGCCGACATGGCCAACATTGGAGGCCCTAAAGGCGGCGCTATCACGGCAGGTTGCTTCCTGTCGCGCTTTGCCAAGGCCTACCACTGGGCGCACCTGGACATCGCTGGCACCGCATGGGTCAGCGGCGGCAAGGACAAAGGCGCCAGTGGCCGCCCTGTACCCCTGCTGACGCAGTACCTGCTGGACCGCGCCAACGCTTGAAGCTGACAATCGATGGCTGCGCTGCTCAACGGCGGCGCAGCCCCGATTCAGGAACCGCAATGACTTCAGAATTAAATGAAGAGCTGACCAAGGTCGACTTTTATATCCTGCCCAGCGCAGAACCCTCGGCGCGGCTGGACTTCGCCTGCAAGCTCACCGAAAAAGCCTGGCGCCTTGGACATCGCGTCTACCTGCATTGCAGCGACGCAGCTCAACGCCAAGACCTGGACGAACGCCTGTGGCGCTTCAAGGGCGAAAGTTTCGTGCCCCACAGCAACACCGAAGACCAACCGGATGGCGTGATTGTCATGGGCCTCACTGATGCCCCGGCCAGCCATCAGGATTTGCTGATCAACCTGGACCTTAAAGTCCCTGAATTCTTCAAACGCTTCGCCCGCGTGGCCGAAGTTGTGGTCGAAGACCCCGCCGTTCGACTGGCCGCACGGGAGAGTTTCCGCTTCTACCGTGAACACGGCTATCCTCTGCAAGACCACAAGTTACAACGACTCTGAGCACACGATGGATACCTCCAACTCGCCGCAAAAAGCCGCACACCTGCTTGACGATCTCGAGTCCATTCGCCAACTGCTCGGCGACGATGACCTGCAACCGCCGCTGCTGACTGAGATGGTTGGCGACAGTGGCGCACAGATTCCGTTGTTGTCCGAAGTCATCGACGACGCCCCCGAACCCGAACCCGCGCAAATACCGTTGGTCGGCATTGCTCCAGCGCCCAAAGCCGAAAAGGCCCCGGACGCGCTGCTGGTGCACCTGGACAAAGAACTGCGTACAGCCGCGCAAGCGATCATGCAAGACGTGATCAACGACTTCGCCCCGCACATCGAAACCGAGATCAAGCGCCGCCTTGATGCGCATATGGAGCGCCTGCTCGCCCAGCATCAAAGCTAACGGCACACGCAAACCCTGTAGCCGCTGCCGCAGGCTGCGATAAGGCCCGCAGTGCCTTCAAAACATCGGGACCGTTACGCGCTCCATCGCAGCCTGCGGCAGCGGCTACATAAAGCAGCGCACACCTCGCCCTCAGCGTCCCGCCCCGCTATACTTGCCGGCTTTCCTGAATTAATGCCAATAGGGTCCCGCCGCGCATGGATAAGACCTACCAGCCGCACGCCATTGAAACTTCCTGGTACAAAACCTGGGAAGAAGAGAACTATTTTGCCCCGCAAGGCGCGGGCGACCCGTACACCATCATGATCCCGCCGCCGAACGTCACCGGCAGCCTGCACATGGGTCACGGTTTTAACAACGCGATCATGGATGCCTTGATCCGTTTCCGCCGCATGCAGGGTCGCAACACCCTGTGGCAGCCGGGCACCGACCACGCCGGTATCGCCACCCAAATGCTGGTTGAGCGTCAGATCGAAGCACAGGGTCTGAACCGCCACGACTTGGGTCGCGAAAAATTCCTCGACAAGATCTGGGAATGGAAAGAGCAATCGGGCGGCAACATCAGCCGTCAGATCCGTCGCCTCGGTTCGTCCGTAGACTGGAGCCGCGAGCGCTTCACCATGGACGACGGCCTGTCGGACGCGGTGAAAGAAGCCTTTGTACGTCTGCACGAAGACGGCCTGATCTATCGCGGCAAGCGCCTGGTCAACTGGGACACCAAGCTGCACACCGCCATTTCCGATCTTGAAGTGGAAAACCACGACGAGAAGGGTTTTCTGTGGAACCTGCGCTACCCGCTGGCTGATGGCGCCAAGACCGCTGAAGGTCTGGACTACCTGGTCGTTGCAACGACCCGCCCCGAAACCATGCTCGGTGACGCGGCTGTCGCGGTAAACCCGGAAGACGAACGCTATAAAGCCCTGATCGGCAAATTCGTTGAGCTGCCGTTGATTGGCCGCCGCATCCCGATCATCGCGGACGACTACTGCGACCCTGAATTCGGCACCGGCTGCGTGAAAATCACCCCGGCTCACGATTTCAACGACTACGAAGTCGGCAAGCGCCACAACCTGCCGCTGCTGAACATCTTCGACAAAAACGCAGCCGTTTTGCCTGCCGCTCAGGTATTCAACCTGGATGGCACGCTGAATGAATCCGTCGACGGTACCCTGCCCGCCAAATACGCGGGCCTGGACCGTTTCGAGGCGCGCAAGCAAATCGTTGCCGACTTTGACGAAGCCGGGCTGCTGGTCAGCGTCGATGACCACGCACTGAAAGTGCCGAAAGGCGACCGCTCGGGCACCGTCATCGAGCCGTGGCTGACTGACCAGTGGTACGTGTCGACCAAGCCACTGGCAGAACCTGCCATCGCCGCTGTCGAAGACGGCCGCATCGCGTTCGTGCCAAAACAGTACGAAAACATGTACTTCTCGTGGATGCGCGACATCCAGGACTGGTGCATCAGCCGTCAACTGTGGTGGGGCCACCGGATTCCGGCCTGGTACGACGAGTCGGGCAAGGTCTACGTAGGCCGCGACGAAGCCGAAGTCCGCGCCAAGCACAACCTGGGCCCGGACGTTGCCTTGCAGCAAGACAACGACGTGCTCGACACCTGGTTCAGTTCGGGCCTGTGGACATTCTCCACCTTGGGCTGGCCAGAAAAGACCGAAGCGCTGAAGACCTTCCACTCCACTGACGTGCTGGTAACCGGCTTCGACATCATTTTCTTCTGGGTTGCCCGGATGATCATGCTCACCATGCATTTGGTGAAGAACGAAGACGGCACCCCGCAAGTTCCGTTCAAGACCGTGTATGTGCACGGCCTGGTACGTGATGGTCAGGGCCAGAAAATGTCCAAGTCCAAGGGCAACGTCCTGGACCCGCTGGACATCATCGACGGTATCGAACTCGAAGACCTGGTGGCCAAACGCACCAGCGGCCTGATGCAGCCAAAACTGCTGAAGAAGATCGAGAAGCAGACCCGTGACGAGTTCGCAGACGGCATCGCCAGCTACGGCACCGACGCCCTGCGCTTCACGTTCTGCTCGCTGGCCTCCACCGGCCGCGACATCAAGTTCGACATGGGCCGCGTTGAAGGCTATCGCAACTTCTGCAACAAGATCTGGAACGCCGCACGCTACGTGCTGGACAAGGGCGAAGACTGCGGCCAGAACGGCGAAGCCTACGAACTGTCGTTGGCTGATCGCTGGATCATCTCGCAGTTGCAACGCACCGAAGCCGAAGTGACCCGTCACCTCGACCAGTTCCGCTTCGACCTGGCCGCACAAGCCCTGTACGAGTTCATCTGGAACCAGTATTGCGATTGGTACCTGGAACTGTCCAAGCCTGTGCTGTGGGACGAAAACGCACCGGTTGAACGTCAGCGTGGCACTCGTCGCACGCTGGTTCGGGTTCTGGAAGTGGCCTTGCGCCTGGCGCACCCGTTCATGCCGTTCATCACCGAAGAAATCTGGCAGCGCATCGCGCCGCTGGCCGGTGTTGAAGGCAAGACCATCATGCTGCAACCGTGGCCAGTGGCGAACGAAGCGCGCATCGACCAGGCCGCCGAAGACGACATCGAATGGCTCAAGGGCTTGATGCTCGGCACGCGCAACATCCGTGGCGAAATGAACATCGGCCCGGGCAAACCGTTGCAGCTGTACCTGAAAAACGTCAGCAGCGAAGACCAGCGCCGTTTGACCGAGAACGATGCCTTGCTGAAAAAGCTGGCTAAACTCGAATCGATCACCGTGCTGCAAGACGGCGCCGAAGCACCACTGTCTGCTACCGCTCTGGTTGGCGAGATGGAAGTGCTGGTGCCCATGGCGGGCCTGATCGACAAAGATGCAGAGTTGGCGCGCCTGGACAAGGAAATCCAGCGTTTGCACGGCGAAGTGGCCCGCGTAGGCGGAAAACTGTCGAACGCCGCTTTCGTTGACAAGGCCCCGGCTGAAGTCATCGACAAGGAACGCGCCAAATTGGCCGAGGCCGAACAGGCCTTGAGCAAATTGGCTGACCAGCACGCGCGGATTTCCAGCCTGTAAAAACGCTGCGCACCTGATCGCGGGCAAGGACGCTCCCGCAGGGTTTAACCCTGCTGGGGCGGCCTTGCCCGCGATTGCTTTTGTGGAATGAATTGAACATGACAACCCCACGTACTTCCAAAGCCACACGCCACAAGCCCAAGACTGCCAGCGAGAGCACCCCGGTCGAGCCGCGCGTCAAGCCTAGCCTGCACCCGCGCAACCGCCATCAGGGCCGTTACGACTTTCCTCAACTGATTTCGGTCTGCCCGGAACTGGCTGAGTTTGTGATCATCAACCCGTACGGCAAAGAGAGCATCGACTTCGCCAACCCAAGTGCCGTGCGCGTGTTCAACCGCGCCCTGCTCAAGGCGTTCTACGGGATTGCGCACTGGGACATTCCGGCTGACTACCTGTGCCCGCCAGTGCCGGGCCGCGCCGATTACGTGCACTTCCTGGCGGACTTGCTGGCCAACATGAACGATGGCGAGATTCCGCGCGGCTCCAGCGTGCGCGTGCTGGACATCGGCATGGGCGCCAACTGCGTCTACCCGCTGATCGGCCACAGCGAATACCGCTGGCAGTTCCTCGGCACTGAAGTCGACCCGACAGCGGTTAAAGCCGCCAAGGCGATTGTGCAGTCCAACAGCTTGAACAAAGCCATCAGCCTGCGCCTGCAACCTAATCCCCAGAAGATCCTGCTGGACATCCTGGAGAGCAGCGAGCGATTCGACCTGACGATGTGCAACCCGCCGTTCCACGCTTCGCTGGACGAAGCCACACGCGGCAGCGAGCGCAAATGGCGTGCACTGGGCAAGGCTGACCCCAAGCGCAAACTGCCGGTTCTGAATTTTGGTGGCCAGGCGGCCGAACTGTGGTGCGAAGGCGGCGAGCAACGCTTCGTGACCCAACTGATACGTGAAAGCGTGCAGGTAGGCCGTCAGGTGCTGTGGTTCAGCGTGCTGGTGTCCAAGGCCTCCAACTTGCCGGCCATTCAAACAGCGCTGAAAAAAGCCGGTGCGCGCGAAAGCCAGGTCGTCGAAATGTCTCAGGGCAACAAGCAAAGCCGCTTTGTGGCCTGGACCTTCCACGACAAAGACCAGCAGCAGATGTGGCGCGAGAAAAACTGGAAGTAATCCTTCCCCACTGTAGGAGCGAGCTTGCCTCGCGATCTTTTAGAAGATCAAAAGATCGCGAGGTAAGCTCGCTCCTACAAAGGATTTTCGCGCATAAAAAAAACCGCGCTTCGGATCACTCCGAAGCGCGGTTTTTTTAATGCGTTCTTACTTGTTAACAGCGTCAGTCAGGCCTTTAGCCACAACGAGCTTGATAACTTTTTTGGCAGCGATTTCGATGGCAGCGCCAGTCGAAGGGTTACGGCCAGTACGGGCAGGACGCTCGGTCACTTTCAGTTTGCCAATACCTGGCAGAGTGATTTCGCCGCCATTTTCCAGCTGATCAGCAACGATTTGACCCAGTTGGTCCAGCAGAGCACGCGTGGTAGTTTTCGGTGCGTCTACAGTTTCAGCCAGATCAGCGATCAGTTGGTCTTTAGTAATAGCCATTGAGATATTCCTTCCCTATCAAATTCATTTGGTTTGCAACGTGCAAGGTCAGCTATCGAGCCAGAAATCGAGGGTCTGGCACGCCCGTTTGCTTTCACGACGAATCGCGGATGTAGAGTGCTAAAACGGAGTTTGGTTCGACCTGACACAGGCTGAATGCATGCTTTACGCCGTTACCCAGCGCAAGACCGGGCAAAACTAGCACAGAGACGGCTAAATATCCGCCTCTACCTAGCCATTTGGTCAGGTTTATCGCCTTAAACGTGTAAAAAATCCCTCTACCCCGCCCCTCATCGCCCTAAACCCGGTACGAAGACTGCTCAGGCGCTCAGGTGCGGTACACTTGGCGCTTTTCCGGGCGCGCGCCCTCCCCGCTCATTTTTCGCCGAGAAGCCCATGCCGATCCGTCATTGCATCGTCCACTTGATTGATAAAAAACCCGACGGTACGCCCGCTGTTCTCCACGCCCGAGACTGCGAATTGGCCGAGTCTCAAGCCATCGAGAACATGCTCGCAGACCTGAACGAAAGCTATAACGCCAAACAAGGTAAAGCCTGGGGCTTTTTCCACGCCGAGTCCGGCGCGCATCCTTTCAGCGGCTGGCTCAAGGAGTACCTGGACGGCGGCACCGATTTCACCGCCTTCAGCCGTGTCGCCGTTGAACACCTGCAAAAACTGATGGAAGAATCCAACCTGTCGGTGGGCGGTCACGTGCTGTTCGCGCATTACCAGCAAGGCATGACTGACTACCTGGCCATCGCGCTGCTGCACCACAGCGACGGCGTAGCGGTCAACTCGGAACTGGACGTAACGCCTTCGCGCCACCTGGATCTGGGCCAATTGCACCTGGCCGCGCGCATCAACCTCTCCGAGTGGCAGAACAACAAGCAATCCAAGCAGTACATTTCGTTTATCAAAGGCAAGAACGGCAAAAAGGTCTCGGAGTACTTCCGCGACTTTATCGGCTGCCAGGAAGGCGTCGACGGCCCCGGCGAAACCCGCACGCTGCTCAAGGCCTTCAGTGATTTTGTTGAAAGCGAAGACCTGCCCGAAGAATCTGCCCGCGAGAAAACCAAGACCTTGGTCGATTACGCCAGCAGTCAGGCCAAGATCGGTGAACCGATGGGTCTGGAAGAATTGTCCGAACTGATCGACGAAGAACGCCCAAAAGCGTTTTACGACCACATCCGCAACAAAGACTACGGCCTGTCGCCTGAGATCCCGGCTGACAAACGCACCCTGAACCAGTTCCGCCGCTTCACAGGGCGCGCTGAAGGCTTGTCTATCAGCTTTGAAGCCCACCTGCTGGGCTCCAAGGTGGAGTTTGACGAAGAAGCCGGTACGCTCGTCATCAAAGGCCTGCCGACCCAATTGCTCGACCAGCTCAAGCGCAACAAATAATGCTGAACGGCATCCTGAAGAAAGTCCTGTTTGTGCTGGTGGTTGTGGTCGTCTTTCAGAACTGGGGCAAGATCGAGCGGGTGCTTAACCCCTCAGGCGCCGTGTCAGAGCAAACCCGAGCCAGCGCCCGGGTGGTGCTGTATGCCACCGAGTGGTGCGGCTACTGCAAGGCCACGCGGCGTTTTCTGGACCAGAAAGGCATCCCGTTCAAGGAATTTGATATCGACAAGGATGCTGCCGCCCGTCAGGCCTATGAGGCGCTGGGTGGCCGCGGGATTCCGATACTGGACGTAAACGGCACATTGCTCAGGGATTTCAACCCGGATGCGATCTTGGCGGCGTTGAAATAACCCCCGCAGGCTGGCAATGCTGTTCATTTAAGCAAAAGCGGACCCCGTAGGAGCGAGCTTGCCTCGCGATCTTTTGATCGTTTAAAAGATCGCGAGGCAAGCTCGCTCCTACAGTTGAGTTGTGTGCAGCGCTTGAGTGAACAACATCACCCGTAGGCTGCGGCAGTTCCTACGGTGTTATTTGGCCCACCGCGTCAATGCGAAACCCGATACGTGGAAAGTGCACATGCACAGCGCCCACTCGCGGGTCTTCCCGGCGCACGACTACGGCTTCGGCGCCCACGTGCACCAACTCACCTTCCACCGGATCGACGCCGTAGTCGGTCGCAGCAACGCTCACACGCTGACCTTGAATCAACCCGCAATGTTGATCGAATTCAGGTAAATCAACGGGCTCAGCCTTTTTGGCAACGTCCAGCGCCTGCTCGGGGGTCATGTCGATCGGTGCGCCCTGCCCCACATCCAGCACCCGTGCCAACCAGGCCGCCACCGCCGGATACGCATCAACCAGTGGCGCCGTGACCGGCGTGGCTTTCAGGAACCACAGCGGGTGTGCCAGTGCAAAGTCGGCAATCGAAGGTTCACCAAACAGGTAGTCACCCTGTGCGTGCTGCAATTGCTGCTCAAGTCGCGCCATGATCACTGGCCATTGCAACTTGGCTTGCTCCAGCGGCAAACGGGTCGCACTGCCACCGCTGAACAAGCCCGCGCGATCCGCCATGAACGCCTTGACCCCTTCTGGCGGCAGTCTGGCAAAACGCACAGCCACTGATTCAGGCTGAAACACCAAACTCACGGCATGCTGAAACACCACCGAATCAGCCCACGCCGCAAACGCACTGACCACCAGTTGTTTGTCGAGAGGAAACAACACCGGCGCCGATTTTTCTTGCTCCAGGCGCCGGGCAATCAACGCCGTGTCGCAATAAATGTCCGCTCCCACTTGCAGCACCGGTGTTTTGCGATAACCACCGGTCAAGGCCAGCAAATCAGGTTTTGGCATCATCGCCGGGATGTGTACTGAGTGCCACGAAAGCCCCTTGAAGCCCAGCAGCAGGCGAGCTTTATGGGCAAAAGGGGACGTTGCGTAATGATGAAGTATCAACTCAGACATTCAGTAATCCGCCAGACGTAAGTGAGCGGGCAGCATAGCGCACTTGAAAACCCGGTCAGCTCACTTCTAAGTGCGCCATCTGGCTTTGCACCAGACACTCTTTAGCGCTTTTTTTAAGCTTTTTAATCAGCCTTTCCTGACGCAGCGCTTCGCCTTTATCCGGCCAGGACTCGATATACACCAGGGCTACGGCTGGGCTTGAGGCGAAGAAACGCGCGCCCTTGCCGGTTTGATGCTTGGCAAAACGTCGCACCGGGTCATCGCTGATCCCGCAATAGAGCGAGCCATTGGCCGCACGCACCAAATACACAAACCAGGGTTTGGCCACTTGAGCCGTGGCCTCTGAGGATTCGCTCAACCTTGTCACACTTAATCCTTAACGCCCCGCCTGAAAGGCTTTGAGGCCTTTTTTCGCCTGAGCCCGAATGGCGTTTTGCACCAGCGGTGTCCACCCCAGTAATAAACCTTTAGTGCCCAATGCCTGACGCGACCAGCGCCACAGGTCGAAGTGGTCGTGGTGCTCGCAAATTTTGCCGTCGCGAAACACAAAGCGGGCCTGAATGTCGTTGATCACGACATTACCGGTCTGGCTGAACAAATAGGTCGCCACCCAATGCGCACTGCCGCGTTGGGTGTCGGCCTGAACCTGATCAAACGTCAGGCTGAAATCCTTGGCCCGTGACGTCAGCATGCGCCACATATCGGTGGCTTCATGACCACGCAGTTCGCCAAATACCGGATCGCTGAACACGACGTCGTCGGTGTAACACTCGCCCATGGCGTGTGCATCCAATTGCTGAAAAGCCTGGTAGAAGCGAGTAATCAACGCTTGATGGTCTTGGCTCATGGCGAGGTCCGTGCGGTTATTGATCCGTGCACGATAATCTGCAATGAGCCGAAACACTATGTGCTTTAAATCTTCTCGCTCTGCACATTCACATACAGCGCCCGCCCGGCCCCAAGACCGGCAACGATGGCACACAGACCAATCACCGCAAAAATCCAGCCCAGCGCATTCCAACCGCCGGTCACTTCATGCACCACACCCACGGCCAGAGGGCCCAGCGAGGCCACGGTGTAACCAATGCCTTGAGCCATGCCCGACAGGTTGGCGGCCACATGGGCATCGCGCGAACGCAGCACAATCAAAGTTAACGCCAGGCTGAAAGCCCCGCCCTGCCCGAGACCCAACACAATCGCCCAGCCCCACAAGCCCTCCAGCGGGGCATACAGACAACCAAACAGGCCTGCCAACGTCATGCCCATGACCAGCACAATTGCCAGTCGTTGATCTTTGCCGCGCGTCGCCAGCCAGGGCGCACTCAGCGCCGTGGCCAACTGCACAATCACCGAGCCCGACATCACCAGCCCGGCTTGGGTCGGGGTCAGGCCCCGGCCAATCAGGATTGAAGGCAACCAACCGAAAACGATGTAGGACAACGAAGATTGCAACCCCATGTAGAAGGTCACTTGCCAGGCCAGCGGATCACGCAGCAGGCCACGCACCCGGTAGGCCACGTTGTGTGCGCCATGACGCTTGCCCACCTGCGGCAGCCAGAAAATGACCGCCAGTACGGCAGGCAATGCCCAAAACCCCAGACCTAATGCCCAACTGTCACCCAGGTAATGGCTCAACGGCACCGTTGCGCCCGCCGCCAGTGCAGCCCCCAGACACAACGCCATGGTGTAGACACCCGTCATGGTTCCGGCATGCCCGGCAAAATCACGCTTGATAATGCCCGGCACCAATACGCCGATCACCCCAATACTGGCGCCCGCCAAAATGCTCCCGGCAAACAGCCCGACTTCGCCCAGGCAACTGCGCAACACAATCCCACCGCCCAGCGTCAGGAGAATCCCGAGTACCACCCGCTCAGTCCCGAAGCGTCGAGCCAGAATCGGCGCCAACGGTGCAAACACCCCCAGGCACAGCACTGGCAATGTGGTCAGTAAACCGGCTTGCGCGGCTGATAATCCCAAGCGGTCCGATACTTCGCCGAGTAACGGCGCCACGCTCGACAATGCCGGACGCAGGTTCAGGGCCACCAGCACCAGCCCCAACAGCAGCAACCACGGACGCAGCACGACCGGTGGAGTCTGTGGCACCTGCTCGTCGTCAACTTCAGCGTCGATCAGCAGTTCGTCCAGTTCATCCAAATGGCGAACAGCTTCGGTCGAGGGATGGTGCATGGCCTTCTCCGGCTCAAGGTTCATTGATCAACGTCCGGCAAAGCGCCATAGCCCGTTGCGGGTCTTGTTGTTCGACGGCTTCCAGCAATTGGACGTGCAGATCAAACACCTGCTGACGCCGCGGCTGAACATCCAGGGTGTTGCGCAAATGATGGGTAAAAACACTGGCGCTGTAGCGATATAACTCGCTCAAGGCCGGGTTATGCGCGGCATCAATCAAGCGCTGATGAAACAGCAAGTCACAGCAAATATAGGTATCGAGTTCGCCGTGGTAATGCTGACCACTGACGTCGAGCGCTTGATGCAGGAGCCGCAAGTCTTCATCGGTGCGACGCAGGGCGGCCAGGCCAACGGCTTCGACTTCCAGGATATGGCGCATCTCGCGGCCCTGCTCCAGAGAACAGGATGACAGTGCACGCAGCGTGTCCATCGGATCGATACGCCCGCGCAGATAACTGCCATCGCCCTGGCGAATATCAATCAAGCCGGCAAACGCCAACACCCGCATGGCTTCACGCACCGTGTTACGGCTGATGTTCAGTTGCGTCGCCAGCTCGGGTTCGGTCGGCAGGCGCTGGCCCACCTCCCAAGTACCGCTGTTGATGCGGGCACGCAGTTGCTCAAGGGCCTGATCGACCAGCGAGCGTTTTATCAGCGGAGAAACGTCTGTCATAGAATTCGCCTTTTCATCCAATCATAGGATGAATTTTCCGACATGTTAGTCAGCGCCTTGCGCAAGAGCAATCAACTACAGATTAAAGGGCCAACTTAAATAGCTAAGTAGCCCCTTATCACTACACCCTCCCGTTCATTCAGGATGACGTACGCCGACTCGGTGCCGTGGAGGGCCGCCAGTGATTGCCTTCAAGGAAAAAGATTGATGAGCAAACATGATTGCTACACCTGCGGCGCGCCCAACGCCATTCACCCGTTCAAGGGACGCGATTTTAGTGTGAGTTTCAAACAGTTGACCCGCAGCGTGCAGAACCTGTCGGGCCATGCATGCAGCGAATGTGCTGAGGTCGAATTCGATGCACCCAGCGCTGAGCGTTATGCCCAAGCGGGTGATGAACTGATAGAGGATGCCAAGCGAGTCATGGCGGACGAGATGGAGCGCATTCGACGCAAAAATCCCTAATGCCTGTCAGTTAACGCACATCCCCTGTGGGAGCCTGGCTTGCCAGCGATTGGATCGACGAGGTGCAGCAGACAAACCGCATCGCCTGCATCGCTGGCAAGCCAGACTCCCACAGGTTTCTCGCTGCATTCAAAACAGCGTTCGCTTAACTGACTGGCATTACGCACCTATAAGGGCATAGATGGTCTGCGTCCGATTAAATCAATGCAAAATCTGATTCAGGAACAGTTTGGTCCGATCATTTTGCGGGTTGTCGAAGAAGTCATTCGGTGCCGCTTGCTCGACGATTTCACCCTTGTCCATAAAGATCACCCGATTAGCCACCGTACGGGCAAAGCCCATCTCGTGAGTCACGCAGAGCATGGTCATGCCGTCTTCGGCCAAACCAATCATGGTGTCGAGCACTTCTTTGACCATTTCCGGATCAAGCGCTGAGGTCGGTTCGTCGAACAGCATGATTTTGGGTTTCATGCACAGCGCCCGGGCTATCGCCACACGCTGTTGCTGACCACCGGACAACTGCCCCGGAAACTTGTGTGCCTGCTCCGGAATACGCACGCGTTCCAAATAGTGCATGGCAATTTCTTCGGCCTGGCGCTTGGGCATCTTGCGCACCCACATCGGTGCCAACGTGCAGTTTTGCAAAATGGTCAGATGCGGAAACAGGTTGAAGTGCTGAAACACCATGCCGACTTCGCGGCGCACGGTTTCGATCTGTTTGATGTCGTTGGTCAACTCCACACCATCGACCACAATGCGCCCTTGCTGGTGCTCTTCGAGGCGATTAAGGCAACGAATAGTGGTCGACTTACCCGAGCCCGAAGGCCCGCACAACACAATCCGCTCGCCGGGCTGCACGTTCAGGTTGATGTCCTTGAGCACGTGGAACTGGCCATACCACTTGTTAACGCCCTGCATCTGAATAATGCCTTCAGGGCTAGCAGGCTTTTTGATTGCTTCACTCATGTCGAACTCCTACTAACGCTTGTGGCCAGTGTCCAGCTTGCGCTCCAGATGTATGGAGTAGCGGGACATACCAAAACAGAAAATCCAGAACACCAAGGCCGCAAACACATAGCCTTCGGTCGCCATGCCGAGCCATGTCGGGTCCGCAGCCGCTTGCTTGACGCTGTTGAGCAGGTCGAACAGGCCGATGATGATCACCAGGCTCGTGTCCTTGAACAGGGCAATAAAGGTGTTCACGATGCCGGGGATCACCAGCTTCAAGGCTTGCGGCAAGATCACCAGCCCCATGCTGCGCCAGTAACCCAGGCCCATCGCGGCAGCCGCTTCGTACTGGCCTTTGGGAATGGCCTGCAAACCGCCGCGCACCACTTCAGCCACATACGCCGACTGGAACAGAATCACCCCGATCAAGGCCCGCAGCAGCTTGTCGAAGTTCATGCCCTCGGGCAGAAACAACGGCAGCATCACCGACGACATAAACAGCACCGTGATCAACGGCACGCCGCGCCAGAACTCAATGAAGGTCACGCACACCACGCGAATCGCCGGCATGTCCGAACGTCGCCCCAGCGCCAGCAAGATACCCAGCGGCAATGCGCCCGCAATGCCCACGGTGGCAATCACCAGCGTCAGCATCAAGCCGCCCCATTGGCTGGTCGCGACGTTGCTCAGGCCCCAGTAGCCGCCATGCAACAGGCTGTACGCCAGAATCGGGTACACCACCAAAAAGCTCAGTCCGTAAATGGCCTTGTGCTTGAAGCGCGCAATAAACAGCGGCGCGATGCCAATGACTGCCAGCCACACCGTCAGATCGACCCGCCAGCGCAAATCACGCGGGTAATAGCCGTACATGAACTGACCGAAACGTTGTTGGATGAACACCCAGCAGGCGCCATCCTTGGTGCAGTCGGCCCGAGTGCTGCCCACCCAGTTGGCGTCAAATATCGCCCAGCTCAGCAGTGGCGGCACAATCAGCCAGACCAGATAAAAGGCAAACAGCGTCAGCAAAGTATTGAGCCAACTGGAAAACAGATTGGCCCGAGCCCAGGCGACGATACCGACGCGGTTACCCGGCGGCGGCATGTCAGGTTTGAAAACATGAGTCGTCATAGTCGCGTCCTCATCGCTCGATCAGCGCAATGCGCGTGTTGTACCAGTTCATCAGCAGCGAAATGCTGATGCTGATCGCCAGGTAAACGCTCATGGTGATGGCGATGACTTCAATCGCTTGCCCGGTCTGGTTCAGTACCGTGCCGGCAAACAGTGAAACCATTTCCGGATACCCGATGCCCGCCGCCAGCGACGAGTTTTTCACCAGGTTGAGGTATTGGCTGGTCAGCGGCGGGATAATCACCCGCAGTGCTTGCGGGATGATGACCTTGCGCAGCGTCGGCCCAGGGCGCAGCCCCAGTGAGCGGGCCGCTTCGGTCTGGCCGTGGCTGACCGACTTGATGCCCGAGCGCACGATTTCGGAAATAAACGCCGCCGTATACACCGTCAGTGCAATGGTCAGCGCCAGCAGTTCCGGGATCAGCACCCAGCCACCGACAAAGTTGAAACCCTTGAGCTCTGGCATTTCCCAATGCACCGGCGCGCCAAAAATCAGCGCGCATGCCCCAGGAATCACCAGCAGCAAGCCCAGCCCGGCCCAGAATTTATGAAACGGTACGCCGGTCGCCTCAAAGCGTTTGTTGGCCCAGCGCGCCATCACCACCACCGCGACAATCGCCAGCACCACACTGATCACAAACGGCCAGAAGGCGTCGGTGCCAATGGCAGCCGGCATGTTCAGGCCACGGCTGCTCATATAAAAGGTGTTGCCGAAGTTGTGACTGTTGCGTGGCCCCGGCATGGTCAGAAAGACCGCGAAGTACCAGAACAGGATTTGCAGCAGTGGCGGGATGTTGCGAAAAATCTCGACATACACCGTCGCCAGCTTGTTGATCATCCAGTTCGACGAAAGCCGAGCGACACCGATGATAAAACCCAGAATGGTCGCCAGTACGATACCGATGACCGACACCAGCAAGGTGTTCAGTAGCCCGATCACAAAGACCCGCGCATAGCTGTCGGACTCGGTGTAATCAATCAAATGCTGCGCAATACCAAAACCTGCACTGCGATCAAGAAAGTCAAAACCGGACGTAATGCCTCGGTGTTGCAGGTTGGTCTGAGTATTGTTGAACAGATACCAACCCATAAAGACCACCAACCCGACGGTGATGATCTGAAATAACCACGCACGCACACGTGGATCGCTGAGGCTCAGCCTCTGCTTGGGTGCGCCGACTTTAGTCTGCATGAAGTGCCCCTGAAAAAAAGAATCAAAACTTCACCCGGTGGTTGGCCCACCGGGTGACAGGGCTATCAGCGAACAGGGGGTGCGTATTGAATGCCGCCGTTGTTCCACAGGGCGTTCAGGCCACGATCGATGGCCAGCGGGGTGTTCTTTCCGAGGTTTTTCTCGAAGACTTCGCCGTAGTTACCGACTTGGCTGACGATCTGAACGACCCAGTCCTTCGGCAGTTTCAGGTCTTTACCGTATTCACCATCAGCACCCAGCAAACGGGCAACGTCAGGGTTTTTGGTCGATTTGGCTTCAGCCACAACGTTTTTAGAGGTAATGCCCGCCTCTTCAGCGTTGAGCATGGCGAACAGCGTCCACTTGACGATGCTGAACCAGTCTTCATCGCCCTTGCGCACCACTGGACCCAGCGGTTCTTTAGAGATGGTTTCCGGCAACACCACGTAGTCGTTCGGGCTGGCCAGCTTGCTGCGCTGTGCATAAAGCTGCGATTTGTCGGAGGTCAGCACGTCGCAACGCCCGCTTTCCAGCGACTTGGCGCTTTCATCAGAGGTATCGAACGTGATCGGGGTGTATTTCAGATTATTAGCGCGGAAGTAGTCCGAGACGTTGAGTTCGGTGGTCGTCCCGGCCTGAATGCAGATGGTCGCGCCATCCAGTTCCTTGGCGCTTTTAACGCCCAGTTTGTTGTTGACCAAAAAGCCAACGCCGTCGTAATACGTCACGCCAGCAAACACCAGGCCCATGCCCGCATCGCGAGAGCTGGTCCAGGTGGTGTTGCGCGACAGCACGTCAACTTCGCCCGATTGCAGCGCGGTAAAACGCTCTTTGGCGTTCAACTGGCTGAACTTGACCTTGGTCGCGTCGCCAAACACAGCAGCGGCTACGGCGCGGCAAACATCAGCATCGATCCCCAGAATTTTGCCGTCTTTGTCAGGAACCGAAAAACCCGGTAAGCCATCACTGACGCCACACTGCACAAAACCCTTCTTTTTTACGCCATCCAATGTCGCGCCGGCATGAGCAAAACCTGTAACGCTCAAAACGACTGCTGCGGTGGCCAGGGCCAGGGTGGATTTCAACTGCTTCATTCAAACCTCCAGTGCTGCTTTTTTTGTGTTTGAACAAGACCCGCCGCCCCCTTGTGAGGCACTGTTGACCCGTGTTGGCTTTTTGTTGGGTCAAGCGGCATAAGCCTTGAGCGATAGGTGTATCGCACGACTCCTCAAACCGAAGCGCTCACGTGAGCTGTTGAATTCCTTGTCTAACTTCATCTGTCTGATTTTGCTGTCCCCCATCCGACAGTTGCCTGTTAGTGTTACCGCCGAAGGTGAACCTGCTAACGTCCCTGTCCACATAGCAAAGCCCGTACCACTGCGGCGAATTAAGCGATTAAGCGGAGTTTTCGGGCAGAAACGTTCAAGCAGGCGACATCTTCTGTAACTTTCAAACGAACGCGCACCCTTATCGCGCGCGCACTCAACACGAACGCCCAACGATGGAGCACCCATGACCGAACCTCTGATCATTCAACCCAAAAAGACCGCAGACGCTTGTGTTATCTGGCTTCACGGCTTGGGCGCCGATCGTTATGACTTCCTCCCGGTGGCCGAAGCACTTCAAGAAACGCTACTCACCACACGCTTTGTTTTGCCTCAGGCACCGACCCGGGCAGTGACCATTAATGGCGGATATGCCATGCCCAGCTGGTACGACATCAAGGCCATGAGCCCGGCCCGTTCGATCAGTGAGGAGGAGCTGAACGAGTCGGCAAAAACGGTCATTGAGCTGATCGAAAAACAGAGGAGCGCCGGAATAGACGCCAGCCGAATTTTTCTCGCCGGTTTTTCCCAAGGCGGCGCCGTGGTGCTCCATACCGCCTATCTAAAATGGAAGGGAGCATTGGGTGGCGTACTTGCCCTCTCCACCTACGCTCCAACCTTCAGTAATGAAATGCAATTGTCCGCCAGTCAGGAGCGGACACCGGCCTATTGTCTGCATGGCCAATATGACGATGTCGTGCAAAACGCTATGGGCCGTACCGCGTATGAGCACTTGAAGCGTTTGGATGTGCGCGTTACATGGCAGGAATACCCAATGGGGCACGAAGTGTTACCTGAGGAAATCCGTGACATCGGTGCTTGGCTGACCGAGCGCCTGCGCTAAAAACGAAACATCCCGCCGTTAACTACGCCGAGCACGCGACTTGCATTACACTGCCCGGCGTACACTCCTAAACCAACTGATGAGATGACCGTGCTCAAAGCACTCAAAAAAATATTCGGTAAAAGCGAGGCTGAGCCGCTCGCGCCAGCGTCCATGACACCTCCCAGCAGCCCCAGCCCGCGAACCGACGCGCAACAGCCTGGCCGTTCTGCTCCTGCGCAAGCCGCGGTGACCTCGCCCGCAGCCTCGCCCGCGCCAGAACCTGCGCGGATCGAAAAACCAAAAGCTGCAAAACCACGGCGTGAAGCGGCCCCCAAACCGCCAGTCATTCCCTGGAAACTCGAAGATTTTGTGGTTGAGCCGCAAGAAGGCAAAACCCGCTTTCACGATTTCAAGCTCACTCCTGAACTGATGCACGCCATCCAGGACCTGGGTTTCCCGTATTGCACGCCGATTCAGGCACAAGTGCTGGGCTATACCCTGAGCGGACGCGACGCCATTGGCCGCGCCCAAACCGGCACCGGCAAAACCGCTGCGTTCCTGATCTCGATCATCAGCCAGTTGACCCAGACCCCGCCGCCCAAAGAGCGCTACATGGGCGAGCCGCGGGCACTGATCATCGCGCCAACCCGCGAACTGGTGGTGCAGATTGCCAAAGACGCTGCCGACCTGACCAAGTACACCGACCTCAACGTCATGACGTTTGTAGGCGGCATGGACTTCGACAAACAGCTCAAACAACTGGAAGCGCGTCATTGCGACATTCTAGTGGCCACACCAGGCCGTCTGCTGGACTTCAACCAGCGTGGCGACGTGCACCTGGACATGGTCGAAGTGATGGTGCTGGACGAAGCTGACCGCATGCTCGACATGGGCTTCATCCCGCAAGTGCGTCAGATCATTCGTCAGACCCCGCCAAAAGCAGAGCGTCAAACGCTGCTGTTCTCCGCGACCTTCACCGAAGACGTGATGAACCTGGCCAAACAATGGACCACCGACCCGGCCATCGTCGAAATCGAAGCGCAGAACGTTGCCAACGAACTGGTTGAGCAACACGTGTATGCGGTCGCGGGTGCTGACAAATACAAATTGCTGTTCAACCTGGTAAACGACAACGGCTGGGAACGCGTCATCGTATTCGCCAACCGCAAAGACGAAGTACGCCGCATCGAAGAGCGCCTGGTGCGAGACGGCATCAACGCCGCCCAACTGTCGGGCGACGTACCGCAGCACAAACGCATCAAAACCCTCGAAGGCTTCCGCGAAGGCAAGATACGCGTACTGGTCGCGACCGACGTTGCCGGGCGCGGCATCCACATCGACGGCATCAGCCACGTGATCAACTTCACCCTGCCCGAAGTGCCCGATGACTACGTGCACCGCATTGGCCGTACAGGCCGCGCAGGCGCGAGTGGTGTGTCCATCAGCTTTGCCGGTGAAGACGACTCGTACCAGTTGCCGTCCATCGAAACCTTGCTGGGCCGTAAAATCAGCTGCGAAACACCACCGACTGAACTGCTGCGCCCGGTGGTGAGAGCGGTGCGCAAGCCGTTTGATTCGGGTGAGACTGTTTAATTTTGAAGGGCCCTGCGGCCCTTATCGCAGCCTTCGGCAGCGGCTACAGAACCTGTAGCAGTTGCCGAGTTCCGCGAGGCTACGTCCGATTGCGAAGCGATCGTAAAGTCGGAAAACCGGATCTAACTGAAAGAGCCGGATAGCCAAATTCAGAAACAGATCACGTTACTTCCCTGAGTATAGTTAGCAACTCAGATTCCTACAGCAAATGTACCCCAAGTCATAGCGACCCAATATACACCTCCGATAATTATCCAGATCATGTTCACCCCTGTAACTTCGCTATTGCCACTGCCTTGCGGATCATTAGTTAATTGATTAACCACACGCTGAACACCCACAAACAAATAGGCACCTACGGTAATAACTATCGCACCCGTCACAAATGCAACTATATTATCGTCTGGCTCATTCAGAATAAAACCTAACGTCCACGACACCAACACAAGCGAAAAAATCAACAGCCCTCTGACCTCAGGAGACCAATGACATTGATCCCCTTTCACACTCGACGCATCCTTAATACGCGCAAGCAGTGAAAAAACAAAAAATGGCCAAAAAATCCCACGCATGACCGGCATGATATCTGTTTCAGAAACACAGCTATAAAACTTCCAGTTCCGATACGACCAATACATCATGTACCCGCCAAGGGTCATCACATACAACAATAAAAATTTGGTAATAGATACAACGTACAATTCTTCACCGCCCTCCGACGACACGCTCTGACCCAACTGACATTGCCCACTCTCGCGTACAGGATCCATACAATTTCCATACCCTAATTTAAGCCAGCAAGTAAATACGAACCAAACAAGCAAAAATGCAGTCTCTATCTATAAATCACGTAGGATACTTCGATAGATATATCAAATAAACTCCAACCTCTTACCCAAGGCGCCCTACTCTTTCAAAAAACGTCTAGCGTTATATCAAACACTTTCCCTCCTTCGTAGCTCACCTTTGTACACCACACCAGAAAAATGCTGATTGATAGAACAACGAACCCCGCCATATAGCTCACCCATTCAAATATAGCGCCAACCACTAACAACCAAACCAACCCACACACCACCCAAAAACACCAAATAAATGAATGCCTGAATAGTGCATATTTTATCCGCCTATTCTCATTAGTGTTGGGCCGCACGTTGTTTTTACATTTATCACATGACACATGCTCGCCATCCAAAATCTTATAAACTTCTGTATACGTGGATTGCCAAATAAGCCCGCAACATCCACAGGTGAAATCTATAAACCCGCAACAACCTTCAATCAACCCCGACGAACTACCACCCATGACAACCTCTTATTTATTAAATACTTTACTTTTATTTAGGTAGGCGGGTATCCCTAAGGAGACTCAATGCCCGCGGCGATTTCTGGCTCTGAAAACTTAACGTTGTAGTAATCAAACAAACTCTGGCCTTCACTCAAGGCCTGGCGCAGTTCAGCGCTTTGTTGCAGCAGTTCGGCACTGGGTTTGGCGTGTTGTTCAGCGGGCAAGGGTTTTGACCATTCGCGAATGGAGTCAGAGAAAGCGGCTTTCGGGCGAGTGTAAATCCACTCCGAAAACCGGCACGGCAAGGTCCAGCCGCTGCAAAACTGAATGGTTAAAAAGCCAAACGCATACACCGGCCACGAATGCATTTCCCGGTAGACTCCGCGGCACATATGAAAGTACGCCACGGTGCCCTCTTGAAACTCTTCGTCCATTAATAAAGGTTCCGGCAAAGCCTGTGGCCCTTCTTCCATATATACCCGCAACGCCTCCCACTCGCTGACCGCCAAACTTAAATGGCCCACGTTAAGGGTCAACCACACAACTTCGCCACTGCAACTGTCGCGCAGCCCTATCATCAGCGAATAGTTGTGCATAACGGCGTATTGGTTAACTACAGTGCCAGCCGTGACACAGGCGATCACTTCTTCCCATGGGACAATTAGCGGAGATTCACCTTTTTGGCGAACATAGGCCACTTCGCGACGTTGGCGGTTGAAGCGGACAGGAGGGACGGAGGTTATTTGGTGGATGGTTTTGTATAGGGGCATTCCTGCGATGAGTATATGTACGGCCGTAAAACCCCACATTATGGGATTTTTTATATTTTCAATAAGATTACTCCAGAATGGCCATCCATAATAAAAGGATGTTCCTGCCGCAAACAAATTACATAAAGCAAAGAAAATCGCCATGAAAACAATCGATCCAACCGAGGCTCGCACAGCAAATTCCAAGCCGCTAACACCATGAGCAAAATCCAAGAACACATCATTAACCTCGCGATGCATTCGCTGACCTGTAAATGCGGCAGACCCCGTCGGTAACGGTTTAGGTGATAGGTAAAAAGCCTCCTTTCCGCTTTCAATCTCAAAATCTCCGGCATGAGGTAGTCGGTTGTACTTTGGTTCATTCATTAAAATGCTCCGACTTCAGTTCATACCCGTCCATGCTTCCAATATGTGCAACACCTTCCACACCTTTGATTGGTAGATTAATATTCCCAACATCCAGAGGAATACGGTAGTGCAGAAATAACTCTTCAGACTTGAGAGGGCTAACTGCCAACTCGGGCTGCACCGAGAGACGCATCAGCATTAATGACTGAGTACCACACCAGTCATAAGGTAAATTCAACTGCAAGGTAAGGGGGTTATTCCGAACCAGGCGTAAACGATTAAGTACCACTTCGCCCACATCGAGAATGGCGGCGGTACTATCACGCTTAAATTGTGCAGTAAATCTAATAGGGTGCTCAGCCAAACGTTGCCTAGTCACACCTGGAAAAATCAACATCAAAGTCCGAGACCTGTCCAACTCATCAGGATATTGAGTGATACCTTCATCAGTGATTACAGGACGCAGCGTTGCCTCTGCTAAGTATTGAGCATGCAGTGGCCAATCCCATCCTTGCTCATCATTCCCCCAGCAGCACTTCATTAACCAACGCTGGTGATCATCGAGATTGTTGTAGTTATAAATAGCCTCCCCGCCTAAGCTCAGAGCCATAAGACCCAAGCCCCACGGTGTCAGTTTTGCGGAGTAACTCAAAAAACGAGCCCCTCCCAAAGCCCAGGCTGTATTTAACGCCCGCGCCCCTTTATCAAGTGACTCAAAAACCAAACGCAACTCCGCGGCCATATTAATCCAAGCCATTCCTACCACTGCGGTATTACCTGTATCTCCTGCCAAGGCTATAAATGCACCAGCCCTCTCTCCAGAACTCCCAGTACGGATAGCTGTCACCCACTTATTAATATTGCTTAACGACGTACCTACTGCCCCGAAAAAAGCCAAAGGTGCAATAAGCACTCCAAGCCCCAGCCCCAACTTCCCAAGCTTTACAGCCAGCAACATCCCATTGGCATTCCCACTACTCAGATGAACAACCTTAAATGCTTTATCGACAAGAGAAATATGCACACCCTGATAAACAGATAACGCAGACGAGGCAGCACCTCCTATAGCACCAAAGAAAATAACCCGTTCTTTAAATCCAACTGTACCCTCCGATGTATGTCGATCCCACTCCCTCCAAGCCTCCCCCAATGTCTGCGCTTGCCACAGCATTAACGCTAACGGCAACAACCCTCCCTTAAACGCTGTTACACCCGCACGCCCTTCGCCATATCCACCTTTAATCCCTGAGCGCAACCGGTCTATCTCTTCGTTCAAATAAGCTTGCTGCTGCGGAGCAAGTTTAAGTTTCACCCCAATAAACCCTGCCGACTCACTGGCAGTCACAGTAAGGCTGCTTTGAATTTTCTTGACCAACGCCCAACGCTCTTTTTGGGTATTCATCTGTAATTGGTGGTAGCGATCTGCGTTATAGCGAGCTGTCTGCCGCTGTTCGTCACTGAGCATGCGGCGCTTGCTGTCTTTAATCGACACTTTGGCGTTGTGCTTGTACGTGTCTTCGTTCTTCAGCAGTACATTCAGATTGGCAACGCGGGTACTGAATTGCTGTACTTCCTGTGCACTGGCCACGCGTAAAATGGCGCCCTCATGCTCAAGCGCAATCAACCCCGCCAAGCGATGCGCTCGGTTGCTGTAGGTGTTGAGTTCATTCAAGTGAGCGTTGAGGGTCGGGCTATTTAGATTGCTTTGCAGTATGACCAGCCATTGCTCTGTGCGCAGGGCTGCTGCCGGGGAGTAAGCGGCTTGCACCAATTGGCTGTTGATCATTGCCTGCGGGCTCAGCGCCAGGCTGTTTGCCCAATGTCGCCCCAGCAGTTTTTGCACCTCAACCAAGCGCCCTTGGGCAGTGGCAATGGTTTCCTGGGCGTTACGGTTGTCATCCAGCCACTTGATCACATCACCCGCTTTGCTGTTGATAAACGTCCAGTCCAGCCGACTGCCAAACGCGGGCAAGATGTAATACGGGTGCGCGTGAAAATACTCGCCCACCGCTTGCAGGCTTTCATCGGTTCGGCACAGGTCGCGTACGCAGTTGTGTTCAGCGACCAGTGCGGCCTGCAGTTGGTCTTCGCGCTGGGGGTCGAAGTACCACAAGCTGCGGTGCAACTCGCCCTGGGTAAATAACTGCGTGCGATCGGCTGTGAGGCGATCCAAACGCGCAGTCCAGCGCTTGATATGCACCCGCTCGGCTTCAAGGTAGGCGGTCATTTCCTGATGCCGCACCAAGTCATGGATACCCCGTGAGCCTAGGCCTCGACCTTGCAGCGCTGCGTCGCCGTGGTCTTGCAGGGCTTCGATGTCGTCTTTCAGTTCGTCGTACAGCGGCTCGCCAAGCGCTTCGTGCATGGCGTGTTTTTTATCGTTCATTGATTGTCGTGCAAGCCGGTTGCTGGCGTCGAAGCCGTGCCCTGGGTAGGAGGCTTTTTCCGGGCTGGCGCTGCTTGGCATGCCTTTAAGCGTGTTGCGCGCATTCAAGTAGTCGTAGATCGACTCACGTTGCTGCTCTGTGGTTTTTTCAAACAGCTTGGCGCTGACACCTGCACTTGGCGCGCTTTGGTCGTTAAGCACCATCAGGGTTTCGATGTAGCTGCCCACCAGGTATTTAAGTTCCTGCTTCTCCTTGGCCACCCATTCATCGATCCAACCCACGACCGTGTCTTGTTCCTGGGCCAAGTCTCGCATCACGCCTAACGTGTCGTTAAACACCAGATACAAATGGTCGTGTTCATAGGCCGCGAGCATGTGGCGTTTGACCGCCGCCATGTGGGTCTTTTGGAACTGCGGCTGGTCTTCCCACTCATAGTCCTGCGTTTCTGCTGGGTGCATGCCTTCGATGGCTACTTCCTGTGTAGAAGGCTCGGCGACTTCGGCCAGCCACTGTTTGGCTTGCGCCTCGGTGAGCAGATGCGGCCCGCCTTTGACGCAATCAGCCTTGCTCAGGTCGACAACTTGCATAAAGTGATCACGCTCATCACAACTGCCGATCATTTTTGAGCATTTGTAGGCCGTCCATTGCACTTCGCTATAAGTAATATGCAAGGTGGCTGAACGCGAGAACAGCAAGGTTTTTTGCGTGTCCATGCCTTGACGCTGGTCCTGGCTGGCTTCAGTGCCCTGCCATACAAACTGAGTAACCTCGCCTTTCTGGACGCGGTACTCGTGCAAATAGCCGCTGGTGTTGTCAATCACGTACAACCAACCGTCACGCAGCAAGCGAATACCCAGCGGGTGTGAAGTGGGTTGGTAGGGCATCGCCAGCACAGCCGCTGGGTCAAGCCGCTCGACCAATCCATAGCGCAGCGGTAACAGCTGTACTTTGGCTTGGCGTAACGGGCAAACGCCCAAGGCTGACTTGGCGTCGCTGCGGCTCAGGTCGATGTGGTTTGGGTTGCTCATACGAGACTCCCCTTGAACGCAGCACTGCGCGAGTACGCCAGTTCGGCCGCTTTTTCGATGCGCTGTGAAGGCGTAAACGTTGAGGACTGATTGATCAAGCTGGCGATATCGCTGTGCTGCTGTAGCGCGTCGTCGCCCAGTAACAGGAAGACGTTGGTGTAGAGACAAATGTCCTGATGGCTGGTGAAACCTGATGCGTAAGCCTGGCTCGCACGCTCACGCATCCACTGCCAGCGGGCCTCGATTGACCATTGCGCCCCATAACCTGGGAATTTTTCCCGCACATGACTTTCAAGCACCTTGAGGGTGCTGCGAAAACTCACTTCATCGAGCATGGCTTGCTGAGCCTCGCACAAGACATACGGTTGTTGAGGCAACGGGCGCTGTACATCGCCAAGGCGGGTGTGGTGTTGCCACGTGTTGTTGATCACATCTGGCAGAACCACGTGGTCAATCGGGCCGAATACCTCAGCCTTTTGCGTCGTTGCGGCATAGCTCAAAACAGCCTGCATCACTGCCGGGTCGGCCACTCGCAACCACACTTTTTGGCCTTGAGGCTGGTATTGAGCGTCGAGCAATACGCGCAAATGAGCCATAACCTCGAAGGCACTCGCCTCGCTGAAAATCAAATAGCCCCATTCTTGGGCGGCATGGGCGAAGTAATGGCTAAGGCCTCGGGTATTCGGCCCATTGAGGGTGATCAGGCAAGGCGACACTTCGCTGCAAGGTGCCAGCAGGGTATTGGCGTACAGCAATTGCAGATCCGGCGTACCAAACCATTCGCAGGTCTTGGCCAGCAGGTTGTTCACGCTCACTCCGTCGAGCAGCAAATAGGCATTTCCCTGCCAAGGCAGGTCATTGGGCAATGTTTCAAACGTCAGCATGAGCACTCTCCTGATCATGGCTTTGCGCGAGCGCTTCGCACTGCGGGCACGAGGATTTGCCTTCAATCAAAGCCAGCATTTGCGTTGAAGGTTGCATCGGTAAGCTCTGCATGGCCGCCACTTCCCCCGGCAACAACGGCACCGCTGGCATGCCCGGCAAAGGCAAACCGCCGAGCAGGATCGGGCAACTGGCGTAGATCCCCGCCGCGCCAATGAGCAGGTGTTGCCCGCCCGCCTTAAGGGTGATGTTGGCCCCGGCTTGCAGGTTCACCCGCGCGCCCGCTTTGATATGAACTTGCATCCCCGCTTCGGCTATTAGCGCGCCGCCCACCAGGGTGTGGCTGCTGACTGCGACGACCAGGTGGTCGTTGGCGTTGATCTGGACTTTGCGATCGCTGCTGACGGTGCGTTGTTCTTCAGCGTTGAGCACCGAGACGCTATTACCTGTGATGGTTTCTTCGCGTTTGCCATCGACTTGCAAGCGGCTGTCGTTTTTGATGTGTTGTTGCAGGTCGCGCTGGGCGTGGAGGTAGATCTGCTCCTGGCCTGTGCGGTCTTCGATGCGCAGTTCGTTGTAGCCGTTGCCACCGGGGGTGCTGCGGCTGCGCAGTACGCTTTGGGTTTTGTTGGCTGGCAGTTGAATAGGCGTCGGGTTGAGGCTGTTGGCCAGGCAACCGTAAATAACTGGTTGGTCCGGGTCGCCATTGAGGTAGGCCACCAGCACTTCCATGCCCACGCGGGGGATGGTCACGCCGCCATGGCTGTCGCCCGCCCAACTCGATGAGACGCGCAGCCAGCAACTGCTCTGGTCGTCATTGATGGCGCTGCGGTCCCAATGAAATTTAACCCGGACCCGGCCGAACTCATCGCAATGGATGTCTTCACCCACGGGTCCGGTGACGCGAGCGGTTTGGCTGCCGAGGATGCGCGGTTTGGCGAAGACTTCCTGCGGGCGGTAGGTCACGTCTTCGGGGATTGCGAGAAAGGTGTTGCGATAGCCTTGGGTAAAGCCATCAGATGCGGTCGGTTGCGTGCTGCCGCCCTGTTCTTCCAGCACTTGGGGCTGTTTGCCTGTGTGGGTGACTTCAGTCAGTAGCCAGCCCGTGTTGAACGTCGCGTTGGCATGCTCGGTCATTGCCAAAACGTGACCCGTGCTCAGGGTCGGCTGATTGCTGCAACCACGCGCCTGGCGATAGCCGGTTTGGTGATGCTCCAGCGCGCGCTGGCTTTGCTGCTGACCTTGCGCAGTTTCGGTAAAGAGACCGGGGTAGGTGTAGTTTTCAAGTGCGCGCTCGTTGAGGTCTGAGCGGCTAACGACCTCCAGCATGCGGCTGGCATTTTGAAAGTCATAATCGCGGCGAGCCGTGCGATTGGTCCGGGCTTGCAGGCGCAGTTCAAAGCGGTTGATCGACGGTTCTTCGGCCACCATGCCTGCACCTTGCACGTACGGCGTCGGGCGTTTGAGCGAGGTAAATGCTTGCTGTTTATCGCCAAACACCAAATGGTGGCCGTCAGGCGAATGTCGAAAGCAGAAGTGGAAACCTTCTTCAAAACACAGGCGCTGGATAAAGCGCAGATCAGACTCGCCGTACTGCACGCAGTATTCCCGTGGCGCGTAAGACGAGAACGAATTGAAGGTGTAGGCATTGCCGAGAATGCCGTGCTCTTCCAGGATCTCTTCGATGATTTGCTGCACGGTCAGGCGCTGGAAAATGCGCTGGTTGGTGCGATGGGCCAAATAGGCCAACTGCGGCTCCAGCGTCAAACGGTAGCGGGTCAGGCGCGTGCCAGGGCTGCTGAGGCCTATGCTCGAGATCTGCCCGTGGACGCCATTGCCCTGCGCATCGAATGCCAGAAAAGCGGGCTGATGCAGCAGCGTTTCCAGGTCGAGATCAGAGCGGTCGCTGACCAGTTCAAGGTCAAAGGCAAACGGCCTGCTGATTGCTTCATGGCCAGTGAACGCCAGCACCTGAAGGTCTTGATTGGCACCGTTGATCGAGAGGCTAAAGTGGTTGTGACGGGCCAATGTGGACATCCGTGAATCCTCCCTGAAATAAAGAGAGGAACGCTAACGGATGAACAGGAACCGATTCTGTAGGAGGCTTCTGAAATATGTCGGAGAAATGTATCGGTTTGTGCTTTGTCGTTTAAAAACAGGGTCGCTTCGCAACCCATCGCAGCCTACGGCAACGACTACAGGGTAGTAAGGTCTTTAAGCCTGTTTTCAGCGCCGCATAACCGAGCGCAGATACATTTCGTACAGGGTACTCGTTAGGCCCAACGATCCGCCGCAGCCTCATCGCTGGCCCGCCCTTCCACCCAACGCGGGCCATCTGCGGTCTGTTCTTTCTTCCAGAACGGGGCGCGGGTTTTCAAGTAGTCCATCACAAAGGCACAGGCGTCGAATGCCGCCTGTCGATGGGCGCTGGCCACACCGACAAACACGATCGGCTCGCCGGGCTCCAGCGCACCGACCCGGTGCAGCACTTCTAGGTTCAGTAATGGCCAGCGCTGCTGCGCTTCGACCACGATTTTGTCCAAGGCTTTTTCGGTCATGCCCGCAGCGTGCTCCAAAAACATGCCCGCTACTTCGCGTCCGTCATTAAAGTCGCGCACGTAACCCACAAAACTCACGACCGCGCCCACGCCCAGGTTGGCTGCGTGCAGCGCGTTGACTTCAGCGCCCGGATCAAAGGCGGCCACTTGCACCCGAATCGCCATGGTCAGCCTCCGGTCACCGGTGGGAAAAACGCGACCTCGTCGCCGTCGGTCAGCGGCTCGTCGAGTTTGCACAGCGCTTGATTGCGCGCACACATCAGATTGGGCTCGGCCAGCACCTGCCATTCCTCGCCACCTCGCAACAAGTCCTGACGCAACTGATTAACGGAGGTGAACTGCCCTTCCACCAAAAGGCTGTCCAAGTTCAACGCTTCACGATAACGGGCAAAGAACAGCACGGTGATATTCATGACGCGTCTACCTGAAAGTGCCCGCTCTTGCCCCCGAGTTTTTCCAACACGCGCACGCTTTCGATGGTCATACCGCGGTCGACCGCCTTGCACATGTCGTAAATAGTCAGGGCCGCAACGCTGGCGGCGGTCAGGGCTTCCATCTCGACGCCGGTCTGGCCGGACAGTTTGCAGCGCGCGACGATCAAGACCGCGTCGGTGCCTTGGGCGCTGAGTTCCAGTTTGACGCTGGTGAGCATCAGCGGATGGCACAGCGGGATTAAGTCCGAGGTTTTTTTCGCGGCCTGAATCCCGGCGATCCGTGCCACGGCGAACACGTCACCCTTGGGGTGGCCGCCATTGACGATCATGTCAAGGGTTTCAGCACGCATGCGTACCAAAGCTTGTGCCACCGCCTCACGGGATGTGACCGCTTTATCGGTGACATCGACCATGTTGGCGCGGCCTTGGGAATCTAAATGGGTCAGCACAGGGAGTTCTCCAGACAGGAGCCGCCAGTGTAAACCCGAGGGTCAATTTTGCCCACGTGCGCGAAGGTCACCGGGCGGCTCAAGGCCGCCCGGGTCAGGGTCATGTGAAGAGACTTAAAGATGCGATTCCGCGTACTCGGCCAGGATCGAACGAGGCACGCCTTGCAGGGCGATGTGCACGCCGTTGGGGAAGTCTTTGAAACGCTCCGTCAGGTAGGTCAGCCCCGAACTGGTAGCCGACAGGTAAGGCGTATCAATTTGTGCCAGGTTGCCCAGGCACACCACTTTAGAGCCTGCGCCCGCACGGGTGATGATGGTTTTCATCTGGTGCGGCGTGAGGTTCTGACACTCATCAATCAAGATCAGGCTTTGCTGGAAGCTACGTCCCCGGATGTAGTTCAGCGACTTGAACTGCAATGGCACTTTGCTAAGGATGTAATCAACGCTGCCGTGGGTGTTTTCGTCCTCCATGTGCAGGGCTTCGAGGTTGTCGGTGATCGCCCCCAGCCAAGGCTCCATCTTCTCGGCTTCGGTGCCGGGCAAGAAGCCGATTTCCTGGTCCAGCCCTTGCACGCTGCGGGTACAGATGATCCGCCGGTAGCGCTTGCTGACCATGGTTTGTTCAATGGCAGCGGCCAGCGCCAGAATGGTTTTGCCCGAACCCGCCGCACCCGACAGGTTGACCAGATGAATATCCGGATCGAGCAAGGCGAACAGCGCCAGCCCTTGATAAATGTCCCGTGGTTTTAACCCCCAGGCTTCCTGATGCAGCAAAGGCTCCTGATGCATGTCGAGAATCAGCAGGTGGTCCTTGCGCACCTCTTTGACCCAGCCGACAAACCCCTGTTCATCGATGATGAATTCGTTGATGTGCACCGTTGGCAGGTTTTCGTTCATTTGCACCTGATGCCAGGTGCGGCCATGCCCCTGCCGGGTTTCGACCTTGCTGACGCGGTCCCAGAACGAACCGGTCATGGTGTGGTAGCCGCGTGACAGCATCGACACGTCGTCAACCAGTTGGTCAGTGCTGTAGTCCTCGGACTCAACGCCGCAGGCTCGTGCTTTGAGCCGCATGTTGATGTCTTTGGTCACCAGCACCACGTGCAAGCTCGGGTCGCGGGCGTGCAGATCAATCAGTTGATTGATGATGATGTTGTCGTTGAGGTTTTCGGGCAGCAGCGCGTTAGGCTCTCTGCGCTTGTTCATCAGGATTGAGAGAAAGCCCTTGGGCCCACTTTTTCCGCGCTGGATCGGCACGCCCTTTTCAACGTCTTCTGGCGATGCCGCGCCCAAAGTCTGATCAATCAAACGAATCGCCTGGCGGCACTCCGCTGCCACCAGTAGCTTGCCGGTTTTGAGCTTGTCGAGTTCTTCGAGCACCGTCATCGGGATGGTGACGTGGTGTTCCTCGAAGTTAAGCAAAGCGTTTGGATCGTGAATCAGAACATTGGTATCGAGTACATAAAGGATTGGCTGGTTGGAAGAAGGAGTGCGTCCGTGATCATCCATACTCGGTCACCTTTGTGGGAGCCATTCGACGCAATACCACAACAGTGCTGCGCCTCGAAGTGACTGCCGAACCCATCTTTTTCTGTCAGATGAGTGCCCTGCCCGATGGGTCTTGGAAGACGCCACCTGTGTCGCAGGTTTCGGCGGTCTGTCTTCGTAATACTCCAAAACGTGTGACAAAAAAAAGATTTTTTGCAGTTTGGCTGATTTATTTTTCTGACTGACGAATAGCCTTGGCGACACGCCAAATTGCCACTAGGCTCAGAAGTTACCTGACACAACGCTATGCCTTTTGATACCCCCCCAACTCAAGGTGCAGGCGCATAAAAATCGCCTCGAAACCTCACCCATGAAGGTCGGACCCATCTTACTTTCAGCAAGGACGGTACCTACCCTGCATTCTTTTTGGCAGCACTAAGCTTCCGTTACGCACTGGCCAATACGACCTGCGTCCACTTAATGCTCAAGCCAGAGGAAGCCGTATGACCCCTATCTCAAAAAGCCTGGAACAAATGCTGCTCGAGATTTACAAGGATGGCAGTGTTTCTGTTACTGAATACCGGCAGATTCGCGACAACGCCGATGCTCGCATGGAGACAGTCATTCGAGAGTTTGGCCAGCACAACAACATCACTGCCTTTCAAAAAGCGATGGATGTCGCCATGCAGCTTTTACAGTTGTCCGTTATAGATGCGAAAAATGCCAAGCTGACCGATACCGGTGAAGCCATCGTCAAAGATGCTGTCGTGTCGCAAGTTGAATACCTGCGCGCAGGCTCCGAATTAGCCTTGCGCCTGCTGTAAGCGCCACGCTGAAAGCGTCCGTCCGCATCCGGGCGGGCGCTCTGCTTACTGAGTGCCCAACGCCGCACAATCCTCCCACCCCAAACCACTCTGCGCCGTGGCCTTTAACAGCCAGGGCAAAGCCGTACGTACTTTGTCCTGAGTATCATGAAACGCAATCACGCCATGGCGCCACAGCAGCATCAGGCTTAATACCCGGTGCGCCGACTGCTCGGCGCTCAGGCTGGCGACGAGGTCTTGCGAATCAATGTTCCACAATGCCACCTGCAACCCCTGAGACTTGAAAAACGCCCCGCTGTCTGCCCGACGCTGCCCATAGGGCGGTCTGAACAAAAGCACAGAGTTGTCCGGCACGACCTGTTTGACCAAGGCGGTGCTGCGCAGCACCGAGTCTTCCCAGTTTTTCCAATGGCTGTGCGCGCGGTATTCCCAGCCCTGCATGCCCACACATTGCCCCTTGTACAACGCCTTCACCGCCTGCTCGGAGCTTTTATCGAGCCGCGCTTGCAGACTGTTACCCAAGACAAAAAAGGTCGCGCTCATAGACTGCTTGCGCAGGTAATCGGTGAGCCAATCGGTGGTGGTGCCTGTTGCCGACGGGCCGCTGTCAAAGGTCAGCATAAACAGCCGGTCTTTCATGTCATCGCCGTTGAACTCCTGATCGTTCAGCAGCTCGATTTCACTGCTGATTTGCGGCGAAAGCGCCGCCAGACGCAATTGCTCATCCAGGTAACGACGATGAAACGCAGCGCTCGGCTCAGCCCACTTCACATAGAAAGAGTCGTCCGCGATCTCGAACTTGCCCGCTTGTTCACGCAAGCTGCTCATGTCGTCGACGTAATAGCAGAACGAGGCGTCTTGATCGCAGCTTTGCTGGGCAAGGTTGTAATTGACCAACAGACGCTGCCACAGGCGCTGACGAACGGTATCGATGGCGCCCATGTTGATGATCTTGAGACCAAGGCGCTGCTTGAGGGCGTATTCATCCAGCCCCTCCGTGGCCAGCAAAGCATGGGCAAACGTGAGGATTTCGGCGCGCGAAGCGACATCGAATAGAGCGGGGCTGATCAATTGCTCGGGCCAGGTGCTGCGGTCCAGCGTCGCCGGGGCATTGGGCGCGGCCACGGCTCCCAGACACACCAGCCAGGCCGACAGAAAAAGAGCAATGCGCACAGATCCTTCTCCTTGTAATAACTGACGGCACTATACCCGCACACTACGGGAGCTGGCTTGCCAGCGATGAAAGCAACGGGACCGCTCTGATTTGCCGTAGCCAAGCCCGCGCCCACAGTCCTATCACCACCATAGGTGGAGTCAAATCGCGCCAGCGCCTAGAATCCCACGACGCTTAAAGGAGACGACCTCATGCTGATGGTGATTTCACCCGCTAAAACCCTCGACTACGAGACGCCGCCGGCCACTGCGCGTTTCACGCTGCCGCAATACCTGGACCACTCCCAGGTGCTGATAGAGCAATTGCGCGAGTTAAGCCCGCAACAGATTGGCGAGCTGATGCACCTGTCCGACAAGCTCTCGGGCCTTAATGCCGCCCGTTTCGGCAGCTGGACACCGGACTTCACCCCCGACAATGCCAAGCAGGCACTGCTGGCGTTCAAAGGCGATGTGTACACCGGCCTGAATGCCGTGGATTTCAGCGAAGCTGACTTTGACTACGCCCAAACGCATCTGCGCATGCTCTCCGGCTTATATGGCCTGTTGCGCCCGCTGGACTTGATGCAGCCGTATCGTCTGGAAATGGGCACCAAGCTGGCCAATGCCCGTGGCAAGGATTTGTACGCATTCTGGGGCACACGGATCAGTGAATGGTTGAATGAAGCCCTGGCTGAGCAAGGCGATGACGTGTTGCTGAATCTGGCGTCCAATGAGTATTTTTCGGCGGTAAAAAAGTCCGCACTGAACGCCCGCATCATCAATACTGAATTCAAGGACATGAAAAACGGTCAGCACAAAATCATCAGCTTCTACGCCAAAAAAGCACGCGGCATGATGAGCCGTTTTGTGATCAAGGAACGCATCAACAACCCCGCGGACCTTAAGCAGTTTGACGCGCAGGGCTACCGCTACAGCGCCGAACAGTCCAAGCCCGATCTGCTGGTTTTCTTGCGCGATGAGGCTCCCGAGTAGAGGCATGTCCATGTTTATCGGCGTTTTACTGATCATCGCTTGGCTCGTGCTGTTGCTGCGCTACCCGGGCAAGGCGTTGCCGGTGTCGTTGGCAGCCGTGATCGGGCTGGCGATAGTGGCCGCATCGGTGGCCTGGCTGGACAAGCGTGAGGCCGAGCAGTTGGCGCGTCTGGAGTTGCGGATCGTCTATGACCCCGCACACTGCCCCGCAGACCGCCCACTGCAATTGACCCTGACAAACCACAATAAAGTGCCATTGACCGAACTCGGTTGGCGAATCGCGGCCTATGCTCCGGGGGACACGGTTAACCTGGCCGATAACCAATACAGCGCTCCCCGCTATCGTGGGCCCGGCGAGCTGCAAGCTGGCGCATCCTGGCAAGACTGCTTGCCGATGCCGCCTCTGCGCAGCGGCTATCGTGCACAAAACCTGG
Source organism: Pseudomonas sp. CCC3.1 (assembly GCF_034347405.1). Taxonomy (NCBI): domain Bacteria; kingdom Pseudomonadati; phylum Pseudomonadota; class Gammaproteobacteria; order Pseudomonadales; family Pseudomonadaceae; genus Pseudomonas; species Pseudomonas sp. CCC3.1. The sequence continues at coordinate 4,054,163 of NZ_CP133778.1, forward strand.
AGTTCAGGGCTGAGCACCTGCAAGGCAATTTTTCAAACTGACAGAAACCCTAACGCGTGTGGGTGTAACTGCCCTTCAGGGCATTTAACGTTTCTAACGAAGGGTGTTGCCCCAGCGCGGCGGGATACAGCAATTGAAATGCAATTGAAATGGTCGATCCCTCCTCTTTTAACTGTTTGACAGCCGGTTTAAACATTTTAAACAAACCGCTCGTTTGATCGAACGTCGTTTCTGCCCAAGGCTTTTTATACAGTTGAGTCCCCTTGGGAAGCACACATGAAACCTCCCATGTCTCAATCGGCGCATGCTCAAGTGCAATGTCAAAATCAATCTCGTAACTGTACACCCACCCTCCCGTTGTTAAATCTTTCCACGTCGCCACCACCTTGCTATTTACCGGCACGGCCACTTCGGAAGTTGTTATCACGTTGGCAATAATCGGGATGCTTACGCCTTTTATTCCTTGCCAGGTGTAATAAGTAAATTCGCCAATGGGCCTGAGCCCAGCGTTTTTCAAGTCCTCGTCGGCAACCAGCCTTACATAGGTGATGGGCTTCCAGGAGTCTTCTCGGTGTTGGCCATAAAAATACGTAAAACCATCACGCTGATTCTCGTGCAATCTAAAACCGTAACGAAGATAGGGCGTGACAATATTTTTAACTCGGGTGCCCGGCGCCAAAATTATCTCAAGCTTGGCCTCTTCTGTTTCATAGTCTCCCGTCGTTTCGATACCCACACGCACTTCAAAATTTTCTCCAGGCTTTATGTCTGGCACATTAATTTGAAACATCCGTTTAATAACATGACTCATCTCAACACTCCTTTTTAAGAATTAAAAACAACAATAGCTGAAACATAAACACGACTCGGGCCGAGTTATTTTCAAATGTAACCCTTGGCTTGTAGAGTGCGTAACGAACACGTATTTTCAGTTTTTTAAAAACTGCTCAAGGATCTGTTATGCCCATCGCTCTCATTACCGGTTGTTCCAGTGGCATTGGCCGTGCGCTGGCCAATGCCTTCAAACAAGCCGGTTACGAGGTGTGGGCAACAGCCCGTCAGCCGGCTGATGTGGCTCTGCTCAAGGCTGCTGGTTTCGTCGCTGTTCAACTGGACGTTAATGACAGCCTGGGTGTGGATCGGCTGAGTGCTCGTCTCAAGCAGCATGACAAAGGGTTGGATGTACTGATTAATAATGCCGGTTATGGCGCAATGGGGCCGCTGCTCGACGGCGGCGTTGAGGGCCTCGCACAGCAATTTTCAACCAACGTGTTTTCAGTGGTCGGCATCACCCAAGCACTGTTTGAACCTCTGCGCAGCAATCACGGGTTGGTGGTGAATATCGGCAGCGTGTCCGGGGTGTTGGTAACGCCCTTTGCAGGCGCCTACTGCGCCTCGAAAGCAGCGGTTCATGCGCTGACCGAAGCGATGCGCATGGAACTGGCACCCTTTGCGATTCGCGTCATGGAGGTTCAGCCCGGCGCCATCGACACCTCATTCGCTAAACATGCCAGTGCTCAGGCAGAACAACTGATTGGCGAAAACTCTGCCTGGTGGCCGATGCGAGAAGGTATTCGTGCACGCGCCAAAGCCTCGCAAGACAACCCCACGCCCGCCACCGCATTTGCCGCTGCGGTACTCAATGCAGTAAAACGTCGCAACACGCCACGGCTGTTGAGATACGGCAACGGCAGTCGCGCTATGCCGCTGCTGGCCGCCTTGCTGCCAAGGGCCCTGCTGCAAAAAATCCTGATGAAGCGATTTGGCCTGGATCGCCCCGCCTGAATAACAAAGCCTGTCTGTTCATCATGCAAGACAGGCCACCCACCCGTTCAATACCTCGCTTGTTAAATCCTCCCAATGACAGCGCTGCGGCAGACATGCCATTACGCATATTCTTTTTTGGCATACCACTTACGCGAACAATACATTTGAATCACGATTTTAAAAGTGATATTAAATAGTCATCATTGCATTAAAAGAGCGGCTATATTTCAGATGTACTGCACACGGCAGTTGAGACCGTGTCCGATTAAGGGATAAGAAAATGCCAACCAAAACAACGCGCCTCACCATACTCATTGACTCAGAGACCAAGCAAAAACTGGAAAATCTGTCTGAGGAAACCGACCTTACTATTTCTCAAGTCATCCGCAAGCTGATAAGAGATCATCTTCACGACTATGAAAACGAATCCAGCGCGCCATCTAAACTGCGCGTGAAAGAAAGTGCACCTGCCTAACTTAATAGTTAGATATATAGCATTAATACTTTCAGACTAGTTGCCACCTATAAACAGCGCGCTTTCACGTGGAACGCGAATGTTTTATACGGGCACATGCAGCGTTAAGGTTTTTTTCAGTGTTTATCATTGATGGATCGACTATGTCTTTAAATCAGCAACTGCTCGCTTGCCATGCTCATCTGAGCCAAGACTCACATGGACCGGTGGCCTCTGAGGACACGGCTCAGCCCTGCACACTGTTTTTTTCAATCAGTGACACCACACAACGTGCCCACGTCGTGCATGTCAGTGCGCAGAGCTTTGAAACTGCCTGGAACGCGGGCACGCTGGAGATCCAGAAAAAACACCGGCTTCTCTGCGCCCGGCAAGGCAGTGAAGCAATACAGTGCTGGTTGCGCGTCGAACGAGCCATCAACGTGAGCCCCATCACATGGGAAGCGCTGAACGAACGCCTGAAACGCTACAAACGCAATTATTTCAGGCGCGGCATTGCCTTTGACAGCGCCCTGCAAGTCGCCCTCACCGAGCAGGAACTGAACGCCAACGCCATCCTGTATGGCGGCAACAACGTTGTGCACGCCACATTTAACAGCGGCAATTTTTCCATTTACGCCAAACGCCGGTTTGTCGGCAGCAACGCCCTGAGTGCGCTCGCCAATGCCCAGGTGCACCCTGAGACCAACGTCTATCTATTTGATACTGCTGGGGTTTTCTGCGCAGAAGACGCCGTCGCCCACCCGCTCAACAGCACAGGCCCCGAAACGGGCTGGCGTACGCTGGCAGCCCTGGAACCCGACGAGGTGCGGGCAAAAATCGTGACGTCTTCGGGTTATCTAAGTCGCCAGGTGCAAGACAGCGGGCAGTTTATCTACGGCTACTTCCCGTGCTTTGACCGCCCTATCAATGCCTACAACACGCTGCGTCACGCCAGTACCACCTACTCAATGATCGAGGCGTGGGCGCTGACAGGCGACGACACACTGAAAGCTGCCATCCTGCGATCGCTGGACTACCTGACCCACACGCTGATCAAGCACTACGTACTGCCAGACGGCAGCCAGGCCGCCTTTTTGGTGGATGAAGGCAATGAGATCAAGCTGGGCGGCAATGCCGTGTGCCTGTTGGCGCTGGTCAAGTACAGCGAAGTGACTGCAACCCGCCACTACCTGCCCCTGCTGGAAGCCCTGGCCAACGGCATGGCCTGGATGCAGGACGCCACCAGTGGCGCGTTCGTGCATGTGTTGAACGCCCACGACTTGAGCCTCAAAGAAGCGTTCCGGATTATTTATTACGATGGCGAAGCCGCATTCGGCTTGATTCGCCTTTATGCCCTGAGCGGCAATGAGCGCTGGCTCGACGTGGTCGAAAAAGCCTTCGATCACTTCATCCTCAAGGAACACTGGCGCGAGCATGATCACTGGCTCAGCTACTGTGTAAACGAATTGACCCGCTTTCGCCCTGACGAAAAGTATTTCCGTTTCGGGTTGAACAACATCTTGGGCTACCTGGGTTTCGTCCAGCAGCGGATCACCACCTTTCCGACGCTGCTCGAACTGATGATGGCCGCCCAGCAAATGCTGGAGCGCATCGCGCAGCAACCCGCGTTGCAACATTTGCTCAAGGATGTCGATCTGCACGCGTTCTACCGGGCCTTGCACCACCGCGCCCGCTATTTGCTCAACGGTTATTTCTGGCCCGAACTGGCCATGTACTTCCGCAATCCGGCCCGTATCACTGGCGCGTTCTTCATTCGCCACCACGCGTTTCGCGTGCGCATCGACGACGTAGAACACTACCTGTCCGGGTTGGTTGCCTATCACCGCTACCTGTTGGACGGCGCGCCGCAGGTCAGCCTGCCGGTACAGTGCGAAGCGCCATCAGAGACTGACGGCGCCAGCCTGTGGAATGCGGCCACCCTGGCGCAGGTCACGCAGGGGACGTGGGCCAGACCGCCTGCGCCAGATTGGGTCGCAAGCGGTTTGGCACCCTCAATGCCGTTTTTCAAACCACAACGCATGCTCAGCCGGCATCCTTCCAAGGTAGGTCCAAACGAGGCGCAATCGGCACGACGCTGGGCGCAAGCAAGCCCTGATCGGCGTCCATCGGCCTTTCTCTGCGTAGACCCCACGCCTTATCTGGACAGCGGTTTGCCGGTGCTGCAAGTCGCCGACACCCTTGAAGCCATGCTGCAAATGGGCCGCCATGCACGGCAGCAGTTTGCGGGTCAGGTCTTCGGTGTCACCGGCAGCTTCGGCAAAACCACCGTGGTCGCCATGCTTGCCCACGCCTTGAAACACTGGGGTCCGGTGGGTGAAACCGAAGGCAATGCCAACCTGCCCCACGGCATTGCCTGGAACATGGCCAGCATGACCGACCCGGCCAGGTTTTGGGTGCTGGAAATGGCCGTCGGGCGCATGCCCATCAACTCAGAACTGGTTCGCCCACACATCGCCATCGTCACCGGGATAGCCCCAGCGCACTTGGAATACCACGGGACACTGGAAAATCTGGCGCGCAAAAAAAGTGCGATCTTCCGCTCCATGGCGCCTGGCGGGCAAGCGGTGCTCTGCCGCGACATGCCGTATTACGAGGTGTTTGCCCAGGCCGCACAGGCCGCTCATTTGCAGGTGATCAGCTTTGGCGAACACCCCGACGCCGACCTGCGCCTGCTTGAGTGGAACAGCGAGGCCGATCAGGTGAATGTGAGGGCGCAACGCGGCTCGCACATCCTCAGTTTCGCCCTGCGCGCGCGGGGCCGACACATGGTGCTGAACGCTCTGGCCGTGTTGGCGTCGCTGTTCGCCGCAGGCCTGGAGCCACAACAGGCGCTGGCCGCGCTCAAGACGTTCGAACCGGTAGAAGGACGCGGCAATATCCTGTCGTTCAAGTGCCCCGGCGGCCATTTCCAGCTCATCAACGACGCCTACAACGCTAACCCCGGCTCCATGCGTGCGGCCTTGCAATCGATCGCTGACTTGCCCGTTGCCTCAAGGCATCGCGTGCTGGTGCTGGGAGACATGCTGGAACTCGGCCCCGATGCCCAGCGCTATCACCTGGAGCTGGCGCAGCCGCTGCGCATGGCCGCGCCCCGCCACGTTGTGCTGTGCGGCCCGTTGATGCATGGGCTTTACATGGCATTGCGCAATGAGCTGCCGGTCCAGTGGTTCGAAAACGCTAAGGCACTGAATGAGGCGTTGATGCGCACACCCGAACAATGGTTTTTTCCAGGGGATTGGGTCTTGGTCAAAAGCTCAGGCGGGACCGGCCTTTCGCAAGTGAGTGAATGGTTGAAGGCGGCTGGGCAACCGGAGTTGGCGACGGGTTGAAAGCGCGAACTTGTCTCACGATCTTTTGAACGTTTAAAAGATCGCGAGGCAAGCTCGCTCCTACAGTTGGGATAACAGTCGCTTATTGGGCGCAGGCCGCGGCTGTTTTTAGGCCAATGTCGTTGCGTAATTGGTGGAACGCAGGGCCCACGGCGTCGGCTTTGACCAGTTTGGCTGTGTGGCCCGCACGAATCAGCGATGTGTAAAAACCTTCCTGAAGCACAAACGGTGCGACTTGATCTTCAGTGTTGCCAATCACAAACAACTGCCGTGCAGGGGCCGCGACAATGCCGTCGACGTGTTGTCCCGGGTCGTAGGGGTGCAACAGCCCGTTGGTGTCGCGCCCAGGTCTTGAGGGCAGGCCTTTGCTTTGACGAATCATCTGAGCGCGCTGTACCAGGGCGAATGCACCGGAGGTCATCACGGCGCATTTCACGTCCGTACGCCCCAAGGTGAGTAAGGCCGCAGCGACAGTTGCGCCGCCACTGTGGCCCAGCAATACAAATTGGCCGATACCGTAGCGCTGGCGTAAAGCATCGAGCGCGGCGTTGAGGGCGGTGAACTCTTGAATTTGGCGGCGCTGCCCGTGGTTGCCGCTGGAGCCGTAGGTGCCCGGTCGCGCCACAATGACAACGGGGATGCCTGCGCGTTTGCTCAGTGCGACGGCTTGTTGATCGTTGGCGGCCAAGGTGTTGTCGCGGATGGTTTCAGGGGAGCGGTGCATTTCGATGTTGCGGTCGCCATGGAACATTACGATGACGACGGGTACATGGTTCAGCGGGGCTCCGGCGAAGTAGCGGATGCATGCCTGGCCTTGGGCGAAGGTGACCCACAGGGCGGATGTCGGGTCGGTGCAGGTGGCTTTGTTTGCCGGGGTGTTCCAGGGCAAGGGGGTGGTGAGGGGATCTGGTTCGAGGCCTTTTGCTGTTGCGCTGAAGAGTAGGCTTAGCAGCAATAGCCAAGTGGTTGGTTGGCGCATTTTTTTACCCTCCCGGGGGTATTGAAATGTACGTGTAGTCGCTGCCGAAGGCTGCGATCTGCCGCGCAGCGGCAGCGCTTTTAAGGCTCCCTCGTTCCGGCCTCCCGAAGTCGCAGGTAGGTCAAGGTCAACAGCCAGATCAACAACCAGATCAACAACCAGATCAACAACCAGATCACAAGCCAGATCAAAAGCTATCTTTCACGCAGTGCTTCTTTTGCTCGGTTCATGGGTTTGACGAGGTAGTCGAGTACTGTTTTTCGACCGGTTTTGATGTCGACGGAGGCGATCATGCCGGGGACGATGGAGAAGGTTTTTCCGGCTTTGTTTTTGAGTACGTCGGCGTCGGTGCGGATGAAGACGCGGTAGTAGAAGACTTCCGGTTTGGCTTCGTCCTGGATGGTGTCGGGGGAGATGGTGACGACTTTGCCGTCCATGCCGCCGTAGATGGCGTAGTCGTAGGCGGTGATTTTGACTTTGGCGACTTGGTCCGGGTGGATGAAGGCGATGTCGCGCGGGGAGATGCGCGCTTCGATGAGGAGTTGTTCGTCTAATGGCACGATTTGCATGAGTCGTCCGTTGGGCGGGATGATGCCGCCAATGGTGGTGACTTCGATGCCTTTGACAATGCCGCGTACCGGGGACTTCAAGGTCAGGCGGGTGACGGAGTCTGAGCGCCCGCGCATGACGGATGAGAGGGTCTCGACGTCGGCGTTGGCTTTGGCTAGTTCTTCTCCGGCATGCACCATGTATTCGGAACGCGACTGGGTCAGTTTCAGTTCCAGTTCGGCCTTTTGACGTTTCAGACGCAGGACTTCGACGTTGCTCGCCGCACCGACTTTTGCCAGGTTTTCGGTGATGTCGAGTTCGCTGCGCACCAGTGCCAAAGAGGAGCGCACGCCCGCCAGGGATTCTTCCAACCCTTTGCGGCGCGTTGTGTAGAGGTCGGTTTCGGCCCGGATCAGCGCCGGGTAAGCGGCAAGTTCTTCAGGAAAGGCCAGCGGCTTGCTGTTCACTTCGGCTTGCAGTCGCGCCACGCTGGCCAGGGAGGCCCGGTATTTGGCGGCACTTTCATCGAAGTTCGATTCGGTTTTGGTCGGGTCGAGTTTGGCCAGGGTTTGCCCGCTCTTGACGATGTCGCCCTCGCTCACGTTCAACGCGGTGACGATACCGCCCTCCAGAGACTGGATGATTTGTTCGCGTGAGGTCGGGATGACTTTGCCGCTGCCGGTCGAAACCTCATCGATTTCGAACACGTAAGCCCATACGCCAAACGCGGCCAGCAGGGCAAATACGCACCAGACGACCCGCGTCGAACGCACCACGGTGTTGTCGTCCACGCCATCGTGATAAGGCAGCGTGCTCTCGTCTTCACGGGCCAGCAGCGGGATTTTTTTGCGCCCGCCCGGCTTGCGCTCTGGGGTCGGCGGCGGTTGATTGTGGTTATCCATGGGACGTGTCCTCACACACAGCGGTATCCGCGATTAGCCTGTTCATTAAGACGCTCGCGCAGGCTTGGATAGCCGAGCAATTGCGTTTTCCTTGCTGTCGTCGACCACGATCCGGCCGTTGTCGACAACAATGATCCGGTTGACCAGGCTCAAGACGCTCATCCGGTGGGTCGCGATGATCAGCGTGCGCTGGGCGGCCCATTTGTCGAGGTTCTGGATCAAGGCACGCTCGGTGGCTTCGTCCAACGAGGCCGTGGGTTCGTCCAGCAGCACGATATGCGGCTGGCGAATGATCAGGCGCGACAGCAACAACGATTGACGCTGCCCCCCCGACAGCCCGAGGCCGCCTTCAAGGATCAAGTGGTCCATCCCGTTGGGAAATTTGCTGACAAAATCCGCAGCGCCGGTGAGCGCCAGCGCGTGCAGGATTTCGGTGTCAGAGGCGTGCGGGGCGCCCATGATCAGGTTGTCGCGCAGGGTGCCGTGAAACAAACGGGAGTTCTGGGTCAGCAGTCCAACGTCCCGACGAACGTCTGCCGGGTCGATGTGCGGCAGCGAAACGCCGTCCAGACTGATGCTGCCCGCTTGCAGGTCCATCATCCCCGCCAGGGCCTGGAGCAAAGTCGATTTGCCCGCGCCATTGCGCCCGAGCACGGCGATGCGTTCACCCGGTTTGATTTTCAGGTCGGCCACTACCAACGCCGGGGCGCTGGAATCTTCGGAATACTGAAAGGCCGCCTGATTGAGCACGTAATCGCCGCGCACGACCGGCAAGTGCACACGTTTGCTGCCTTCGGCATGGTCGACCGGCAATGCCATGATCCGGTTCAGGCTTTGCAGCGCCACTTTGGCCTGCTGCCAGCGGGTCAACACTTGGGTGAGCTGCGACATGGGCGCCATCATGCGCGAGGACAAGATCGAGGCCGCCACCAGACTACCGGTGGTCATGTCGCTGGCCATCACCATCGGCGCGCCGCACACCACAACCACCGCAAACACCGAGCCTTGCACTGTGTTGCTCCACGACATCAGCGAGTTGGTGAGCATGCGCAAGCGCAAGTTGGCATCGGCGCAGCTCGCGTTGTATTGGTTCCACTGTTGCTGAAAGCGCTGCTCGGCTTGCAGCGACTTGATGTCATCCAGCCCCTGCACGGTTTCGACCAGCATGGCACTGCGCAACGAGCTTTCACGCATCGACAGGTTCGCCAGGTGGGCCAGCTTTTTTTGCGACATCAGGCCCGGCAACACCATCAACACCACAGCGACCAGCGGCACGGCCACCAAAGGCCCCGCGATAAACCAGAAAATCACCAGAAACAGCAGAAAAAATGGCAAGTCAGCCAAGGCCGTCGCCGTGCTGGAGGTAATGAGGTCGCGCACTTGTTCAAGCTCTTTGAGCTGTGAAATAAACGACCCGGTGGACTTGGGGCGTGCGCTGTTACGCAGGCGAATCGCGTGCCCGAACACCAGGTCGGAGACGCGCATGTCGGCACGTTTGCCGAGCATGTCGGTAATCCGCACGCGGGTAATGCGCATGATGAAATCAAACAGCAGCGCCAACATCACGCCGCCAAACAATACATACAGAGTGGGCATCGACTCGGCCGGAATCACCCGGTCGTAGACTTGCATGGAGAACAACACCCCGGCCAGCCCCAGCACGCTGGTGACCAGCGACGCCAACATCACGTAGCTATAAGGGCGCAAGTCACGCAGGACGATGCTTGTGAACCAGTTTTTCTCATACGACTTGATGTAGTCGTCAACGCGCGCATCGCGCACGGCGCGCATCGGGCGAAGAATCAGGGTTTTGCGCGCATGATCGATCAGCTCCTGGCGAGAGATACGGCTTTGCAACCCGCCATCACCGCTGTAAGCGATGCCCACGTCATCGCCGTCGCCCAAGGTTTGCAGCACGCCCACCTGACCGTCATCGAATTGCAGCACCAGCGGCATTTGCCGTTGCATCAGTGTCGACGAGGTGAAGTCGGCCATCACACAACTTAAGCCGGCCTGGCGAGCCATTTGACGCACCACTTCCTCCACAGTGACGCCGTCTGTCCATTGCACGGCGAGCCGCACACTCTGTGCCGAGCACTCCAGCCGGTAATGCCGGGCCACCCTCAAAATGGCGTCGAGCCACACGTCATAATCCAGATCAGCCGAGGGTTTCAAGGGCTCGTGCGCGGCCTCTTGCAGGTCATCTTCGAGTTTTACGGCATCATTCATGGCCGAATCTCCACACCTTGTATGGCACTGTTTTCAATGTGGAAAGCTGTGCGCAATCCGCCGGTGTTGTAGAGGCAGTCGATGTTCAGGCGACGCAGGTCCGAGGCGGTGTTTTCCCGGTCCATGCGCGCCTGATGAATTTCTTGCTCGGCATTGAGCAAGTCGAGCAAAGGTCGCGTGCCCAGTTCGAGGTACTGCTGTCGGTATAAATCACGGGTTTCGGAGATGCTGCGCTCACGAAAGTCCAGGGTGGACAGGCGCTGCGTAAGGCTCGATATCTGGTCGCGGGCTTCCAGCAGGCCCTGGCGCACAGAGAGGCGAGCGGCGTCATTGGCGGCTTGCGCCGTGCGCAGCGCCTGTTCGGCGGCCGATTTACGGGCGTTGATTGCGCCCCCCTGATAGATCGGCATTTTCATATTGACGAACACCCCGTAACGCATCCGGTCGCGTCCGCCCTCAACGTTGCTGTCGTTGTTGTCCAGGTAGTGCGTCACCGAGGGATCCAGCGACAACGTCGGTAACGCTTCGGCCCGCGCCTGAGCAATCTGTGCCAGCGCATCGACTTGTTGCGCCTGAGCAATCAGCAACGACGGGGTAATGGCCTGATCCGGGACCGCGCCCTGACAGGCATGCTCAAGGCTCTGGGGAAAACCGGGAGTGACGCTCACCGACGATTGCGCGCCAAGCAGACTGCTCAGTGCACTGCGCCAGCGATCGAATTGCGCCATGTATTGCAATTGCGTGGCCACTGCGGCCTCGACCCGTGCCCGTGCCTGGATCAAATCGGAACGGGTGCTGGCGCCCATTTCACTGCGTTTTTTCGCAAGCCCCGCAATGGACGACACCCCTTCGACCTGATCGTGAGCCAAGGCAACCAAACGTTGCGAGCGTTGCAACTCGATCACTGTGAATGAGGTTTCGCGCGTGACTTGATCAATCGACAGCAAAATCCCCGCCTGGCTGGCGCTGACGCGTGCCAGGGCGCTGTCTACTGAGCTGGACACCTTGCCGAAGTCATACAGCATCTGCGACATCGACAAACTGAAGGACTGGCTTTCGCCATTGCCGGTCAGGCCACTGTCGTAGCCCGAACTGAGCCCGCCGCTGATCTGCGGGTAATAACCGGAGCGGGCAATGATCACGTTCTGGTTTTGCTGATAAAGCTTACCGATGGCCTCGGAGATGGCTGGGTGCCACTCCACGGCTAACTGAATAGCCCGTGTCATGTCGATGGCATTCGGTATCACATGCTGCGGTGCAACCGGGGCGCTGACGCCCATTGGCCCACCGGGTAAATGCTTGCCCAAATCATTTGAGCTGATGATATCGACGCGTTCGGCGTCGTCTGAAAATACGGCGGCCATAACCTTCTCAATCGATGGCGCGCTGACTGCAACAGCCAAAACCATTACCGATAACTGTTTGACCAGTCTGTTTTGCCCCACTTCAACCCCCTGAAGAGTGTTAAGCCCCTGAAGAGCTCACTCTGCGAAACAGCGTTGGGGAATTCACCTGCACGCTATTCACTTGGCGATGCATACAACGATGAACCGTTACTCAACCCCGTAACGATCCACCATCGCAATGCCGTGTGTGAAGGAAACCGGGCCTTGCGGCCCGGTCGTGCACTGCCGCGTTACACCACACTGATCCCGTTCTGGATCCACAGTTGATGAGTCGGATCTTCCTGGCTGGTGTAGATCACATACTCCAGACCGTTCTCTACCTGGCTCACACCCGATGACCAATTGCCGGTCAGATGAACACTGTCCTGATCATCGCCCTGGATCATCAGCCGCTCCGACTCAGGCCCCGTGAGGGAGACCAAATCTTCGAGGCTCAAGGTCAGATCAACCGCACTGACAGTGTTCAGGTCGATGGTGTCGATCCCGCTGACCTTGCCGATCAGGTCCGTGAGGTTGATGGCGGCATCACCACCCTCCCACAGCAACCCATCCACACCCGCGACGTTGTCGACGTGGGTGAACTCGGTATCGGCAACGACCGTATGGTCGCTGTGATCACCCGTGGCATGGCCATCGGTAGCGGCACTGTCATCTACAGCCGTTGAATGTTCTTCGACGGACAGTGCAGCCACCACCGGTGTCGACGAGCCAGGGGCTCCCGGATTTGAATCGTCCCAGAACAATGGACGCTCTGGAGATTCAAGGCGGATATACAGCTCAGCCGTGTCGCTATCACCGCTCGGGGAGGTGAGTTTGTAGGTGAAGTGATCCACCTGGCCCACCTTGTCCTCTGTCAGATTGGCATTCAGTGTGTAGATGTATTTGCCATCAGCAAACAGCAGCAACGTACCGTAGATGCCAGCGATTGCAGTACCTGCCACCTGCGCCGCCACATACGAACCGCCCGCATCTTTGACACTGAGCACCGTTAACGGAGAACCGAGTGTGTCCGAGCCGGACAAGCTGGTGTCAGTCAGTACGTTGCCGGTGGCAGGTACTTTCTCACCCGGAACCAGCTGGTTCAGGAAGGTGGTGGTCACTTTTTCAGTAATCGTTACTGAGCCTCCTCCCAACACGGCAAATGTCTGCCCCTTAACGCGATAATCACCAGCACTCATGCCTGAGTAGGTATGAGTCGTCCCCGCAGCGGGGGTCTGATCCACCCATTGGGTTCCGACCAACTTCTGCAACACATACGTTGTGCCACTCAGTAGCGCGCCCGTGGAGACGTTGTTGAGCACAAAGGTTGCCGTGGTGTTCGCAGCCACCGTGTGAGTGGTACCGACATGCGTTGTTTGGCCAATAAAAGGTGCCGCGTAGACCACGTCAGCCAAGGACTCCTGCGCCCCGACCAGAGGGACCAGGTGGATCTGTGCTGAGCCCACGTCATCGTTAGCAACTGGCGTAATCACCCCTGGCTCTGCAGGATTATCGTCGTTCCAGACAATAGTCGAGCCTGGGCTGTCGATGCGCACATACAGGTTTGCCTTGGATGTCCCGCCTTCTGCATTGATCAGTTGATATTCAAAGGCATCTACCTTGCCGATGCCCGCAGGATTGCCGTTCGAAACGTACGTGTAGCCGCCGTTAACATCGATGGTCAGCGTGCCGTAGAGACCTTGCAACACAGTACCTGCCCCTTCAGCACCGGCATCGACAAACTCACCATTGACCTGGACCTGAACCTTGACCGGCCCACCCGTACCCGGATTGTCGGTTTCACCACCAACACCAATGTCAGTCACGACATTGCCCACGATTGGCCCCCCCGCTTCACCGGTGAACTCGGTCAAGCTGTCATTGGTCAAGTTCAATGTCACTGCTGCCGAGGTCCCCACTGAGACCAGGCTCGGATCAAGTTTGAGCGTAAAACGATACTCACCGGCTGGCAGGTCTTTGATCTGCGCTGAACCACTTGAACCAAACAGCCCCAACAGATCAAGCAAGCCTGCGCCAATCTTGCCTTGCTCAACCCCAATCCACCCACCTTTGCCATCGCTGACTTCAAGCGTCGCGCTAATCCCGCCCTTGAAGAGCGAAACCAAATTACCTTCAGTGAAGTTCAGATTCAAAGTGCCGCTAGAACCACTCTCGACAGTGAACGTCTGCGCTTTAGTAGGTTGGCTGATGATAGGGAGGCCGATGACCTCCAACAGCGTAAACACCCTCATATCGAGTAACGGCTCAGTCGAGGTTACTGGCTTGAGCGTTATATCGACCTTAACAAGATCGTCGTAAGCGACTGGGTCCGAGTCGGCATCGGCATCGGCGTCGGCATCAGCATCCGCATCGGCATCGGCATCGGCATCAGCGTCGGCATCAGCGTCGGCATCGGCATCGGCATCCGCGTCAGCATCCGCATCCGCATCGGCGTCGGCATCGGCATCCGCATCAGCGTCGGCATCAGCATCTGCGTCGGCATCGGCATCGGCATCAGCGTCCGCATCGGCATCGGCATCGGCATCGGCATCCGCGTCAGCATCCGCATCCGCATCCGCATCCGCATCGGCATCGGCATCGGCATCGGCGTCAGCATCCGCATCCGCATCAGCGTCCGCATCGGCATCGGCATCAGCGTCGGCGTCGGCGTCGGCGTCGGCGTCAGCATCGGCATCAGCATCAGCATCAGCATCAGCGTCCGCATCGGCATCTGCGTCGGCATCAGCATCAGCATCAGCATCAGCATCAGCATCAGCATCAGCATCAGCATCGGCATCCGCGTCGGCGTCGGCGTCGGCGTCGGCGTCGGCGTCAGCATCAGCGTCCGCATCGGCATCGGCATCAGCATCCGCATCCGCATCAGCATCCGCATCAGCATCAGCATCAGCATCAGCATCCGCATCGGCATCGGCATCGGCGTCCGCATCGGCGTCGGCATCAGCATCGGCATCGGCATCGGCGTCAGCATCGGCGTCAGCGTCAGCGTCAGCGTCAGCGTCAGCGTCAGCGTCAGCGTCAGCGTCAGCGTCAGCGTCAGCATCCGCATCAGCATCCGCATCCGCATCAGCATCCGCATCAGCATCCGCATCGGCATCGGCATCGGCGTCCGCATCCGCATCAGCATCGGCATCCGCGTCAGCATCCGCATCCGCATCAGCGTCGGCGTCGGCATCGGCATCGGCATCGGCATCGGCGTCAGCGTCAGCGTCAGCGTCGGCGTCGGCGTCGGCGTCGGCGTCGGCATCGGCATCGGCATCAGCATCCGCATCGGCATCGGCATCGGCATCGGCGTCAGCATCTGCGTCAGCATCCGCGTCGGCATCGGCGTCGGCGTCGGCGTCGGCGTCCGCATCAGCGTCGGCGTCCGCATCAGCGTCGGCGTCGGCGTCGGCGTCGGCGTCGGCGTCGGCGTCAGCATCCGCGTCAGCGTCAGCGTCGGCATCAGCGTCAGCGTCAGCGTCAGCGTCAGCGTCAGCATCGGCATCGGCATCGGCATCAGCATCAGCATCAGCGTCCGCATCGGCGTCGGCGTCGGCATCAGCATCAGCATCGGCGTCGGCATCGGCGTCAGCATCGGCATCGGCATCGGCATCGGCATCGGCATCGGCGTCAGCGTCAGCATCAGCATCGGCATCGGCGTCGGCGTCGGCGTCGGCGTCGGCGTCGGCGTCAGCATCGGCGTCCGCATCAGCGTCGGCATCAGCATCAGCATCAGCATCAGCATCAGCATCAGCATCAGCATCGGCGTCAGCATCGGCATCGGCATCGGCATCGGCGTCGGCATCTGCGTCAGCATCGGCATCCGCGTCCGCGTCGGCGTCGGCGTCGGCGTCGGCATCAGCATCCGCGTCGGCATCGGCATCGGCATCGGCATCGGCATCGGCATCAGCATCCGCATCGGCATCGGCATCGGCATCGGCATCGGCATCGGCGTCAGCATCTGCGTCAGCATCCGCGTCGGCATCGGCGTCGGCGTCGGCGTCGGCGTCCGCATCAGCGTCGGCGTCCGCATCAGCGTCGGCGTCGGCGTCGGCGTCGGCGTCGGCGTCGGCGTCAGCATCCGCGTCAGCGTCAGCGTCGGCATCAGCGTCAGCGTCAGCGTCAGCGTCAGCGTCAGCGTCAGCGTCAGCGTCAGCGTCAGCGTCAGCGTCAGCGTCAGCATCGGCATCGGCATCAGCATCAGCGTCCGCATCGGCGTCGGCGTCGGCGTCGGCGTCGGCGTCGGCATCAGCATCAGCATCGGCGTCGGCATCTGCGTCAGCATCGGCATCGGCATCGGCATCGGCGTCAGCATCAGCATCGGCATCGGCATCGGCATCGGCGTCGGCGTCGGCGTCGGCGTCAGCATCGGCGTCCGCATCAGCGTCGGCGTCGGCATCAGCATCAGCATCAGCATCAGCATCGGCGTCGGCGTCGGCGTCGGCGTCGGCGTCGGCGTCAGCATCGGCATCCGCGTCGGCATCGGCATCGGCGTCCGCATCAGCATCGGCATCGGCGTCGGCGTCGGCGTCGGCGTCGGCATCAGCATCCGCATCCGCATCCGCATCCGCATCCGCATCGGCATCGGCATCGGCATCGGCATCGGCATCAGCATCGGCGTCGGCATCAGCATCGGCATCGGCATCCGCGTCAGCGTCAGCGTCAGCGTCAGCGTCGGCATCCGCGTCGGCATCAGCGTCGGCATCGGCATCGGCATCGGCATCTGCGTCAGCATCCGCGTCGGCATCGGCATCGGCATCTGCGTCGGCGTCAGCATCCGCATCGGCGTCGGCGTCGGCGTCGGCATCAGCATCGGCATCGGCATCGGCATCGGCATCCGCGTCAGCGTCGGCGTCGGCGTCGGCGTCGGCATCGGCATCCGCGTCGGCATCGGCATCGGCATCGGCATCGGCATCGGCGTCAGCATCGGCGTCGGCATCCGCGTCGGCATCCGCGTCGGCATCGGCATCGGCATCGGCATCGGCATCGGCATCGGCATCGGCGTCAGCGTCAGCGTCAGCATCGGCATCGGCATCAGCATCAGCGTCCGCATCGGCGTCGGCGTCGGCGTCGGCATCAGCATCGGCATCGGCATCGGCATCGGCGTCAGCATCGGCATCCGCATCGGCGTCGGCGTCAGCATCGGCGTCAGCATCGGCATCCGCGTCGGCGTCAGCATCGGCGTCGGCATCCGCATCCGCGTCGGCATCAGCATCAGCATCAGCATCAGCATCAGCATCAGCATCAGCATCCGCGTCGGCATCAGCATCAGCATCAGCATCAGCATCAGCGTCCGCATCGGCATCTGCGTCAGCATCGGCATCGGCATCGGCATCGGCATCGGCATCGGCGTCAGCATCAGCATCAGCATCGGCATCGGCGTCAGCATCAGCATCGGCATCGGCATCGGCATCGGCGTCGGCGTCGGCGTCGGCGTCAGCATCGGCGTCCGCATCAGCGTCGGCGTCGGCGTCAGCGTCGGCGTCAGCATCGGCGTCGGCATCGGCATCGGCATCGGCATCGGCGTCAGCGTCAGCATCAGCATCAGCGTCGGCGTCGGCATCGGCATCAGCGTCAGCGTCAGCGTCAGCGTCAGCGTCAGCGTCAGCGTCAGCGTCGGCGTCAGCATCAGCATCAGCGTCAGCATCAGCATCAGCATCAGCATCAGCGTCAGCGTCAGCATCAGCATCGGCATCTGCGTCGGCATCAGCATCAGCATCGGCATCGGCATCGGCGTCAGCGTCAGCGTCAGCGTCAGTTTCGTCGATATCGGGCGCCGTTACGCTCGCCGGGTCGGAGACGTTGTTGGCAGCATCGGTCAATGTAACTTCAAGAACTTCGCCGTTGACCTGAGGTGGATCAAGGCTGACTTCGAAGGTGCCGTCGGCACCCACGGTGCCCGTACCAATTACGTTGCCATTGATGTCTTTGACTTCCACGCTGGCATTAGGCTCGCCTTTGCCGCTGAGCAGCAGGCCGTTATTGCTGACGGCAAGGTCTGTGGGCGGTTCTGGAGGGGTGATGTCTTCTTCCTCCACTGGGCCAATGACGATAAAACTGCCCGGAAGGGATTCATTCTGCGCGGCATCGGTCAGGGTCGTGTTTAGCTGGTCGCCTGCGGTGCGAGGTGCGTTCAGGGTAACGCTGAAATTACCGTCCTCACCCACAGTGCCGGTCCCGATCACGTTGCCCAAAGCGTCTTTGACTTTGACCTGGGTGCCAGGCTCGCCTTTGCCGCTAAAGGTCACGCCGTCCGAGCTCGACAGGGCGAGGTTGGTAGGCGCATCGGGGGCTGTTGTGTCACCTGCGTCCACGCTGCTGACCGGTGATACGTTGCCAGCCGCATCGGTCAAGGTGACATCGAGGGTTTCACCATTTTTTTGCGGGGCGTCGAGGGTAACGCTGAATGTGCCGTCAGCACCCACGGTGCCTGTACCGATCACATTGCCCGCTGAATCTTTGATGGTCACGGTCGAGCCCGGCTCGCCCTTGCCGCTGACGGTCAGGCCGTCAGTGCTAACGGCCAGATCGCTGGGCGCGTCGGGGGCCGTGGTATCACCGGCAACGACGCTGCCAGGTGGCGATTGGTTGCCTGCGGCATCGGTCAAGGTGACATCGAGGGTTTCGCCGTTGGTTTTCGGCGTGTTCAGAGGAACCTGAAAGTTACCGTCAGAGCCCACGGTGCCTGTGCCGACCACATTGCCAGCCGCATCTTTGACGGTGACTCTGGCACCCGCCTCGCCTCGGCCGATGACTGACAGGCCGTCGTTGCTCACGGCAAGGTTGGTCGGGGCACCCGGGGCTGTTGTGTCGCCACCATCTGAGTGATGACCACCACCGCCACCGCCGCCACCGATTGCAGCAGCTGCGCCACCCACGGCCAGGAGGCCGAGCCCCCACAGGACCCAACTCGGGATGGAGTTACTGCCGCCAGCAGCAGCCGCCAAGGTCAAATCGTCGAGGCTGGAAATTTGGCTGAATGTAAAACCCGAATACGGGGATGAATATTGGCCCAACAGCAAGGCGCCGTTACTGCCCTCCATCACAAGCTGGTTAGCGGAACCGTCGCTGCCCACCACAAAGAAGTTCTGAACAGTGACCGTCTCTCCCGACTTGAGCGTGATGATCAGGTTGTTTCCAGACTGTTGAAACGACTGAACACTGTCAGGCCCAAAGGGCAGTTTTACAATGCTCGTCCCTTTAAGACTGACAGAGCCCAAGGCCTGCTCTGACTTCACGCCCGTTGCCTTATCGACAATCACTATATTGCTCATCTCACACCTACTCTATTCGACAGTTTGAAGGGCCTTGTGTGCGCGATATAAAAAAGAGCGCAAGACGCCTCAACGGCCGTATTAACGGCCGAGAATTAAAAGGGATTATTGTTTTAGCAAGATTGCCAAGTGCTTATTAACTCAACCCACACCGGTTTCTTCACGCAGTTCCAGGTGTCGTGTCTGGTCACTGCACAGTGCCGCTATTGGCCTGTTAGGTGCTGAGCTGAATGCTGAGAAGGCCTGTAAAGACCAAAGGGAAAATACGGGCAGTAAAGCCGCCACAGGGCCTGAAACCGTGGCATTCAGGCGACACGAGTATGATCTCTCGTATGAAGACAACACTAAAAACACTCTACGAATCCATTCGTTAACCATGGCACACACCTATACAGCGCGAGTTAAATACAACGGTCAGGTGGACAACTTCCAAGTTCATGCATACCCGCTGCATCGCCAACAGGCAGGACCAATATTAGCCTCACGGCTGACAATATCAAAACGCAGGGGATCGCCCTGAAGAGCACCTTGTTAACCTACACATTTGATGGGCATGTGATACACACAGAATTAACACGGACATCACATAGAAAACCATCCTATGATAATGCAACACACATAGCGTTATCATTTAACGCACATACAACGCACACCGCCACCGCTTATATATTTTTTAATAAAATCAGAAAAACAATGTAGTTATAACTTTAGTAGAGGGTGCTAACTATTTAGCCATACACCTTCATAAACTCGATAAACACCCGAACTTTAAGCGGTAAGTGCCGTGTACCTGGATATAAGGCATAAACCCTTTGGCGAGTCAGTTACAGGTGCACCCATCTGCCTGCCTGCAAGTCGTCTTCAATTAGCCAGTCCGGCAAGATCGCAACACCCTGTCCGGTTTGCTCAAGGGCTTGTACGCTGTTGATCGCGTGGCATGCTGCGCATGGGCAACACGCCTTTGCCCTATGCTTTTGACGCGGGTGCCGCTTGTCCCCGTATTACGCTTCGATACCCCACGCGTGCTGGCCTGGCTGGCGCCCTGATATGGAAACTGTGATGACTGCTTATTCAAGCTACTTTGGCCTTGTGACTGAAACGCTTGCCGAGATTGAGCGTTGGTTTAGCGGGGAAAATCCTGGTGTTTTGCCAACGTTGCTGAGGCGTTTTTCAGCGCAATTTTCGATGATTACGCCCAGTGGTTCAGTGTTGGATCTGGAGGGTTTGGAGAGGTTGTTTGAGCCACTGCGGGGGATGCGCCCGGGGTTGAAGATTACGCTCAGCGAGTTCGAGGGGCTTGCCTTGTATGAGCACGGTGCGGTGGTCAGTTATCGCGAGTTGCAAGAGCGGCCTGATGCGCCGAAGAATGATCGTCGGGCTACGGTGGTGTTTGAGCGTGATGCCCATGGGAAGGTGGTGTGGCGTCATTTGCATGAGACGTTTTGCTGATGCGCTGATACGTGCGGGGTATGTAGCCGCTGCCGCAGGCTGCGATCTGCCGCGTAGCGGCAGCGCTTTTAAGGTTTCGCGTACATATCCATTTGATTTATTACGGCTTTTTACGGGTTTCGCCCTTACGGCGAGGCACTTTTGTCAAGCAGCCACAAAAGTTCCCAAAAAGGCCTTGCTCCCACGTACGGCCTTCGCTTCGCGAAGGTTCCCTCGCGCAGGTTAGCTCCGTGAGCACGCCGTGACGGGCCATCCATGGCCCAACACGGCTCTCCCGGCATCCATGCCGGTCAACCCACTACGCGAAACCTGCACTCGGCCTCCCGAAGTCGCAGGTAGATCAAGATCAAAAGCCAGATCACAAGCAGTTCGCGGCGAACGCTGGCTACGCTTTTGACCTGAAAATTACGTCTGCCGCCACGCGATGGCATGAACAACTCAAAGGCCCCTCACAGGAGGCTGAACGCAGGTGCTGTTATGGGGGTCGACCGGCATGGATGCCGGGAGAGCTGCGCCGGGCCAAGGATGGCCCGTCGCAGCGTGCCCCCATAACAGTGCCGGAGTGAGGGCACCGGGCGAGCCTAAGCGAGCTCGGCCGTATGGTAGGGCAAGGACCTTTTGGTTCCTTTTGGGGCTGTTTGCCAAAAGGAACTCGCCGTAAGGGCGAAACCCGTAAAAAGCCGTAATAAATCAAATGGATATGTACGCGAAACCTTAGAAGCGCTGCCGCTTCGCGCCAGATCGCAGCCTTCGGCAGCGGCTACAGAATTACTTATCGTCCTGCTGCACGATCACGGTGCAGGTGGTGCCTGCCGCCAACAAGTAACCCTCAGGGATTTCATCGATGTGGATACGCACGGGTACCCGCTGGGCCAAACGCACCCAGTTGAATGTCGGGTTGACGTCTGCCACCAGTTCGCGGCTCTCGGGGTTGTCGCGGTCGTAGATACCGCGCGAGATGCTTTCTA
This sequence comes from Pseudomonas sp. CCC3.1, assembly GCF_034347405.1. Classification (NCBI taxonomy): domain Bacteria; kingdom Pseudomonadati; phylum Pseudomonadota; class Gammaproteobacteria; order Pseudomonadales; family Pseudomonadaceae; genus Pseudomonas; species Pseudomonas sp. CCC3.1. The sequence goes on from NZ_CP133778.1 coordinate 4,075,469, forward strand.
CGTGGCCTTTCAAGACTTCACCGCTCATCATTTGCAGCTCTGCTTTGTCACCCACACGGACGTGCGGCAGTTTGGTTTCTTCGAAGAAGCCGTACACCCAGAACGAGTTCATGTCGATCACGGCCATTTTCGGATCACCAACCCGCGCATAGTCACCCGGATGCACGTTGAGGTTGGTCACGTAGCCGTCGACCGTGGCCAGCACTTTGGTACGTTTGAGGTTGAGTTTGGCTGCGTCCAGTTGGGCCTGTGCGTGCTGGTAATCAGCCAGTGCCGAGTCGGCAATGTTGCTCGCGTCATCACGGTTTTCACGTGAGATCACCAGGTTGTCCATGTCGGCCCGGCGACGGGCGTTTACTTTGCGCATTTCCCAGGTGGACTTGCGTGAAGCCACCAGCGATTCGGCTTGTTTCACGGCAATGACGTAGTGCTCAGGGTCGATTTCGAGCAGCACATCGCCCTTTTTCACCAATTGGTTGTCTTTGACCGGCACGTTGACCACGTAGCCGTTCACGTCAGCAGCAACGTTGATGATGTCAGCCCGTACCCGGCCATCACGGGTCCACGGGGTGTTCATGTAATGCTCCCAAAGGGTGCGGCCGATCCCTATCGCAAGGGCCAAAACCAGCAAGGTGGCGAGCAGGCTGAAGAACTTTTTCATCGGATCAGTCTCAACGGTAAACAGTGAGCGCCATGGCGCCAAAAAGACAGGCAAACAGGCTCAAGCGCAACAGCGCCGGGTGCCAGAAGAAGCGGTACAGGTCGTAGCCGGAAAACAGTCGGTCAAAGCCCCACGCCAACCCCGCCGCGATAAAGAACATCAGGGTCATGGTGGGCATGTAGACGCCGTGGAAGGCGATTTCACGAGGCATTTTCAAGTCCTTGCGGCTGGGCGTAAGCCGCCAGCGGCGATTGCGGGTCGAGCAGTGAAGAACGAATAAAGTGCAGGTAGCTTTGCACCCGTACCAACGCCGAGGTGTCGAAGTTGCGGGCAAAGGGTTCATCGGTGGCCTGGACTCGGCTGATAGCGTGATCGACGGCGATCAACGCACGTTCGAGGTTGTTTTCGCTGGGGGCGATAAACAAGCGCACCAGCGAGCGGCCCATCACCCGAATGGCCTGACGCCACGGCTGGGATTCGGCATACGCCGGGTGCACCGGCAAAATCGCCTGTTCTTTGCGCAATTCGATGATCGCGTGCCCCACTTCCAGCACCACGAACATCCAGCGCAACAGTTCACGCTGCACTTTGGGCTGCCCCGTGGCCAAGCCATACGCCTGGTGCATGAGGTCACGGGTACGGCTTTCGAGGCTAGAGCTCAAACCACGCAACTTGCCGCTGATGGCGTACACCACTTGTTCACGCAAGTCTTGTTCCAGACGGCTCCACAGCCAGCGGCTGTTGGGCGGCAGGATGATTGCCCCCGCCGCCGCGCACACCAGCATGCCCAGCACCATGGCGATGTAGTCGTTGATGAACTGGTACGGGTTGTAAATAGTCAGGTTGTCGGGCACCGAACCGGTGCTGAAAAAGATCAGCAAGCCCAGGCCAACCCCCACGTAGTTGGCCCGCGAGGTCAGGAACGAGCCAAAGACGATGACTGGGGTCAACACCAGGCACAGCAACGGGAAGCCGTCGATGTGCGGTAGCACGAAGAACATTTCGACAAAGCCCACGATCGCCCCGATGAACGTCCCGCAGGCCATTTGAAACGCCATGCGTTTGGGATTGGGCGTGGCCGCCGACAGGCCGACCGTGGCTGCCGCGATCAAAGTCATGGTGGCGCCGCTCGGCCAGGCCGTCATCACCCAGTAGGTACCCAGTACCACCAGGATAAACGCCGCCCGAATCCCTGAGGCCGCCGCCGACCACCAGTTGGTCTGCGAGATAAAGGGTTGGTCCCAACGCTCACGTTCGTGCGTGTGGTCGGCCAGCGACGCATGGGTCAGCGCGTAGTTGTGCAAATCGTCCACAAAGCGGAACAGCAGTTCAAAGGCGGTGTTGAAGTCCAGGAAATCCGTGTCGCTGGGCTGGCTTTCGAGAAAACTGACGCGCAGCGCACGCACATGCCCTGGCAGACGATCCTTGAACGCGGCCAGTTGCTCGGCCAATACAACGGCGTCTTTATCGGTCAGGGAGCGCCCGTTGTACGGATCGAGCAGTTGCGCCAGCAATTGCATCTCTGGCTCAACCAGCGAGATGACAGGTTCCACGCCCCGCGTGCGCAGCCGCGCAAGCAGTTGATGCAAGGCGTTGAAACGCGTGGTCACGGCCATGAACTCGCTGTTGAGGCGGCTCAGGCGACCACTGCGACGACGCATGTGCGGGTCTTCGAAGACGGTCACGCTGCGCATGCCTTCCAGGCCCACGCTCTCGCCAATAAAGCGCACGTTGCTGGCTTCATAGGCTTCTTGTGTCGACTGCCCGCGCAGGCCTTCTGCAACAAAGCCTGCAAACACGCCAAAGCGTTTGTACAGTGCGTCGTGCATCGCTGCCCCCGCCGTTTTCGGCAAGATGGCGGCGCTGACCACGGTGGAACACAAGATACCCAGCGAGATTTCCAGCACCCGCCACACGGCGGCCATGAACGCGCCGTCCGGGTGTGCCAGTGCAGGCAGGCCGACCATCGCGGCGGTGTAACCGGCCAGAACGAAGCCATACGCGCGAAAGTTTCGGCAGCGGGCGGCACCGGCCGAGCAGATGCCGACCCAAATCGCCAGTGACCCCAGAAACAGCACGGTGTTTTGGGCAAACAGCGCAATCAGCGCCACCATCACCGCCGAGCCCGTCAGGGTGCCCAAAAACCGATAAAAGCTTTTGGCGAATACCTGGCCACTTTGTGGCTGCATCACGATGAACACGGTGATCATCGCCGTGCGCGGTTGCGGCAGTTCCAGGCGCATGGCGAGCCATAAGGTCAGGAACGCTGCGATCAATACTTTGAAAATATGAACCCAGGTCACGCCATCGCTGCGCGCCCAGTCAAAAAAGCCTCGGCGCCATTCCAGCGAATACAGCCAGCGTACCGGGGCAGGTAAATGGTTCATCTACAGGCTCTCAAAATGGGCTGAAACTCTACGTAGGAGCTATCCATCAGTGGTCAAAAAGGCTCATGACCGCTGGCGGTTTGTTCGGCACATAACGGTCGTCTTTGGGCACATCGCTGCCCGCTTCCAGGCCGCCACCCAGCGCCGTTACCAACTCAGCGTGAGCACTCAGTCGCGCCGCCTCGACCTGCTGCTGCACGTTTTGCTGACGCAATAGCAAGGTTTGCGCATTGAGCACGTTGAGGTAGTCGGTCAAGCCACGCTGGTAGGCGATCATGGCGATGTCGTAGGTTTTCTGCGCAGCCGCCACCGACTCGGCAGCGAACACGTGCTGCTTGTCCATCGACTCACGCTTGATCAGTTGGTCAGAGATGCTTTTGAGCGCATCCACCAGCGTCTGGTTGTACTTGGCCACTGCCAGGTCATAGCCACCCGAGGCCGCGCCCAACTCTGAACGCAGGCGACCGCCATCAAAGATCGGCAAGGAAATCGCCGGCCCCACGTTGTAGCTCATTTTTTGCGCAGTCAAAAAGCCCAGCGCCGTCCCGCCAGTGGCCATGAAGCCGATGCTGCCGACCAAATCGACATTCGGGTAAAAACCCGCATGGGCGACGTCTATGCCACGCGCTTGAGCGGCGACTTCCCAACGACTGGCGACCACGTCTGGACGCTGGCCGAGCAGTTGGGCTGGCAGGGTTGAGGGCAATTTGAGTGCCGTGTTCAGCGCCAGCGTTGGACGCTTGAGACGCGCACCCTCCCCCGGACCTTTACCCGCCAGCGCAGCCAGCTGGTTACGTGTCAGGGCGATTTCTTCTTCCAGTGCGTCGATCTGGCGATGGGTTTCGGGCAGCGGGGCTTGCGCTTGGCTGACTTCAAGATGGGTGCCGATGCCACCGTCCAGTCGACGCTGGGCCAAATCACGAATTTGCTCTTGCTGGTGCAGGGTCGATTCGATGATGTCGAGTTGCGCGTAATGCAGCGACAACTGGATATAGGTGCGAATCACGTTGTTCTGCAATTCAAGTTGCGCCTGACGCGCTTGCGCGACGCTCATGTGCGCCATATCCACCGCCTGCTCGGTGGTGTTGCTTTCGCGACCCCACAGGTCGAGGGCAAAGCTGAAGCCTAACTGGGCGTTGTTGTCCCACGTGTTAGCGCTGTCCAGATCACCGGGGCCATAGAATTGGTCCGATGGCCAGCGATGGCGTTTAAGCGTCGAAGTGCCATTAACCTGCAGCGATTCGGCAGACTCCGCGACACCCGCCATGGCCTTGGCCTGACGAACACGGGCGGCGGCAATGGCCATGGTTGGGCTACCCTGAACAGCCAGATTGATCCAACTGTCCAGTTGTGGATCGCCATAAGCGTGCCACCACTGGGCCTTTGGCCAGTTTGCGTCTTGCGCGGCGCTTTTAATCGCCTCGTCAGTGGCCAACGCATTGGCATTGAGCATTTCACCTTTGGGTGCAATGCCACCAAAACCGATACAACCATTTAATGCCAACGATAAAGCCAGAACACTGAGGGCTTTAAGCTCTCTGCTGATGCGACGCTGCACTGCTGCAAATTCCTGACATAGGGGGGAAGGCTTGAGATAGAGAAGTCTATGGCTTGGCAAGCGCAACGATAAGCTGGCATTACTGTGAATCTTTATTACCGTTCTTGGGATAATCCGTTGGTCGAATGCAAACCTGCCTGTAAACGCTGAAACTTCGTGTCACAATTTACTGCTGCCCCTTTGTTGTTGTCCCCTATACCGCCCCTTGAGAGCACTCCATGGACACTTTGCAAAACATGCGCGCCTTCAGTTGCGTAGCCGAAGCCGGAAGTTTCACGGCTGCCGCTGCCATGCTGGACACCACCACCGCTAACGTCTCGCGCGCGGTCTCCAACCTTGAGGCGCACCTGCAAACCCGCTTGCTCAACCGCACCACCCGACGTATTGCCCTGACCGAAGCCGGCAAACGTTACTTGCAGCGTTGTGAGCAAATTCTGGCTTATGTGGAAGAAGCCGAGGCCGAAGCCAGCGATGCGCACTCGCGCCCGGCAGGCCAGCTCAAAGTCCACACCATGACCGGCATCGGGCATCACTTTGTGATCGACGCCATTGCCTGTTATCGCAAGACCCACCCGGACGTGACCTTCGACCTGACCTTGGCCAACCGCGTGCCGGATTTGCTTAACGAGGGCTACGACGTTTCTATCGTGCTGGCCTCCGAACTGCCGGACTCGGGCTTTGTGTCACAGCGTCTGGGCATTACCTACAGCATCGTCTGCGCCTCGCCCGACTACGTGAAAGCCCACGGCTGCGCGACCAAGCCCAGCGACCTGCTCAACCATGCCTGCCTGCGCCTGGTAAGCCCGGTGATTGCCCTGGATAAATGGGTATTTGAAGGGCCTGAGGGCCAGGAAATGGTCTTGATCAACTCATCGCCGTTTTTAGTCAACTCGGCGGATGCGATGCGCACCGCGATCACCAGCGGCATGGGCGTCGGCGTGCTGCCGCTGTATGCCGCCATCGACGGCCTGCGCAACGGCACATTGGTGCGCATGTTGCCCACCTACCGTTCGCAAGAACTGAACCTGTACGCCATCTACCCGTCGCGCCAGTACCTGGATGCCAAGATCAAAACCTGGGTCGAGTACTTGCGCAGCTCCCTGCCAGAACTGTTGGCGGCTCATCAGGCGGAATTGGCGACGTATAGCTGAAAAACAATCGCGCAGACTCTAGGGTGTGCTGCAAGCCGATTTCGTAGCAGTTGCCGAGCTTGCGAGGCTACGTCCGATTGCGAAGCAGTCGTAAAACCCTAAGTGCAGGGTTTAACTGACACCCGGCAGTGCCTGACTTTACGACTGCTGCGCAGCCGGACGTAGCCTCGCAAGCTCGGCAACTGCTACGAGATCGCACTCACAGGTCATCAGGCGCTAAAGCCGCCATCCGCCGTCAGGCTGGCCCCGGTGATGTAGCCCGCTTCCGGCCCGGCCAGGTAAGCGACAAAGCTGGCGATTTCTTCTGCTTTGCCATATCGGCCGATGGCCATCAATGGGATCAGGCTGTCGGCAAAATCGCCCGACGCCGGGTTCATGTCCGTGTCCACCGGGCCCGGCTGTACGTTGTTGATGGTGATGCCCCGCGGGCCCAAGTCGCGAGCCAGGCCTTTGGTCAGGCCCACCAGCGCCGATTTGCTCATGGCATATGGCCCGCCGCCAGCAAATGGCATGCGCTCGGCATTGGTGCTGCCGATGTTGATGATGCGCCCGCCTTCGGTCATGTATTTAGCCGCCGCCTGGGTGGCCACGAATACGCTGCGCACATTGATAGCCAAGGTGCGATCAAAGTCTTCCAGGCTGAAATCTTCCAGTGGCCCAACGGCCAGTACGCCCGCGTTGTTGACCAGAATATCCAGACGCCCGAACGCGTTGACGGTGGCATCAACAGCGTCACGAATTGCTTGGGCATCGGCGCTGTCAGCCTGAATGGCCAAGGCTTTACTGCCGCTGGCAATCAGGCTGTTTTGCAGGTCTTGGGCTTTGTTGGCCGAACTGACAAAGGTAAAGGCAACGCTCGCGCCTTGTGCCGCCAGACGTTTGACGATGGCGGCACCGATGCCGCGTGAGCCGCCCTGAATCAAAGCGACTTTGCCGTGAAGGTTTGCTGTGCTCATGAGTTGCTCCAATGTTGTCAGGCGAGATTGCCTTGTCGATGGAGCGAGTATCGACCTCGGCCACCCAGCCGGGTAGACCGTGATTGCTATAGTCTGTGTCAACTAAAAGTTGTGAGTGGCCCTCATGGAAAGCTTTAGCAGTATCGAATGCTTCGTTCGTAGCGCCGAAGTCGGCAGCTTTGCGCAAGCCGCCCGGCGACTGGGCCTGACCCCTGCCGCCGTAGGTAAAAGCGTGGCCAAGCTTGAGGCTCGGGTCGGTGTTCGCTTGTTCCAGCGAAGCACCCGCCGCCTGACCCTGACTGAAGCCGGCAAGGTGTTTTTGGCCGAAGTAGGACCCAGCCTGACGACGATTCAGAACGCGGTAGCCAACTTGGCCAGCGCCGAAGGTCGCCCCGTCGGCACGCTCAAAGTCAGCATGGGCGTGCTCACTGGGGTGATGTATGTCGTGCCGCTGCTGGGCGAGTTTTTGCGCCGTTACCCGTCGATCACGCCCGACTGGCACTTTGATAACCGCCAGGTGGACCTGATCGGCCAAGGGTTTGATGCCGCCATTGGCGGCGGCTTCGAGCTGCCGCAGGGCGTCGTCGCACGCAGGCTCACGCCCGCCCATCGCGTGTTAGTGGCCTCTGGCGATTACCTTTCACAACACCCGGCCCTCCTGACGCCCGCAGACCTGGAGCACGGTGATGGCATCTTGATCCGCTCCCCGCAAACCGGTCGTGTACGCACGTGGCAATTGACCAGCCGCACCCGTGAACACGCGCCCTTGAGCCTCAAAGCGCGAATGACCATGAGCGACTCGCAAGCCGCCTGCGTCGCCGCGTCCCAAGGCCTGGGGGTCGCACTGGTGAGCATGCCGTTCGCCGTGCCCTACCTGCGCAGCGGCGAACTGGTGCGCGTGCTGCCTGACTGGTATGTCGACGATGGGATCATTTCGATCTACTACGCCGAACACAAATTACTGCCCGGCAAGACCCGCGCATTTGTCGATTTCATCATCGAGCAATTTGCCGAGCAGGGCCTGGCGCAGCGCTTCAGTGCACTCTGAAAACGCTAGGGCGCTGCAAAAGTTGGTAATGAATGTTAGCGTGCTTACATTCCCGACAGCCGACGAGCCTTGTTCCGATGAGCCTTTCTACTGCAAAGAAAACCGTACTAGCCTTTAGCCGCGTCACACCAGAAATGGTCAAGCGCCTGCAACAGGACTTCAACGTCATCGTGCCGGACCCCAAGCTGGGCGACATCAACGCCCAGTTCGATGAGGCGCTGCCCCACGCCCATGGTTTGATCGGCGTAGGCCGCAAATTGGGTCGCCAGCAGTTGGAAAACGCCGAACACCTCGAAGTGGTGTCCAGCGTGTCGGTGGGTTACGACAACTACGACGTCGACTACTTCAACGAGCGCGGGATCATGCTCACCAACACCCCCGACGTACTGACTGAAAGCACCGCCGACCTGGGCTTTACGCTGATCATGAGCAGTGCCCGCCGCGTTGCTGAGCTTGATGCCTGGACCAAAGCCGGGGAATGGAAGGCCAGCGTGGGGCCTGCGTTGTTTGGCACCGATGTGCATGGCAAAACCCTGGGCATTGTTGGCATGGGCAACATTGGTGCCGCCGTCGCCCGTCGTGGCCGTCTGGGTTTCAACATGCCGATTCTGTACAGCGGCAACAGCCGCAAGACTGAACTTGAGCAAGAACTGGGCGCGCAGTTCCGCACGCTGGATCAGTTGCTGGCCGAGGCGGACTTTGTGTGCCTGGTGGTGCCGTTGAGCGAGAAAACCAAACACCTGATCAGCCATCGCGAACTGAACCTGATGAAGAAAAGCGCGATTTTGGTCAACATCTCGCGGGGTCCGGTGGTGGACGAAGCGGCGCTGATTGAAGCGTTGCAAAACAACACGATTCGCGGCGCTGGCCTGGATGTGTACGAGAAGGAACCGCTGGCCGAGTCACCGTTGTTTGCGTTGAAAAACGCCGTGACCTTGCCACACATTGGTTCGGCGACCCACGAAACCCGCGAGGCCATGGCCAATCGTGCGCTGGACAACCTGCGCAGCGCCTTGCTCGGTGAGCGCCCGCAAGATCTGGTCAATCCTCAGGTCTACAAAGGCTAAACCAGTCGAAATCTGTAGCCGCTGCCGCAGGCTGCGATAAGGGCCGAAGGACCTTCAACAACAGGGTCGCTGCGCAACCCATCGCAGCCTTCGGCAGCAGCTACAGGATTTGCTCAAGCCAGTTTGGCCGTCATCGGCACGGGCTTGGGCTTACGAAACACCAGTACGTTGCCCAGCATCACCAGCACCAATCCGGCCAAGGCGGGTGCCGTCCACTGGTATCCCTCAACAAAAGCAGACACGTTAAGCGCCACCAGCGGGAACAACACGGTGCAATACGCCGCGCGCTCCGGGCCCATGCGCCCGACCAGGGTCAGGTACGCGGTAAAGCCAATCACCGAACCCGGAATCACCAGGTACAGCAACGAACCGATGTAGCGCGTGTTCCATTCCATGTTGAACGGGATGCCGTTAAACGCGCAGTACAACGCCAGCATGCTCGCGCCATACAACATGCCCCAGGCATTGGTGGTCAGTGGTTTGAGCCCGGCTTTTTGTTGCAGGCTAGACAACATGTTCCCCGCCGAGAAACACATCGTGCCGATCAGGGCCAACCCCAATCCCAGCAGGGTTTCAGGGGTTGCGGTGTGCCCGCTCAATTCAGGCCAGAACAGCAGTGCCAACCCGAGCAGCCCCAAGCCGCCCCCGGCGATCACGTTTCGGGCGATTTTCTGTTTGAAGAACACCCGCGCATTCAGGGCGTTCCATAGTGTGGCGGTGGAAAACACCACCGCGATCAGCCCCGTGGGCACCCACTGGCTGGCGGTTAAAAAGCACATGAAGTTCACGCAGAACAGGCACAGGCCCTGAGCCAGACAAATCAGGTGGCCGCGCCGGTTCATGACTTGCAGTCGACGACTGAGCAACAACAAGGCAAACAGCACCAACGCCGCCAGGCCGAAGCGATAAACAATCGACACCGGAATCGCAACAACGCCCAGTTGCAGTTTGAGGGCAATCCAGGTGGTACCCCAGATCAGTACCGTTAACGCATATAAAAACAGGTTCATGGCGCACTCCAGTCAATGACGTTCAGTGTGCGGGCTGGCGCATGGCTGCACTTGCAGATTCTTGCGCTTTTGTTTGAACGGGGCTGGCAGGCGGCGCGCGACGGAGTAGGATGCAAAACGTTGGAGATCTGATCATGCACACACTGCACAACCTGCAAGTCTTTCAAGCCATGGGCAGCTCGCCCAACGCCCGACTGGAGCACTGCGCCGAACTGGGTGACGGCATGGCTGCGGCGTTGTGGAGCAACCATCATGACGCGCGTTTCTACGAGGCGCCGACTCACCACACCTTGTCGTGCTACATCTCGGGCGGCACCGGTACCTTTCGCCGCGAAAAACCGGGGGCCAGGGGCGCACCCGGCAAACTCTGCGTGCTGCCAGCCGAGCATGAGTCCTCGTGGATCATTAACGGTGAAATCCGGCTGGCCCACGTGTATGTCAGTCAGGAGCAATTCGCACTGGGCTGCATCACGTTGCTCGACCGCGAACCCCGCACCCTGCAACTGCGCGAGATCACGTTTCAAGACGACGAGCAGCAAAGCCTGCGCTTTCATCAGTTGATCAACATGAACTGGAGCGAACCGGGCGAGCGTTTGCTGACCAGCAGCCTGGCCAGCGCCGTGCTTGACCATGCGCTGTTGAGTCAGGTGGGCATGCGCGACGGGCTACAACTCAAAGGCGGCTTGGCGGCCTGGCAACGTCGCCAATTGGTCGAGCATATCGAACACTCGCTGGCCGAGCCGATCAGCATCGGGCAACTGGCCGCGCAATGCGCGCTGTCGCCGTATCACTTTGCGCGGATGTTTCGTGAAAGCTTCGGCGTACCGCCTCACCAATACGTGCTGGCCCGGCGAATGAGCCGGGCCCGTGAGTTGCTGCGCAGCGGTTCACTGGCGCTGGGGGACATTGCCCTGACGTGTGGTTTTGCCAGCGCCAGCCATTTCACCAATCGGTTCAAGCAAGCCATGGGCGCCACGCCGGGGGAATACCGATTGGCGTTACGTTAGGGTCTGTACGAATTGTTTTCGAGCGAAGATTAGGCGAGGCTGTTTTCAACGCCGCATAACTGAGCGCAGATACATGCCGTACAGCGCCTGAAAACAACAGTACTTGCAATGGCCCATCATTCTGGTGCGAGCCAATCACTGTTAACGTGCCACTTAAATACCCGAATGGGTCGTGCAGTTCATAACTCGATTATTCAAATAAAAATAGTGCAATTTATTATTAAAACTGACCAGTGCAGGCTCATGCGAAGAGCGTTGTCCTACCAAAATATCATGTCCAACCCACTCACCTAGCTGCCGGTGTGAAATGCATAGTTTGTCCGTACCAGCTGCCACATAGGCGCAATACAAGGTGCCATTATGGACACACAGAGAAGGAGGACCTTCTGCCGTCATGCTAGTTTTTTGATGGGGCGACCACTGACCGTTTTCATAGACCATTGTCCAGATCCAACTATCATTAAACCCACGAAATGCGCAGTACAGTTTATTTTCGAAAACAGCCAAGCTGGGTGAAAAACTCATTTGAATTCCGGTAATTCTTATGTGATTACCCCAACCATTGCTATCGAAAATCTTATACCAGACCTCACCCTCTGTATTACCTTGAAAAATCATAAAAAGAGCATCATTAAACACAGCAAGAGCGGGACGATCATTAGCCGCAATTTTCAGATCTGGTATAACGCCCCAGTCGTTGACCCCATATACTTCAAGGCCTCTGAGCTGATAATCATCGTTCACATAAAAAAGGTATAGGGTGTCTCCATACTTCGCTGCCGCAAAACTGGAATTAGGCATCCCCGTAGCGTTGCGTAAAAGACGGCTATGCTTGCCCTCTAGCGCCGAACCGTCACAGACAACAATATCATTGTGAATCGTCTGTCCGACCCATTTAAAGTACTGTATTAGCTTCAGTTTTCCCGCGTCCACAATCACACTGGGGCCACCAATATACTTATATTGACTCTGCTTAGAAAAAGACCAACCCGTTGACAGGCGAGCAGACTTATTCATACGAACTCTCACAAAATCGTCAGCAGACTTTTCATCCAAATCACTTTCATCCAACACAGATAAATTTCCTTATAAATTAATCATCACTCCATAAATAGTCACCTTAGACGCACCGGAATTGAATATCCAACTCACGAAACAATTTGCACACATTAAATATTTACTCACAAAAACCGACTAAACCTCCCCCATTAAAATACCGTTTTTAAAGAGAGGATATTAATATCCCCTCCTTATGTAACAGCACCGACGCTACGTTAAAACTCCAAGGTGCTGGAGAACGTGAACTGGCGCGAATCGCCTATCGAGACGAAGGTTCGGCTGGCCGCCGAGGTGTAGTAGGTGCGGTCAAACAGGTTTTTCACGTTGAACTGGAATTTGACCTTCTGCCCTTCGATGTGGGTGTCGTAGGTGGCAAAGGCATCCGCCACGGTGTAGGCCGGCAGGTCGAAATCGTTCAGGGCATCACCTGCCCGTTCGCCCACATAACGTGCGCCCGCGCCGACGCGCAGTTTGTCACCGCCGATGATATTGCCGAAGTCATACACCGCCGAGACCGAGCCACTGTTTTTGGCCACGTTCTGCAAGCGCATGCCTTGGTAGGTGGTGTCTTTGGTCACTTCGGCATCGGTGTAGGCATAGCTGCCGATCAGGCTCCAGTTGTCGCTCAACTGACCGCTGACATCCAGCTCAAGTCCGCGTGAACGAACCTGACCCGCCGTCGAGTACACGGTGTCTTCGCCCACAGTGGTCGACACCAGCACGTTGCGCTTTTTAATGTCGTACAACGCCACCGTGCCAGTGATGCGCCCCGGAATATCAAGCTTGGCGCCCAATTCCCAGGCTTTGGACTGCTCAGGGGCAATGGCCGAATCCAGCACCATGCCGCCATCCAGCGGGGCGATGCTGGAGTTTGGCTTGAACGACTCGGTGTAGCTGCCGTAGAACGACAGCTCATCGGTGTAGCGGTACACCAGACCGGCACGCGGTACCCATTTCACGCCATTGGTGTCGGTGTTAGCGGTGAACGGAATACCTTTACCGGCCAGTTGGTCGTATTTCTGAAACCGCGCACCCGCCACCAGAATCCATTGATCGGTGAGGTGGATGGAGTCTTGGGCAAACAATGAGTCGCTGCGCAGTAGATCGGTCTGGTTGCTGTCGCTGGCGCTGACAGTCGTGCCGGCCACTTCATTGCCGTACACCGGGTTGAGGTAGCTGAACGTGGACGTGCTGTTCTGACGAATCAACTCGGCGCGGTAAATTTTGCGGTATTCGTCATCAAAACCGAATACGAGGTCGTGTTGCATTCCCGCCGCCTGAACCTTGCCTTGCAGGCTGACAGTAGAGAAACGGTCGGTGGTGAGGGCGCCTTTGGTGCCGTCCATTTTGCGAGTCAACGTACCATCCGAGTTAACGGCTGTGACGCGCACTTGGCTGGCGTCGTAGGTTTCGCGGTTCCAGCTATACCCGAAGTGGGCTTTCCAGTCGTCGTTGAGGTCATGATCGACTTCAAAGCGGTACAGGTCCGAACGCCCTTCCATGTTGTTGAACGGCTCGTCCAGACGGCGCGTGGCCGGGATGTCCAACGGATGATTGGTCGCGGGGTTGATCGCGGTGCCGCGGTCAAACGGCGACAGAAATTCACGGTGTTCGTACGCCAGCAAGACTTGGGTGTTGTCGCCATACCAGGCCAGCGACGGGGCCACCATCGTCTCGCGATGCACGCCAAAGTTGCGCCAGTAATCTTCGTCTTCGTGGTCGATGATCATCCGGTAAGCCAGCCCCGAATCCCCAATCGGGCCGGTGCTGTCGAGGCTGCCGCCGCTGCCGTTCTTGCCTGAGCCATAACTCGAGCCACGAACAGTCAGCGCGTTGTACTGCTGCAATTGGGGCTTTTTGCTGACCACGTTGACCACGCCACCAGGGTCTTGAATACCGTACAGCAACGAGGCCGGGCCTTTGAGCACTTCGACTCGCTCAGCCGTGGCATTGAGCGCCCGCCCCTGCACGATCGGCATGCCATCACGCATGATCGAACCATCGCGGTTGTCACCAAAACCGCGCTTCATGACCGAGTCCTGGGTGCTGCCCAGCGTGTTGCCCTGCGTAATGCCGCTGATATTGTTCAGCGCATCATCCAGATTGCGCGGTGCCTGATCGCGAATCACCTGCGCGGGCACCACGTTGATGGTTTGCGGGACTTCCATCGACGAGCCTGTGCCGCGCATCACGGAAGTCGTGGCCGGTGGTTGATAGGTGGTGTCGTTTTGCAGCTGCGACGTAATGCTGGTGGCGCCCAGGTTCAAGGCACCCTCGGTCGGTTGGGGTTCGAGAGCAAAGGTTTTACCGTCGATGCGGCGGATGTTAAAACCCGACTGCGCCAATAATTGCTGCAAGGCTTGGTCAGCACTCATACGGCCCTTGACCGCCGGGGCTTGCAGGCCAAAGGGCGCTTCGTCGGTGTAGACCACGCTCAAACCCGTCACCCGGCTGAAATCGTTGAGTGCTTGAGGCAACGCTTTAGCCGGCATATTGAAGTCAAACAGGGCCACTGATTGCTGCTGGGCAGAACCTTCAGCCAACGCCACGCTCAGCGGGCTTAGCGCCAGGCCCGCCATCATCAGCGCCGACGCGCCCAACCACTGCTTTACCAAACCGCCTGCCGCCGACTTTGCCCTGGACTTCATGCTCATGACCTGTGTGTGACCTGTACGGAATGCGAATTTTTCGCATTTTCAAGCACTACACGGATGAGCGCGTGGTTTACCTCACCTGAGATTGAAAAATAATTTTTATTTGAAAATTTAAAGCCCCTGAGAGCAAAAAAACTAACGCAGAACAATCACCCGCCCCAACAGGCTGTGCTGCTCAAACCCCAGTACGCCTTGCAGTGAGTTGATGACCGCTTGCGGGTCCTGGCTGGGGAAACTGCCGCTGATGCGCCGATCCCCCAATTGAGTGTTCAACAACACAATCTGGCCTGGGTAATAGCGCTTGAGGTCGGCCACAACGTCAACCAGCGGCGTTTTGTAGTACGTCAGCCAGCCTGTGCGCCAACCCAACTGTGCGAGGCTGTCGACGCGCTGCACGGTCTCTGCCACGCCAGAGGAGTAGGCCACTTGTTGATCGGCGGTGAGAATCTGCTGCGGCGCATCTTTGTCAGCCTTGACCCCGACCCGTCCGGACAACACCGTGACCTGCGCGCCGCCCGGCTGCAAGCGGACTTCAAATTCAGTGCCCAGTACCCGCGCTTCGCCGCCGTCGGCATCCACCACAAACGGCTGACCCGTGTGGGTGACATGAAAGAACGCCACGCCACGGCGCAACTCGACATGGCGCTCAATGCCGTTGAAATTGACCGCGATGGCGCTGTCCGCACCCAGCGTGACTTCGGATTTATCGGCCAGGGTCAACGTGCGCACTTGCCCCGGCGCACTGACGTAATCGGCACCCAGGTCATTCACCCAGCGCATCGGTTGCCAGCCCGCAAACACGCCGACCGTCAGCAGCAGACACGCCGCCACTGCCAACCCGCTGGACCAGCGCGCGATGCGACTGCGACGGCTCACGTTCATCTGCGAGAGGTAGCGCTGCAACACCAGCGCGTCTTCGTCGGCCAAGGTGCTGCCAGCCACTTCGCTCAATTCCCACACCACTTGCGCCTGGGCGTAAGCCTGCGCATGGGCAGGGTCGGCTTGCAGCCAGCGGCTGAAGGTGGCCTGGTCACCACTGTCTGGCTGATCGTGCAGCACGCTCAGCCATTGCAGCGCCGTGCGCTCCTGCTCGGGTGTCACCTGAATAGTCGAATGATGGGTCACAATGCTGTCCCTGGCGGCTCACGCAAGCTGGCCTTGCAGGCCTCTAGGGCGCGCATCATATGTTTTTCGACAGCACTTTGGGACACGCCCATGACCTTGGCGATGTCGGCATAGGTACGACCGTGAATGCGATTGAGCAAAAAGATATGCCGCGTGCGCTCAGGCAGGCGACGCAAGGCCGCTTCTACCTGACGCAAATCATTACCCGCCTCCAGTGCTGCCTGAGGCTCGCTGCATTGAGCATCAGGTTCGGACTGCCAATATTGGTTGACCCGATCTCGGGTGCCTTCGCTGCGCAAGTGGTCAATCGCAATATTGCCCGCACAGCGCAATAAGTAAGTGCCCAGCTCCTCGACCTGGACCAGGGGCCGCCGCCAGAACCGCAGAAATAAATCCTGAACCAGATCAGCCGCCGTGGCCCGACAGCCCACGCGACGGCTCACCAACGCTTCCATTTGCGGGCGCTGGGATAAAAACACCTGCAGAAAATGCGCACGTCCATGGCGCGATTCACTGCCAGGGCCATCCTTGTATTCGGGAGGGGTCATGGGCGTCGATGCGTCAGTCAGAAAAGTAACAGGATATTAATGATAAATATTCTCATAAGCAAAACGAGATGACGGGTTGTGCTGAATCCTTTGATCAGCGGCGATTGCTCAATGCAATCACTCACCCTTACAATGCGAACAATTCTTGTTCTCTAAAGCGTTCTCAACGCAGCTGGAGTGGTCGTTGCCGCAGCCAAACACCGTCGAGGTTCTGTATCTAGACCATCACAGCTGGCTCACGGGCTGGTTGCGGAGCAAGCTGGGCTGCCCGCAGAGTGCTGCCGATCTGGCTCAAGACACCTTCATGCGACTGTTGACCGGCCGCGAGACGCCCACCATTGCCGAGCCCAGGGCGTTCTTGACCGTCGTCGCCAAACGCGTGCTGTTTAACCACTATCGGCGCCAGGATCTGGAACGTGCGTACGTGCAGGCACTGGCTGATCTGCCCGAGCCGCTGGTGCCGTCCGAAGAAGACAAGGCCATCATCCTGCAAACCCTGATGGAGCTGGACCAATTGCTCGACGGCCTGCCCTCCCCGGTCAAGCGGGCCTTTTTGCTGGCACAGGTCGATGGCCTGAGCTACGCCGAAATCGGCGCACAATTGGGCATTTCGATTGCCACGGTCAAACGCCATTTGAACAAGGCAGCCCTGCGCTGCTACTTCGCCCTGTGAACGGCGCGTTTAATAACCCGCCAGATATTGCGCCGGGCGTTGCCGAGCAAGCCGTGAGCTGGTTGGTCGAAATGCAGGACGGCGCGCTCAGCCCGCGTCGTCAGCAAGCGTGGGAGCATTGGCTACAGGCCCACAGCGAACACCAGCGAGCGTGGGAGCACATTCAGCGGGTTAATCAGCGCTTGCGCGGTTTGTCATCGCCTTTGGCCCATGCCGCACTGAACGCGCCGAAAAGCAGCAGCCGGCGTCACGCCCTCAAGGTGCTGCTGTTGTTGGGTGCGGGCTCTGCACTGACTTACGGCCTGCGCGATCAACTGCCGATCACCCCGTTGTTGGCCGATTACAGCAGCCCGATGGGCCAGCGACGTAAAGTGCAGTTGCAGGATGGCAGCCAAATCCAGCTCAACACCGCAAGCTCGGTTGATGTGACGTTTGACGCCCAGCAGCGGGTCATTCGCTTGCTCGAAGGCGAGATGCACCTGACCGCTGCGCAAGATACCCGCCCCATGCAGGTGCTCACCGCAGACGGTATGTTGCAGCCGCAGGGCGCGCGCTTGAACGTGCGCCAATTTAACAACCGCACAGAACTGGCGGTGTTTGATGGCCGAGTCGCGCTCACACCCGCGACCCATACCGGGAGCCCGCTGTGGGTGCAGGCCCATCAACAATTGAGCTTCAATCGCCTGGCCTGGAACCCTGCGCATGCGCTGGACGCCAATAGCAGTGCCTGGACTGACGGCATGCTGGTGGCCGCACACATGCGCCTTGATGATTTTCTGGCCGAGCTGGGACGCTATCGCCGTGGCCAGCTCAATTGCGACCCGACAGTCGCTGAGCTGCTGATCTCCGGCACGTACCCAGTGAACGACAGCGAGCGAATTCTAAACATGCTTGAAGTCAGCTTGCCGGTGCGAATCAAACGCTTCACCCGGTACTGGGTGACAGTAGAAGCGCGGGCGTAACCCCCTGTAGGAGCGAGCTTGCCTCGCGATCTTTTGATCTTTTAAAAGATCGCGAGGCAAGCTCGCTCCTACAAAGATTGTGTTTATTTCAGAGAACGTGAGCTGTTTTCAAATCTGGCGTGACAGAGAAGGTAAGCCACTTCGATTCTCTCCCTTCTCAGGACCTTTTCATGCCCGCTCAGCCGTTCCGTCTCACGTCTTTGGCCAGTTTGTTACTGGGTGCCAGTTTAAGTTTCAACGCCGTCGCCCAGACGGATACCAAGAGCTATCACATCGCGCCCTCTTCACTGGAGAACGCGCTGAATCAGTTCGGACGTGAAGCCGGCGTGCTGATTTCGTTCAGCTCGGCTGCTGCCAGTGGCATTCAAAGCCACGGCCTGGAAGGTCACTTCAACCCCGAGCAAGGCCTGCAAACGTTGCTCGAAGGCACCGGCCTGCAAGCCCGCGCGGAAGGTGAAGGAGCATTCAGCCTGCAACCGGCACCCGCCGCCGACGCCCCGCAAAGTATCGAGTTGGGCGCCTCCAGTGTGGTCGGTGACTGGCTGGGCGATGCCGAGCAAATCAATGTGTTCGAACACCCGGGCGCACGTGACGTGATCCGCCGCGAAGAGTTCGAACGCCAGGGCGCTACGTCTGCCCGCGAGGTGCTCAACCGCATCCCCGGAGTCAACGCGCCGGAGAACAATGGCACCGGCAGCCATGACATGGCCCTCAACTTCGGCATACGCGGACTCAACCCGCGTCTGGCCACGCGTTCGACGGTGTTGATGGACGGCATCCCGGTGCCGTTCGCCCCGTATGGTCAGCCTCAGCTGTCTTTTGCCCCGGTGAGCATGGGCAACATGGACGCGGTGGATGTGGTGCGCGGCGGTGGTGCGGTGCGTTATGGCCCGCAAAACGTGGGCGGCATCGTCAACTTTGTGACTCGTGCGATTCCCGTTGAACCGACAGTCAAACTGGGCGTACAAACCGAAACCAGCCCGTCTTCAACGCAAGATGGCTTCAAGAAAACCGCCAACCTGCTGGCTGGCGGCACCGCCGACAATGGCCTGGGTGGCGCTCTGCTGTACTCCGGCACCCGCGGTAGCGACTGGCGCGAGCACAGCGACACGCGCATCGATGACCTGATCCTCAAGGGCAACTATCAACTCGACGAGGCCAACAGTTTTAACGCCATGGCCCAGTACTACGATGGCGAAGCCCAAATGCCCGGAGGCCTGAGCACAGCGGCCTACAAGGCCGACCCGTATCAATCGACCCGCCCGAACGACAAGTTCTGGGGTCGCCGTACGTTGGTCAATTTTGGTTATCGCTACCAGGAAGACCGTCGCGAGTTCACGGTAAACAGTTTCTTCACCAAAACCCTGCGTAGCGGTTACCTGGATCAGGGCACCTTCCTCTCGCTGTCACCGCGCGAATACTGGGTACGCGGCGTTGAAACGCGTCTGGCCCAAGGCTTCGACTTGGGCAACAGCGTGCACGAAGTGGGCGTGGGGTATCGCTACATCAACGAAGCCGGGCACGAGTTGCGCTACCGTACGCCAATCGCGGACAACCAACTGCCAACCACCAGCAGCCGCAACGACCGTGACACCCGTGGCGCCACTGAAGCACATGCCTTCTTCATCGACGACAAAATTGACATCGGCAAGTGGACATTCACCCCCGGCATTCGCTACGAAATGATCGAACAGCAGCAAACCAACCTGCTGACCCACGTGAAATACAAAGGCGACTACAACACGCCGTTGCCAGCACTCAACGTGATGTACCACGTCACTGACAGCTGGAATATTTACGCCAACACCGAAGGCTCGTTCGGCAGCGTGCAATACAGCCAGATGCCTAACCGGGTCACCGGTGGCGAAGTAAAACCTGAAAAAGCCCGCACCTGGGAACTCGGCACGCGTTACGACAATGGCAACCTGCGCGCGGAGATCGGCGCATTTTTGATCAACTTTAACAATCAATACGACAGCAACCAGACCACCGACACCGTGATCGCCCGGGGCAAAACCCGCCATCAAGGCATTGAAGCCAGCGTCAACTATGCGCTGGAAGGTTTGAGCCCGGTTCTGGCCGGTTTCGACGTATACGCCACCTACGCCTATGTTGACGCGACCATCCGCGAAGATGGGCCGAACAAAGGCAATCGTGTGCCGTTCTCCTCGAAAAACAAAGGCAGCCTTGGCGTTGCTTACACTCAAGGCCCATGGAAGGCCAATCTGGACAGCACCTTCCAGAGCAACCAGTTCGCTGACAACGCCAACACCCGCGCCGAAAGCGCTGACGGCAGCACCGGCCTGATCCCCGGCTACATGCTGTTCAACACCCGCGTTGGCTACGATTTTGGCCATCAATTGTCTGACTTGAACGTCGCTGTCGGGGTCAAAAACATCCTCAACCACGAGTACTACACCCGCTCGTTTGACGACAACAACAAGGGTAAATACGTGGGCGAGCCTCGCACCTTGTATGTCCAGACCTCTGTTGCATTTTGATATAACTCGGCCATGGCCCGCACACGCGGGCTTTTGTCCTTGCCAAAGACTGACGCCGATCAGGGCGGATGATTTTTCCTGAAAATAGTGCTTGAAATATTTGCTCATCGGCTCAAACACTGTAGGTGAGCGCTGACGATGAACCTTTGAGTCGCGAGGCCGTCAGAACTCACACGAGCACGCTAGATAAGGGAAGCATTATGCAAACTGAAGTCTTTTCCGATAAAAACATCGCTGTTGACGCACGCACCCAGAATTGGGTGACAGCTACAGTTGAAGTTACGCTCGAGCGTTACTTGTTAGACCTGACTCGAGTCATCGTGCATGTCACCGATGAGAATGGCGGCAAGTCCGGTCCAAAAGACAAACGCTGCAAAATGGAGGCTCGTCCAAAAGGTCACCAACCGATTCTGGTATCCAACGACGCTAATGAACTGACACTCGCCGTTGAAGGCGCTGCGACCAAACTGGAGCACGCTCTGGAGCATTTGTTCGGCAAGCTGCGTGGCAAACACACCGCTAAACTGCCCGTTGAGGGGTTCGGAGAGAAGGAGCACAAAACCAGTGCCGACGCCTTGCTCGAAGAAGAGTTTCTGGAAAAAGAACAGGCTGCACTCAATAGCTGATTCAGCGCCCAAGGCACACTAAAAAGGGGCGGACTTACTTCGGTAAGCCCGCCCTTTTTTGTGGGCCGCGATTAGCCCATCGAGCGGCTATTGCAAAAAAGACCACAAAAGACAAGAATGCGAACAATTACCATTAGTGTATTAGTCGCATGTCAGATCTGCGCGGTCCCTTGCAGGACCCCTTCCATCTTCTGTATGCCGAAAACCATCACTGGCTTCAGAGTTGGTTACGCAGACGCCTGGACTGTCAGGCCGATGCCGCTGACCTGACCCACGATACGTTTCTGCGGACCTTGAAATCCAACCAAGTGGAGCAGATCAACGAGCCTCGTGCATTCTTGTGCCTGATCGCCAAACGCGTGCTGTATACCTTCTGGCGCCGTAACGAACTGGAGCGCGCCTACCTCGATGCACTCGCCAGCTTGCCTGACAACGTCACGCCGTCAGAAGAAGAGTTTGCGTTGCTGCGAGAAGCGCTTGAAGCGATAGACGCCATGCTCGACGGCTTGCCGATCAGGGTGCGACATGCGTTCTTGCTTAATCGTCTGGAAGGTTTGACCCACCAGCAAATAGCCGTGCAACTCAAGACCTCCGCCGCCAGTGTTGAACGCTGGATAAAACGCGCGCTGACGCAATGTTACGTGGTGCAGATGGGGCTGGAGCGTTGACCGACCGGGCTCACACCGGGCTGCCCTCAACGGTAAAAGAAGCCATCGACTGGATGGTCTTCCTCGATTCCGGCAATGCCCAACCCAGCGATAAGAGCGCGTTTGAGCGCTGGCTTGGCGCTGATCCCGGCCATCGGCAAGCATGGGAATCACTCAACCATGCTTTGTCTTCACCCTTCAACCAAGTGGCTCAAGCTGAGCGTGAAGCGCCGGGAAGTGCAGGCGCTGCCACACGCGTTCTGCGTTCATCGGGCATTTCCCTAGAGCGCCGCAGACTATTGCGCAATGGCTCGGCACTGATGCTGTTACTCGGCTTAAGCAGTACTCTCGTGCTTCAGCGGCGCATGCCACTCGACAGTTTGTTCAGCGATGTCTCCACCGGCACCGGCGAACGCAAACACATCACCCTCAGTGATGGCAGTCAGTTGACATTGAACGCCCGCACCACGGTCGACATTAATTTCAGTACGGACCTGCGCCGTGTGCGCCTCAAACACGGCGAATTGAGTATCCAAGTGGCCGCCGACCCGAGTCGCCCACTCGAGGTGTGGACTGACCAAGGTAGCGTCCGCGCACTGGGCACCCGCTTTAGCGTGCGGCAAACGGATCAATTCAGCCTGGTTGGCGTGCAGCAACACAGCGTGCAAGTACGCACATTGAGTGGCCAGCATGTCGTGATTACCGATGGCCACGCGCTGCGCTTCTCAGACACGGCCCTTTTTCCGCTGCCCGATGACTCGTCGCGTCTTGATGCCTGGGTCAACGGCCTGCTGGAAGTCGAAGATGAATCGCTGGGCGCAGTGATCGAAGCCTTGCGCCCTTATCGCTACGGCCTGATCAGGGTCTCGACAGCGGCGGCCCGACTGCGGGTGTTCGGCGTATTCCCGCTCGATCACAGTGACCGGGCCCTGCAATCACTGGCGCAAGTGCTGCCGATCAGCGTTTCCCGCTTCGGCCCCGTCACGCTGATTGATGTGCCGTAAATAAATCGACAAAAACAGCAGACCGAGTGAGGACATTTTTCATCTCGCTGGACATACCAGGAAATGCCCATCCATTTCAGCGAGGAACTCCTTCACCATGCGTCCGATATTCCTGCGGCCCACGAACCTGGCCATGGCCGTTGCACTGACGTTTTGCGCCAGTAGCACAGCGCTGTTTGCCGTCACGTCCACTGCCGCTGAATCTGTGCAGCACTACGACATTGCTCCCGGTGCTCTGGAGCAAACACTGCGCCAGATCGCTCGCCAAAGTGGCCGCGGCGTCGTCGCAGACCCCGCCTTGGTCCGAGGCAAAACCAGCGCTGCGGTGCGTGGAGAATTGAGTGCCGAAGCCGCGGTGTATCAGGCGTTGGCGGGCAGCAGCCTGCAATTGCGGGTGACGCCTAACGGCACCCTCACCCTGGAAAAAATGCCCGCGAGCGGCATCCTGCAATTGGGCGCCACCAGCGTCCTCGCTCAAGGCTTGGGCGAGACCACTGAAAACACCGGTTCCTACACCACCGGCACCATGAGCAGTGCCACCAAGTTTCAAACCTCGGCCCGTGAAACTCCGCAATCTGTCACCGTGGTCACTCGCCAACGCATGGACGATCAGAACATGCAGACATTGGAGGATATTTCTAACTACACCCCCGGCCTGACCTTACGCAAAACTGGCGGCGAGCGCCCCGAGTTCTACTCACGCGGCTCAGCTATCGACAACATCATGATTGATGGCCTGCCCATCGGTTATGACAGCGACACCTTGGGCACCGCCACACTCGCCATGTTTGACCGGGTAGAGGTGGTGCGCGGCGCATCAGGCCTGATGGTCGGTTCAGGGAACCCATCCGGCACCCTGAACCTGGTACGCAAACGCCCGACCGTTGCACCACAAGTCTCGTTTACCGTAGGTGCGGGCACCTGGGACAACTACCGGAGCGAGATTGACGCCAGCGGCAAGCTCAATGAATCCGGCAGCATTCGCGGCCGTGTGGTCGCGGCCTATCAAGACAAAGACAGCTTTATTGATGCCTACAGCAGCAAACGCCAATTGCTCTACGGCATCACCGAATTCGACCTGTCAGACGCCACCACGCTGACGCTGGGTGGTTACTACAATCGCGAAGACAACCCCGGCGCTGACTGGAACGGCTTGCCAACGCATATCAGTGGCAGCTTTTTACCCCTGCATCGCTCAGCGCGTTTCAGCCCCGACTGGACCTATTGGGACAAAGCGAACAAAAGCGTGTTTGCAGAGATCGAGCATCGTTTCGACAACGATTGGAAACTCAAGGTCAACACCACGTGGCTCAAGAGCAATCTGGAAATGCTCGGCAGCAGTTTCTACCGCTTGGACAACACCGACAACTTGCAACTCAACGTCGGTCGCTACAGTTATGAGCACACGCAAAAAAGCATCGACGGCTATGCCAGCGGCCCATTCAGCCTGTTTGGGGCCACACACGAACTGGTGATTGGCGCCAGCTACCGCAGAGAAGACACCGACGACGGCCCTGGCGGCGGCCCCGGCGACGACTACAACTACGTGGTCGACCCGCTCAACTTCCATTACCAGGACGTACCAAAACCGCAGATCACCTACGACTGGTCACGCAAAGGCAAGGTCGATCAATCCAGCACCTACGCTGCGTTGCGCTTCAACCTGCGCGACGACCTTAAACTGATCCTTGGGTCGCGCCTTGACTGGTACGAATATCAGCAAAATACCGCAGTCGGCCTTTATGGCTTCGGCGCCGATTACAAGGCTACCCGTGAAGTCACGCCCTATGCCGGGCTGATTTTCGACCTCAACGACACCTACTCGGTGTACGCCAGTTGGACCCGCATCTTTCAGCCGCAGGAATATAAAAACGTCTCACAGAGCCTGCTCCCGCCCGTCACCGGGACCAACTACGAAGCCGGGATCAAGGCGCAGTATTTCGAGGGCGCATTGAACGCCAGCTTCGCGTTGTTCCAGTTAAACCAGGAAAACCTGCCGCAATCGGTGCCCTGCGCCGACCTCAACGGCTGTTATGAAGCCAGTGGCGAAGTTCGTACACGCGGGCTTGAAATGGAGCTTTCGGGAGAGTTGGCCCAAGGCTGGCAGGCCTCAGCAGGCTATACCTATGCCGCCGCCGAATACATGCAACCCAGCGGCACAGCGCAAAAAGGCGATCGTTTCGACAGTGACAGCCCGTACAACCTGTTCAAGGTCTCAACCAGCTATCAACTGCCCGGCGACCTGGAAAAGTGGACCGTAGGTGGTGCCTTCCGCACCCAAAGCAGCACCTACACACGCTTCGACGTCAAACAAGGCGGGTACAGCATTGCAGACCTCATGACCTACTACCGCCTGAGCGACAACGTTAAATTGCAGGCCAACATGAACAACGTCTTCGACAAACGTTACTACCAGAGCATCAGCAACCCGGCCGGGGCCAACATCTTTGGCGACCCTCGCAACGTCATGTTCACGGTGAAATGGTCGATGAAATAATCCTGCGCACTAAAAAGGGGCAGGCTTACGTCGGTAAGCTCGCCCCTTTTCTGTCCACAAAGTGCGGGATTACAACTCGCCCTTCTCCACTTCAGGGTGTTCGCCAGAACCGGCGCCGGTCTTGCGGTGCGGGTTCTCGATTTTCACAGACGGAAACTGCGACGACGCATACCGCACTACCAGAATCGCAAACGCCAACAGCAGAATCGCCCCCGTCAGATAGACCACACCCATGTCCGGCGGATTGTGGTGCGACACATTGGAAATCAGCAAGCGGGTCAATGCCGTGATCGCCACGTAAATCAGGAAACGCACGGGCATGTGGTTGGTCTTGAAATAAATCCCGACCATCGCGCCCAGTTCGAGGTAGATAAACAGCAGCAAGATGTCATCGATGGAGATGTTGCCCTTCTCCACCATCTGCAGAAATTCCATCACCGCCGCCCAGGCCGTGACGGCACCTATGGCGAACAACGCCAGGTAGTGGAAGGTTTCAACGAACAGATTGCCCATCGATTCGGCCAGTTCATGTACCCGGCGACGTAGCTTCTCAGCCTTGTTTACTCTCACGATGCAGCTCCTTGAATCGATTAAAACGGATCATCCGCGATGAACGTGACGCTTTCTGCATGCAGAAAAAAGGCCACCCATCGCCAGTGAGAAGGTGGCCAGCCGCTATTAGACACGTCACGTGCACTAGAGTAAAAAAGTCGCTATTCAAAGCCCGGCGATTGGCTTATGCTTTTCGCTGTATATAAATACAGTAATCGCAAGATAACTTATCGTGAAGGCATATGAGGTGGTAAATGGCCGTCGAAGTGGTATACCGCAGCAGCCGAGATCTGGAGCGTTTGTACATTGTTTTGCGGACTAGCGGACTGCCTAGATAGGCCATTGGTCGGGGTAGCTGCATCTAAAACTGTCGTAGTATCAGCAGCTTAAGTATCCAGATGGAGAAATATTGTCCTTCGAAACCAATTATCCTGCCTAGTTTTCGCTTTTGCCACCCTGCCTAGTTAGCTCGTAGGGCTTTAGCGCAACAGTTCGCAAGATTCATCGGCCAGCATTTGATTTGAACAAATGCTTTCTCATACACGCTGGACAGACAGACGACGAGGCCAAAATGGCAGTTGAGACTCTTTATCGCAGTACCCGAGACCTGGAGACTACTTTTGTGGATCGCAAACTCGCTGATGCGCATGATCAAATGCTTGAGCTGGCGGAGCTGCTGACGGACACACTGATGAAGCATGTACCGGGGCTATCTGAGAAACACGCAGAGGATGTGAGCATCTACATGGCTAAAAATCGCTCAGTGTTTGCAGCAGCTTTCAAAAACAATGTGGGCGCTTTGAGCGAGCTTTCTGAAGCCACTGGTACTGAAGGATGAAATAGGTCAGAGCCTTCGAACGTGATTGACCGTTTAGTAAGCGTTTGGAGCTTATGCAAACTAAGCTCCAGCGTAATGGGAATGTTTGGAATATTTTTAAAATTACAACCCCCTCGGGAGTGTTTGGTCGCTTATCGCTTCAGCCAATAACGGTCGACTGTGGCGCGACTGACACCCAGTCTACGAACGATCTCCATTTTTGCTAATCCTTCGGTTTGCAAAGTCTGGATGGCCAAACGATTATCTTCTGCCCGCTTTCCACGTACCCCGCGGCTCGCACCATGATTGATAACACTACTCAGCAGGCCAGCTCCGACAAGTCGGTTTAAATCACGTTCTTGCTGATGCCGATAGGCTTCAAGGTCGATACCAACCATGCGCGCCTCCACAGCCATAAGCACAAGGCTGAGGGAGATGCCTAGGCATTCGCATAAAGAATAGAGTTTGAGAACAGAAATGGCCAGGCGTCCTTGTTCGACCTTGGCAAGATGATCTCGATTTAGGACTTGTGCACAGCCCTCTCGACTGAGCCCAGCAGCAACCCGGACTTCCCTTATGACCTGCCCCAAAGCCTCCAAATAATCCATCTCTCTTCCGTGTACTCACAAAAGAGAGAATAAAGCCATGCTTTGACGCATCACATCGTGGGGGTATAAAATGCATATATAGCGCGTAAGCTTGGAATCCTCATCCTTCCAGGAACGTTCTACAAATCCTCAAACACTCAC
This sequence comes from Pseudomonas sp. CCC3.1, assembly GCF_034347405.1. Lineage (NCBI taxonomy): Bacteria > Pseudomonadati > Pseudomonadota > Gammaproteobacteria > Pseudomonadales > Pseudomonadaceae > Pseudomonas > Pseudomonas sp. CCC3.1. The sequence goes on from NZ_CP133778.1 coordinate 4,102,728, forward strand.
AACGCAGTCGAGATGAGTCCTGCGATACCGAATATTTTTCCACTGTGAGTGTACGAGCGGCACGGACTGAATCGGGAATGGGTTGGCAATTGATATACATACTTGACCCTGCAGAACGTAAAGTTTTCACTAGGACACACTGTGAACTAGAGGGGGTGGGATTTCTTATCACCATTACCTCAGCCCAGACAGAGATGAGTGATCGCGCTGCGATGGTCAGCTGTGCGTATGAACTTCAGTACTATATGAATGCTGCTCCTGACGTTGTCATCAGTCACGTGCAGATGCTGTGCCCACCAGCCCTGACCCGTTCCGGCAGATGGAGTTTGGAGGACCTGGACCAAATTATTTGCTTCCAAGGCATAGCAACTCAAGAAAGTGCTGTTGTATATCGCACCTCTCGCGGTGTTTACAAAATGGGAGAGCTGGACCTTCGCAAAAAAAAGACATCACAGGTGTGGTTCTCGAAAAAGCGCTTGGAAAATCACCGCCCTAGGATATCAGTGCCGGCTCCCAAATCAGCCAGTCACCAGATGTACGCTCCCCTCTACCTGAGGCGCAAGTCGACGATCAGACCCAAGTTCGCTTAAGTCTCGTGGCTCCTTACCGAGGAGCTTTCTGATGTCAGATTTCAAACGTGCCGCCGAAGCTCTGTCGGATGCCCGCGAAATTGTCGTATGTTGGCGCCGATTGAAAACTGACCCAATGGGTCAGTTTTCGGTCAGCGGCAACAGATTAGGTTGGATTTTACTTTCCTGGACGCGCCTATTGTCTAGTCGCGGACTCGACAGTGGTTGTTATGGCGGCCTCCTCCCGCCAGTCAAAGTTTGTTGTTAGAAGAGGATTTTCTCCTACTTTGGTTAACGCTTTATGTGGTATCCACGATAGCAAAAGGGTCAAAATAAGGCCCAAGGATGGGCTGATGTTAGACACTTTTTTGTTTGAAAAAGGATTGGTTATCTGGTTCGCACCGCACGCCACTGGTCTTCCTCTAGATGATTCGCAGATGCAGTGACATCGGGTATGCGGAAGAAGGCCCCCGATAGGTAGAGCACCTAATTATAAAGCTCAGCAGCTTAGCGTATGTTTAGGATGTCAATGTTTTATTATTAACAGAAGCCATTTATCATTCTGGAAATATCGATATTCAGAATATTCGAATTTCTTGACTTCGGATATGCCTAAGAGTGAATCTTCATTCGCTGTTATCCGTAAACAGGCTGAACAGGCGAAAAACTATAAGGATTTTGTCTTTGGGTAATTAGTCGGAATAGGCGGCAATTTAATATCAATGACTAATTTTCGAAAACGCTCTATTGACGAGTTTGATATTATAAGCAAGGCTTTTGAGAGGCTGGTAAACAACGTGCCCCGTAATCATAAAAATTTAGAAATGCAGCGCAAAGCCAAGGTAGAATTCACGTTGTCCGCCGTAGACGACGAGACTGGTAGGTCTCGATCCCTCATAGCTCGATCAAATACTAAATATTATTAAGTGAGGGATATAGTTTTAAAAAATGGAAAAAGAAAATTGCCTCAACGTGGTGAGGCTGCCAAAAAAATTGAAGAGATAAAACAAGAAAACATTGATCTTAAGAAGCGCTTTGAGTTAGCACTTGAGTCTCACGCCCAGATGCTGTTCGAGAGAACAAGAGCTGAGCGGGAGGCCGGGAAGTGGCTGAAGGCTTACAGGTCTTTACAAGACCAACAACAAGGCGGCAGTAAGATTTTCTCTGCAGTATTCGACAAGTAATTGCCCTATGGCGGCGCCATTTCGATGATGTCAATCTCAAAGTAGTAAATCTGCGGAGCGCCACTTGGGAGCATGAATTTGGCGACATATTAAAATTTAAGGCTTTCCTGACTGCTCTGCTAAAAACACCCTCCTGAACGAACACTTTTAATAGTCTGAATTTGAGCGCTTTATATTGCTACCAAAGATTTTGAACGGGGCATTATTTGAAGGCATCAAATATTATTCGCACGTTCATTATTTTTAATAATGTAAATCTAGCGTTTTTCTAGAACATATCCCACGCCTCTAAGTGTGTGAATTAACTTACTCTCAAAAGGGTCGTCCATCTTGGCTCTAAGTCTTCTTATGGAAACCTCAACGACATTAGTGTCGCAGTCAAAATTCATATCCCACACTTGGGATATGATTTGTGTGCGGCTCAGAACAATGCCCGTATTCCGCATTAGATAGTGCAGCAGAGCAAACTCCTTTGTTGTTAAGTCTATACGCTGACCATCTCTGAACGCTCTGTGGCGGCTTTGATCCAACTCAAGGTCAGCTACGCGAATGATTTCTACAGATGCAGCACTATCCGACCTACGCATCAATGCGCGAACTCGAGCAAGCAATTCGGGGAATTCGAAGGGTTTAATTAGGTAGTCATCAGCTCCATTCTCCAAACCTCTGACTTTATCGATTAGTCGGCTGCGGGCAGTGAGCATCATAATACGCGAAGAGCAATCTTTCCGTCGTAATAGTTCTAGAACTTGCCAGCCATCCATCTCTGGAAGATTGATATCTAGAATAATGAGTTCGTACATGTGCTGCTTGGCCAGAAATAGCCCGTCAGAGCCGGTATGTACGCAATCCACTACATATCCGCACTCAGTGAGGCCCTGGCGTACATATTCAGCAGTTTTTACTTCATCCTCAATTACCAGAATTCGCATTGGATTTTGTCTCGATATTACTCAGCAGTTTTAACCACGCAAGTGCGCAGTCATCATTGGGGGGAATGGTAAATCAAAACTAACTGTCCGTGGCTTAAATAACGGACTTGTAATTGTTAAGCAATACGCTTGATAACCTCGCAGTTTAATGTGTCGCCATCTGGGTTTGTCAATTGCGGACCCTCCCCCATTAGGTGAATTTACCTTATGAAATATTGGGTTGTTCTATTTGTCGTGGTCGCTCTGTTCCGTTCAGATGATGGGGTCGACTCTCACGTTGAGGACGTGGGCCACTGGTGCAGCCATGAACTCCATCGGGATGCCATGCACATCCTTGAACAGGTATTGGAATTTTAGTAAAAAAAAACGCCCCGAAGGGCGTAAAATATTCACCTTTTACCAAAGGAGCATTTAAGCAACTCAAGGTGAATTCGTTGAACTAGCGATTTGCTTTTCAGAAGTTTCGGCTGGAGGAGTAGCAGAGCAACGCAATAGCTTATAGTACCGAAAGTGGGTATTCAACGATCAGGCGCACTTCATCCAAATCCGATTCGAAAGCAGTTGCTCGTGTATTTGCTTGGCGCAATCTCAAAGAAAGGTCTTTGGCAGCTCCTGTTTGCACTACGTATTTAACCTCAATGTCACGCTCCCAACGTTTTTGATTGGTGAGCGGATTGCCATTGTCATCGGTACGCATGTAAAACTGATTGGCATTAGAGTAGTCCGCGCCAGAGCCTTTGGCATAGCGAGTCATGAACGAAAGGCCTGGAATACCGTAGTCGGTCATGTTTAGGTCGTAGCGCAGCATCCAAGAGCGTTCTTTTGGCGAGTTGAAATCGCTGTACTGAATTGAGTTGTCGACGAATATCGAGTCTGATTGACGTAAATAGTCGAAATCGTCATCGCCATTGTTACGCTGATGCGACAGTGCGAGGGTGTGTGCACCATACCTGACGCCGAGCTTGGCGCTCCAGATATTATTATCGAACTCACCCAAACGCTTCTTGCCTTCGTCAACAGCTTTATAGTAATTAAAGCCGCTGATCAGGGTCAAATCATTGCTAAGCGGGTAGGAGACGCTTGTCCCGGCGTAGTATTGATTCCATACATCTTTTAGCTGGCTGGCATAGAGACTTACAGTAACACTGTCGTTGACCTTGTAATCGCCGCCACCGTAACCGATCCAAGGCGAGTTGACTGGGCCGCCATAGAAGGTCACGAAGTTATCGTTCAGGTCGCTGGATACTGGTTGGCTCATCGCGTGTAGTCTGCCACCCTGCAGGGTGAGGCCTTGCATGCTGGTGTTTTCAACCGTTACACCGCGGAAGCTTTCTGGCAGTAGACGTGCGTCTCCTGATGCAACGACTGGTGTCGCTGGGAAGACATCACCCAATTTCACTACGGTATCGAACAGGCGGACTTTGGCAGCCCCCCCAACCTTCGTGTATTCATCACGGGCCTGGCCCTTTCCATCAACTGGCAACACATCGAAGGAGCTTCGGCCGCCGTTACGGCCATCGCCTGTATCGAGCTTGAGGCCGATCATAGCGAAGGCATCTAAACCAAAGCCGACGGTGCCTTGGGTGAAGCCCGAGTTGAATTTAGAAATTATCGCATGCGCCCAAGCTTCAGAATATCCGTTGGTGTTTCCCTTGCCGCTATTGAACGTTGGCGCAGAAGAGCTGCGATTATCACGATTGAAATAGAAGTTTCGGTTTAAAACAGTGAGGCTGCTACCGTCAATAAAACCTTCTGATGACTTATCTTCCGCGTTTGCTATAGCTGTATAGCTTATGGAAAAAGCAGAAGCTGCCAACACACACAACGGTACTTTAATTTTCATTTGATGCCCCTTTGATTACGGCAGCTTTTATTTTGATTTACCGACACGGCTATATTTTTTTTGTGGCCCGGCCGGGCACCTGCGTAGGACCTGACATGATAGTTGCAGATCAAAGATAACGGATTGGTGATAGAAAAATTACAATTTGGCAATCTAATTGTTATCTGTCGTATTTAAGGACGTTTTGTAGCTGCGGACTGATTTACTCAATAGCTTGTCCCGCGCGCAACTGGGCGGGAAATTTTAATGTCGAACGTACTTTCTAACGAAATTGTAATTTTACAGCCACCCCACTGATAGCGATCGCTGATTAGAGTGCCATCACCTGATCCAGTGGAGCTTGGCGGCTGTAAATACGTTCTCGCCAAGCTTTATCAAAGTTTGTGCACGAGGACCATAAAGTGCCCTGGTATAATCACAACGTTTTATCTAAAACCTCTGTCTTTGTCTTTCCCTTGAGAGCCATTGCATTCTGTACGCTCCTTTCAGGAGCGATCGTGCCAGCCGCATTTGCTCAGAGTATTAGCCTGGCCGAAGCGCTTTCCACTGCAATGGATGCTAACCCCGATCTTGCAGCTGCGCGTCAGGAAATCGGCATCTCGGAAGGAGTTCGCAAGCAAGCGGGACTCATCCCTAATCCTGAAATTTCGTATGACGTGGAAGACACCCGTCGTAATACAAGCACGACCACAGTCACCCTTAGTCAGCCTTTAGAGTTGGGTGGCAAACGAAGTGCTCGTATCGAAGTTGCCACCTACGGTCAAACCGTCGCGCAGCTAGAGCTGGACCGACGAGTCAATAGTCTTCGTGCGGATGTTGTCCAGTTTTTCTACGCCGCCTTAAGGGCTCAGACAGGCTTGAACCTGGCAAAACAATCTTTGGAGCTCACCGAACGCGGTCTGCGCATAGTCGATGGTCGGGTGCGCGCCGGTAAGTCCTCACCGGTGGAGGCTACGCGCGCCCAGGTGCAGTTGGCTGAAGCCAAGTTACAGGTAAGGCGCGCTGAAACAGCGAAGTCAACGGCTTACCAGCAATTGGCCCAGGTAATAGGCAGCTCGGCTACTGCATTTGATCGTCTGGACTCGCCAAACCTATCTCCCGGCATTCCGCCGCAGGCCGCAGAATTATTGGCGAAGCTTGATCAAACTGCAGAGATGCGACAGGCGCTTGCTCAAATAGACAAGAGCGATGCCTCACTCGGGTCGGAAAAGGCCCAACGTATCCCGAATCTCACTGTGAGTGTGGGTAGCCAATATGACCGGTCTGTTCGCGAGCGGGTCAACCTCGTGGGGCTGTCGATGCCTTTGCCGCTCTTTGATCGTAATCAGGGCAACATTCTTTCCGCTTCTCGCCGCGCAGATCAGGCCCGAGACCAACGAAACGCTGTAGAGCTAAGGCTACGCTCCGAAACCCAAACCGCAGTTAACCAGTGGGCTACCGCCATGCAAGAGGTCGAGTCTTACGACAAGACGATTCTGCCTTCAGCTCAACTGGCCGTGGATACCGCAACGCGTGGATTTGAGATGGGCAAATTCGGCTTCATCGAAGTGCTGGATGCGCAGCGCACCTTGATAGTCGCTCGTGGCCAGTACCTCGACTCGTTGGCGGCTGCAACCAATGCGCGTGCGCAGGTGGAAAGGGTTTATGGCGACGTCGGATCGAATGCCAGTTTTCGCTGAACGCCTAGACATTTTCCTCGGTACGCGTCTTTGAATAAGCCGCTACCTACGATCAGCAGGAGTAACAATGGACAACAAACGTAAGATCGCACTGGCGGTAGCCGCTGTGGCAGCCCTTGGATTTGGCAGCTTCGCCTGGAACTCTAGTTCTGAGCAGCCGCCAGCCAGTAATGCCGAACACGGCGCTGAGGACGGCCATGAGCATAAGAAGATTGCCGCAGCACCCGCTGAAGAGGGGGGGGATGATGGCCACGGTGAGGAGGGCCACAGCGACAGCGAAAAGGGAGAGGAGGAAGAAGGCAAGATGACGCTTAGCGCTGAGCAGATCAAGGCTGCCGGTGTCGTCCTCGAAGCTGCGGCTCCCCGTGAACTTAGCACTGTCGTGACTTTTCCTGGCGAGATACGGTTTGACGAGGACCATACAGCGCATGTCGTGCCTCGCGTACCTGGCGTTGTAGAAAGCGTTCAGGCCAACCTCGGAGAGTCGGTTAAGAAGGGGCAAGTCCTTGCGGTGATTGCGAGTCAACAGATCTCCGATCTACGCAGTGAGCAACAAGCCGCTCAACGACGTGTAGAACTGGCACGTTTGACCTTTGACCGCGAGAAACAGTTGTGGCAGGACAAAATCTCCGCCGAACAGGATTACCTCCAGGCTCGTCAAGGGTTGCAAGAGGCAGATATATCCTTGGCCAATGCTAAGCAAAAGGTCGGAGCTATCGGGGCATCGGTCAATTCTGCCGGCGGTAACCGCTACGAGCTTCGCGCGCCCTTCGACGCAGTTGTCGTGGAGAAGCACCTGACCGTCGGTGAGGTTGTCAGCGAGGCAACCAACGCTTTCATTCTTTCAGACCTCAATCAGGTGTGGGCAACCTTCGCAGTTCCTCCGGGCGATTTGGGGAAGGTTGTGACAGGCCGTGCGGTAAAGGTTTCTTCGCCTGACATGAAGGCTGAGGTGGACGGCAAGGTTGGTTATGTAGGCAGCCTCCTGGGTGAGCAGAACCGTGCAGCGACCGTTCGCGTCACGCTGACCAATCCTAATGGAGCCTGGCGACCAGGCCTTTTCGTAAGCATCGCGGTCACTTCACAGACTGATCGGGTGGCCGTAGCCGTTCCAGAATCCGCAGTGCAGACCGTTGAGGAAAAGCCTGCGGTATTCGTCAGGACCACTGAGGGATTTGACACTCGCACGGTAACGCTTGGTCGCCGTGCAGGTGGCTATGTGGAAATAACCGAAGGCCTCCAATCCGGCGCCCAAGTGGCAGCCAGTGGCAGCTTCACGCTCAAGTCCGAGCTCGGCAAGGCTAGTGCCGAGCACAGTCACTGATGCGAACTGACAGGATCATTCCACATGTTTGAACGTCTCATAAGATTCGCCATTGAGCAGCGCATCGTTGTAATGATAGCCGTGCTGATCATGGCCGGTATCGGTGTCTACAGCTATCAAAAGCTGCCTATTGATGCAGTACCAGATATTACCAACGTACAGGTTCAGGTCAACACTGCTGCTCCTGGTTACTCTCCGTTGGAAACCGAACAGCGAATTACCTTTCCAGTTGAAACGGCAATGGCTGGCTTGCCGGGCCTTCAGCAGACTCGTTCCCTTTCTCGCTCTGGACTATCTCAGGTCACCGTCATTTTTGAAGACGGCACCGACATCTTCTTCGCTAGGCAACAGGTCAACGAGCGACTGCAGGTAGCGAAGGAGCAGTTGCCGGATGGCGTAGACGCAGTGATGGGGCCTGTATCAACGGGTCTCGGCGAGATCTTCCTGTGGACTGTCGAGACTGAGAAAGGCGCTGTCAAAGAGGATGGTACGGCCTATACACCAACTGATTTGCGCGTGATCCAGGATTGGATAATCAAGCCACAATTGCGCAACGTCCGGGGTGTGGCCGAGATCAACACCATTGGTGGCTATGCCAAGCAGTACCTGATTGCTCCGGATCCGAAACGTCTGGCCACTTACAAGCTGACTCTTAATGATCTGGTCGCTGCGTTGGAAAGCAACAACGCCAACGTTGGCGCCGGTTACGTCGAGCGCAGCGGTGAGCAGTTGCTCATCCGCGCACCCGGCCAGGTAGGCAGTATCGAAGATATCGCCAATATTGTGATTACCAGTGTCGATGGCGTGCCGATTCGAGTCAGCAATGTCGCTGAAGTCAGCATCGGGAAAGAGCTGCGCTCTGGAGCTGCTACTGAGAACGGTCGAGAGGTTGTATTGGGTACGGTGTTCATGCTGATCGGCGAAAACAGCCGGACAGTATCTCAAGCTGTTGCAGCCAAACTGGCTGACATTAACCGTACCCTACCCAAGGGCGTTGTTGCCGTTACCGTCTACGACCGTACCAATTTGGTTGAAAAAGCCATATCGACAGTGAAGAGGAACCTGATTGAAGGGGCGATTCTTGTAATCGTTATCTTGTTCCTGTTCCTCGGTAACATCCGTGCGGCACTGATCACTGCCATGGTGATCCCGTTGTCCATGTTGTTCACGTTTACAGGCATGTTCAACAACAAGGTCAGTGCCAACTTGATGAGCCTTGGCGCACTCGACTTTGGCATCATTGTTGATGGGGCGGTAGTGATTGTCGAGAACGCAATCAGGCGGCTGGCTCATGCACAAAACAAGCATGGGCGGATGCTCACCAAAGCCGAGCGCTTTCACGAGGTTTTTGCAGCTGCACGGGAAGCTCGCCGCCCCTTGATCTTCGGTCAGCTGATTATCATGGTTGTGTATTTGCCGATCTTTGCACTCACCGGTGTCGAAGGAAAAATGTTCCACCCCATGGCATTTACCGTGGTGATGGCACTTGTCGGCGCGATGATTCTCTCCGTAACCTTTGTTCCTGCGGCAATTGCCATGTTCGTCACAGGCAAGGTCAAGGAAGAAGAGGGGATGGTGATGCGTATTGCACGGCAGCGTTACGCTCCCGTTCTGCAGTGGGTGCTTAAGCATAGAAGCATCGCATTTTCCGCCGCCCTAGCCTTGGTCGTTCTAAGTGGTGTGCTCGCGAGCCGAATGGGCAGTGAGTTCATTCCGAGTCTGAGTGAAGGGGATTTTGCGCTGCAGGCTTTACGAGTACCGGGGACTAGCTTGACTCAGTCCGTAGACATGCAGCAGCGCTTGGAAAAAGCCGTCATTGAGCAGGTGCCTGAGGTCGAGCGAATGTTTGCCCGTACCGGCACAGCGGAAATTGCTTCCGATCCAATGCCGCCGAATATCTCAGACGCTTACGTGATGCTGAAGCCGAAAGACCAGTGGCCAGATCCCAATCGATCGCGTGAAGAGCTAATTGCTGAAGTTCAGAAAGCTGCAGCAAGTGTGCCTGGCAGCAACTATGAGTTGTCCCAACCTATTCAACTGCGCTTCAACGAACTCATTTCGGGTGTCCGCAGTGACGTGGCCGTCAAGGTGTTCGGCGATGACATGGACGTTCTAAATCGAACAGCAGCGAAGATAGCCACTGCATTAAAGGGTGTCCAGGGGTCTTCGGAGGTGAAGGTAGAGCAGACTACAGGCCTGCCTGTACTTACCATCAATATTGATCGGGAGAAGGCAGCACGTTACAGCCTGAACATCGGCGCAGTGCAAGATGCGATTGCAATCGCAGTAGGTGGTCGTCAGGCCGGCACGCTTTATGAGGGCGATCGCCGCTTCGATATGGTGGTACGTCTATCTGAAACACTGCGTACAGATGTAGCGGGGTTGTCCGGCTTGCTGATTCCCGTGCCGCCGAATGCGGCACAAGGGGCGAATCAAATCGGCTTCATTCCGCTGTCCCAAGTGGCTAGCCTGGATCTGCAGCTAGGTCCGAACCAGATAAGCCGAGAGAACGGTAAGCGTGTTGTTGTGGTCAGCGCAAACGTTCGGGGGCGTGACCTGGGTTCGTTTGTTGAAGAAGCGAGCAGTGCTCTGGCAACCGGCGTGGAGATTCCCGCTGGCTACTGGACCACGTGGGGTGGTCAGTTCGAGCAACTGCAGTCAGCAGCCAAACGTCTGCAGGTAGTTGTTCCGGTAGCTTTGCTGTTGGTCATGACGTTGTTGTTCTTGATGTTCAACAACCTCAAGGATGGCATGCTGGTCTTCACCGGGATCCCATTCGCACTCACGGGTGGCGTAGTCGCGCTTTGGCTGCGGGATATCCCGCTGTCGATCTCGGCAGGGGTCGGATTCATTGCGCTTTCCGGTGTAGCTGTGTTGAACGGTTTGGTAATGATTTCCTTTATCCGCGGACTACGTGAGGAAGGGCGTACCCTACGTCACGCAGTTGATGAAGGCGCATTGACTCGATTACGGCCAGTGCTGATGACTGCCCTTGTTGCATCCCTGGGATTCATACCTATGGCACTGGCAACCGGTACCGGTGCAGAGGTTCAGCGGCCGCTGGCTACAGTGGTGATCGGCGGTATCTTGTCCTCCACCGCACTTACCTTGCTGGTGTTGCCTGCTCTGTATCAATGGGCACACCGCAAGGATGATGACGGCGATGAAGCAGAAAGCTGATAGCCGATAAACAAAAGCCCACAACAACAGTTGTGGGCTTTTTCGTTTTTATAGGGTCGATATTTCACCTTTCAAAATTGTAAGTTTTCCGTCATGCCGGTGATGCCTATGAATTGATAAGGTTGCTTCCAGTGACATTGATATCGAGAGAAACTTATGAAAAAGCTTATTGTTGCAGCTGCACTTGTTTTTTGCTCTATGACTTCGCAAGCCACTACTTTTTCCGAGAAGAAGCAGATGGAATACATCCAGGAGCACCAAAGTGCCGTGGCTGCCTACGCGAAAAAAAATAACAAGCCTATGCCAGAGATTGTCGACTATAAATACGGTATGAAGATTGATGTAGAGAAATTCGTACGTCAATCCCAGGACCCTCGTACTTGCCAGATTTATTCACGATTGATGAGCTACGAAGACCCCCAGGGTGAACTCAAGACGATTCGCTATTCTGTATTCTCGCAATGCCCGAATAACAAAAGCTGAATTTTTTGAATGGCTAGGCATTTAATAAGCGCCAGGCAATGCCTGGCGTTTTTTAAGGCGCCTGGAGTGGTACTAGGCAAACATTGTTGCACCGATGGTGCTACTCGCCCTCAAGCCTTAATACGTTATAGCCAATATACTTGGTTGGAACACCTGCATTCAGAACGATCGAGCTCATAACATCTGGTTGACCCTCCTGATGGCTCAGCAATAGTAACTTTCCCTAGGTTAACCTGATCGCAGCTTGCTCAGAGTGAGCTTTTGGTACTTAACCTGTTGAATATTTTGATATTAAGACGGCTAAAATTGGCGAGGCCGAATGATTGGGGCAGTGTATTTCTAAGACTTCGACCTGTGGAGTAAATTGGAAGCTTGTGGTATGTGGGAAAGCCTAGAAGCGTACAATTGTGATTCCCAGTCTCTCTGCACTAAATAATCTCTGCGACAGACAAACTTACTATGTGGTCACCCATTCAACTCGCAGCAGGGTAATGTGGGGTATCTATACTTGTGATATGGATTGTCCGTTTTTTTCAAAATTGTAATTTTCGAGTCATGTTGAAGTTATTCAGCTCTGAAATCACATGTAATTTTCAATTTTTTTTCACTTTGAACTCCTTAAGCTTCGCAGATGGAAAATAAAAACTTGCCTATTGTAGCGTTATTTATTCGTTATCTAGGGGTCGGATCTATTGCAACGGGAGTGCATTACTCTGTTTTCCTTGCACTGGTCGCGAGCGGGTTTGCTGATCCAGTGTTGGCCAGCGTTAGCGGAGGCGTCTTAGGCGCGTTTGTTAGCTATGTTGGTAATAAAAGGCTCTGCTTTATAGCGAAGGGAGATTGTAAGCTTCAACCCATTAGGTTTTTGCTGATTTCGTTGGCGACAAACCTCGGTAATGGAATGGGCATGTGGGTCTTAATTAAAATTGACCTGTCACCGTTTATATCCCAGATATTGGTGACGTTAATCCTAACTGCGCTCGGATTCATCGCACACCGTTTCTGGACATTCAATCATGCAGACATTACATCGGCTTTCCGAACGCCCTGATCCTTTGTTAACCATTGTGGTGCCCTGCTTTCAAGAAGAGCAAACCATTCCCGAATTTCACAAGCGCATCACCCGCGTCGTAAGGTGTTTGCCTGTCTCGTGCGAGATTCTTTATATCGACGACGGAAGCAATGACCGTACTGCAGACTTACTTCGCCACTATCAGGATGGATCTGATGTACGCTGCCTGTTCCTGAGCCGAAACTTCGGCAAAGAGGCTGCGTTAAGTGCAGGCATCGACCACGCGCGCGGTAGCGCATTGATCTTTATTGACGTGGACCTGCAGGACCCGCCTGAACTCATTACGAGCATGGTGCACCACTGGCAGATGGGTTACGACGTTGTGAACATGCAACGCGACTTGCGAACCGGCGATTCCTTGCTAAAGCGCATGAGTGCGCGCAGTTACTACTGGATCATGCAGCGACTGGTGGAGAAAGTTGATCTCCCGGCGGATGTCAGTGACTTCCGTCTGATTGGCCCTGCGCCATTGGCTGCATTGAGAGCGCTAGACGAACGCTCCAGAATTCTTAAGAGCCTGATCGGCTGGGTGGGTTTTCGTACCATAGAGCTACCCTACAATCGCACTTTTCGTCATGCGGGTAATACCAAATGGAACGCCGCTGGGCTGTTCAATCTAGCCATTGAAAGTGTTCTCAGTTTCTCTCGAAAGCCGCTGCGTATATTCAGCCTCATTAGCTTCGGCTTCTTCGTCTCCAGTATCTGTTTCCTGCTCGCAGCGCTCGTGGCAGGCTCCTTCGACATCCATCACTTGCTGCTCGGAATGACTTCATTTATGTGCTTGGGGGTTGCCATGGTGGGCGAGTACTTGGGTGTGACGCTCGCGGAAGTCAAACGCCGACCGCTTTATTTTTTGAAGAGCAATAACAAAGCAACCCCCGTGACTATTCACCCTCCGGTTTCCTCGATCGAGAGTAAGAAATGCTGAACTTGAAAAACGAGCGGATACTTCTGTGGATCCTAATCTCGATTCTGCTTTTACGTCTTCTGGGGCTGGGAGCATATCCCCTGATGGATACGTCCGAAGCACGCTATGCCGAAATGGCACGCAAGATGGTCGAACTGAATGACTGGATTACCCCAATGTTCGATTATGGAGTACCGTTTTGGGGTAAGCCGCCACTGTCTTTCTGGACTCAGGCAGCGAGCATGAAGTTATTCGGTATCAACGAATTCGCTGCCCGATTTCCAGCTTGGCTACTTCACCTAGCAAGCTGCTTTATCATCATTAAGCTCGCGACCCAGGAGATGTCGCGCAGGGCTGGCATTTGGGGAGCCATCATCTTCTCAAGCACAACACTGGGCCTGGTATCCAGTGGTGTTGTACTGACTGACCCTGTTCTGTCGTTCTCTATACTGCTTGCTAGCTATGGTTTTTGGCGTTGGATGAAGTGTGCAGGCAAAGCGGATGCCTATCTGATGTTCTTAGGTCTGGGCTTGGGCTTACTCGCTAAGGGACCACTGACACTGGTGTTGATGGGCATGCCGGCATTCGCCTGGATCGTCATCCACAAAGAATGGAATCGGATGATGATGCTTCCGTGGGTAACCGGGATTATTCTCATGCTCGGTATTTCTGTGCCTTGGTATGTCGCGGCCGAAATAAAGACGCCTGGGTTCATGGAATATTTTTTTGTTGGTGAACACTGGAGCCGATATGTAATTAGTGATTGGGCTGGGGACCTATATGGCAGTGCACATGCCAAGCCATATGGCACCATCTGGATCCAGCTCGGTCTGTCGCTGTTGCCTTGGGCATTTTTCCTGCCTCTAATGATTCGCAGAAGAGCATCGATGCGGCGTTTCGAGGCTTATATGTGGCTCTGGGCATTGGCCACGCCTCTCTTCTTCACGTTCTCTGGCAACATTCTCTGGACCTATCTGCTCCCGGCTCTACCCGCCTGGGCGCTGCTTCTTGCAGGGCGAATCAGTGAAGTCGGCCTTTATACCAGCCGGGCTGCTGCAGCGAGCGCTTTCCTGCTGCCAATTGTGGGCGCAGGTATCATTTACGCTGGAGTACTAGACGAACGCCCTCAAAACCAGCGAGATGTGGTTGACGCCTGGTTCAAAGCACAGTCGGCTCAATCGGGTGCCCTGATCTATCCTGGCCGTCGTTCGTATTCTTCTGAGTTTTATAGTAGGGGAATGTCCGAAAACATCAAAGATCCTGATGAGTGGCCTCGCAACAGCTTTTTCTATCTTTCCAGGCGTTTGCGCGACAGCAATGCTGATCTGCCTACAGGCCTAGGTTGCGTAAGAGTTACCGAAACGAACGCAAGCCTACTGCTTCTTTGTCGTTGGGAGAATACTGGGCCAAGATAGTGAAGATTTTGCAGCAGATGGCGTAGCGGGCTCTAATCGAAAATGATCATCCGATGAAGGACATACTCAAAGCGTGACGTTATTTCAGATTTATAAGAACAATAAGTCTTAGAGATGATCTCTGTATCTGAGTAGTTCCGTCTATCACCGCTGGAATAGCTAACACTAAATGTAAGAAAAAGCCAGATATTAATCTGGCTTTTCGTCGATACAAATCGTCATTTTACATCTAACCGCCTATTAGTTGTCGGCTTGCTCCTGACGCTCTTCCTGCTTTTCTTGAGCAACTTTCTGTTTACCTTGCTCCGAGGAGTCAGGGCCCCACAAGCGAGCCTGTTCGGCTCGGAAGTTTTCCTTGAACTGCTTAGTTCGCTCGAAACCATCTTCAGCAAACGCGAAACCTGTAAGCCCAATTAGCAGGCTGCCAATAGAGAAGTATTTTACGAATTTCATTGAAGCCTCGATATTCACTAGGTCTGCCTTGATAGCATCCTTTGTTGGTTACTAGTCTAGGATTACGAAGCTAACGGCAAGATGAGTTAATAATTACAATTTCGTAATTTTACGCTTGGCGAGAAGGTTTAAGTCTTCCAGGCGATAACAAAAGACGATGAAGAGCTGGGGCTTTTATTAATTTTCAATTTTGATATCCGGTGCATTAACACTGGAGGCTTTTCTTGCTTGCCAAGGAGCTAATCATGTTCGTTTTAGAGCCCTGAGTGGCAGAAGTCTTTGATTTTCGCCCATGCATCAAGACTCAATTTACAGCTAAGTGAGCTTTCATTTTACATTAGGGCGCGCGACGCGGTCGCGGGGGAGATCAATTGATTTTTTTCGATGAATTTACGATCTCCGCCGCATATTCCGGGGGAAGGTGCAAGAGAGAAGGTGCGGCCTCATGCCGTCGAGATCGACTTACAGTTCGAAGCATTTCAAATTCTGCAGAGTGTAGCGGGGTCTCTGATCGTTGAGCGCTATGCAAAAGCAACGGTTGCGAATTATTCGGTCTGAAGTTCAGAGACCCGCCGGTTTTCTACGCGCCATGTGAGGATTCTGGCGATAGAGTTTTTTCTCGCATAACGTCAGTGAGTCCTTGAGCACCCACGCGTCGGCTACGTCTCAGGCATTCGCGCCTGCACCTAGAGCGAAGGGGGCCCATCTATAACCGGGCCTTCTTCGTTACACGGAGCTAAGCTGGCTTCATTTCTTGTTGTTTCATTTGAACTTCGGGGAAGTTAAGGTGAAACCAAGTGAAATTCTGATCCGTAACTTCCACGCTTGCCGAACCCTGATGCAAAATCATGATTGACTGAACGATAGCTAAGCCAAGACCGGTGCCACCCTCGCTTCGTGCTCGACTTTTGTCCACCCGGTAAAATCGCTCGAACAAATGCGCGTGGTGTTCCTTGGCGATCCCACGTCCCGGATTGCCAACACTCAATGTAGCGCCGTCAGCACCACGTTGAACCTTCACGTAAACCGTCCGACCACGAGGGCAGTAGCGGATCGCGTTCGAGACCAGGTTCGAGACGGCTCGCTGAATCATTATCTGATTACCATGCACCACGTCTCCACTTCCTGCGATCTGGAGCTGTATCTCACCTTCTTCGGCCGAAATGCTGAACAGATCGCAGACCCGCTGAGTTTCGTCGATTAGAGATACGCTTTCGAACTCTACCATTGACGCTGGGTGGCTGACTTGGGCTAGGAATAGCATGTCGGAAACCATCCGGCTCATGCGATGTAGCTCTTCAGTGCACGACTCTAGGACCTCTCTATACTCAGGGAGGGATCGTTCCCGAGTTAACGCGACCTGAGCTTTACCCATCAGGTTAGACAGTGGTGCCCGCAGTTCGTGAGCAAGGTCGTCAGAGAACTGCGAAAGCTGCTGAACTCCGTCGTCTAAACGCATCAGCATGATGTTAATTCCATCGGCGAGATTCTTAAGTTCTGCCGGCATCCCCTTTGTTGGAAGGCGATGCTCAAGGCTCTCGGTGGAAATCCTTGAGGCGACCTTCAGGAACTTGGTGAGGGGGAGCAGTCCTCTGCGTACAGTCCACCACCCAATTGCCAAGATCAGCATGAGAATAAGAGGCGACACCATTAATGCCCAGGTGAGCAACGCATCAAGAAGGGCATGGTTAGATGACTGGTCCATGGTCATGAATACACTAACTTCGGTTCCATCGCCTAAGCGCATGACTCGTGAGGCGCTCATTAGCGGGCGGCCCGTCGAGTCGCGCCACTCTCGCTGCTCCGCCTGTTCGGTAGGCTGGAATTTGTGCACTTCCATGTTGACTTGCTTCGAGCCTATCGAGAGCAATGGAGTTAGAGTTTGTGTCGATTCGAAGATGCTGACGTAAAGATTGTTATGCCCCATGACCAAGTCAACAAGCTGGTGGGCGTCTGCATTTACACCAGAAATAGCAGTGATTGCGGAAAGGTTGTGAGCCATGCCTGCCATTTTCACTTCGAGGTCGGTTCGGGCGTTTCTCTCAAGAGCTTGGCTCACCATCAGATAACCGAAGGTGGCGAAAAGAAGCAGCAACGCCGCACTCATCAGTCCAACTTTGAATCCCACCTTCACAGCGAGGCTGAAAGGCCTCATGTACGCTCCTCCAACACGTATCCGACGCCTCGAAGTGTGTGTATGAGCTTGGTCTCAAATGGATCATCAATTTTTGAGCGCAATCTCCGGATGGCGACATCAATGACGTTAGTATCGCAGTCAAAATTTACGTCCCAGACCAACGAGATTATTTGCGAACGGGCAAGCGCTTCGCCTGTTCTGCTCATTAGTAGGTGCAGGAGAGCAAATTCCTTTGTGGTGAGATCAATGCGTGTCGCTCCTCGGCATACTCTATGGCGCAAGGAATCCAATTCCAAATCCGCAACTATAAGTGTGCTCTTCTCGACAAGCTCATCGCCACGCCTTTGCAGTGACCGGATGCGAGCAAGCAATTCGGGGAACTCAAAGGGCTTGACGAGATAATCATCTGCACCACCATCCAAGCCCCTAAGCTTGTCATTAATGCGTCCGCGGGCAGTCAGCATGATGATGCGAACCCGGCTAGTTTTTCTGATAGTTTCCAAGAGGTCCCAACCATCGATGCCCGGGAGGTTCACATCTAGGAGTACGAGCGAATAAACAATCGTATTGAACAAGTGAAGAGCATCAACACCATTGTGTACAATGTCTACGACGTACCCGCTTTCGGATAGACCCTGCTGAATATATTCCGCGGTTTTAATCTCGTCTTCCACAACTAGTACGCGCATAACTTATCTCAAGGTGTGAGTAAGGAGGGGGCCGAGCTCTCCCTGATCGTGATTTAAGGCCAGTTTAAAGTTTCTCTGCGTGCTTGGCATGTGGTGATTTCTACCTATATCAATACGCCGTGATCAACTCAGGATGCTCGAATATTAACGCGAAATAGTGGGTTTTGGCGAAAAATTACAAATTTTTAATTTGATCGCAAGGCCACTGAAAGTTGTGGCGATTTAAATTATTGGTGCAGCATAGCTTTGATGAATCAGGTAGTTGAGCACTGCCACGACTGGCGGATGCACCAGACTATTCTGCTCGAGAGCCGCTGGATATTTTTTTGGTCAGTTCCATTGTGATTTGGCATCAATCGATCCGAGTAAAAATTATATTCCTGGTTAACGTGCCAATATTTTAGTTTTGTAACCTTCAGCTGGTGGCATTGTTGCTAACGCAACGTGACAATAAAATAATTTTTAATTGACCTGTCTCTCGACGCTAAGTAATGAGCCAAAATTAATCTAAATTTTTGGTGCTGACGCCTTCAATATTAATCCTACGATTTAATTTTTCTAGGTTGACTAGTGTGGAGGAATTGGAGTGTCCTTATGGAAGTCCGTATTCTCCATTTGAATTGTGCAATGGTGAATGTCGAACGCATGACTTACCGCATTGATTACATCTGCTAGCGCAGCATCTCGATCTACTGAGTCGCGAACTACAACGTGCGACGTCAGTACGTTGCGACCGCTACTTACAGCCCAAACATGTAGATCATGAACGTCTGTGACACCATCGACACGTAGAATCGTCGACTCGATCTCCTTAATGTTGAGGCCGCCAGGAACCCCTTCCATAAGGATTCCCAAACTCTCGCGCATTAGCTGCCAAGTGCGCGGCAGCACCCATACTCCGATCGCTACGGCGACGACCGTATCGATCCAACTCCAACCCGTAAACCGGATTATAAGTGCGGCAATTATCACGCCCAATGACCCAAGCATGTCGCTCCAAACTTCGAGATAGGCTCCCTTGACATTCAGACTTTCATTACTCGCTGAGGAGAGCAAGCGCATCGATATCAGATTTACAACAAGGCCCCCAATAGCGATCCACATCATCGCGCCGGTTGCGATCTCAGAAGGTATTAGGAAGCGTTGATAAGCTTCGTACAAAATGTAAATAGCCACCATGAAGAGCAATAGGGCGTTGAATGTAGATGCTAAAATTTCCAGGCGAGCATAGCCAAAAGTTCGTTTCTGATCTGCTGGCCGCTTGGCTATTTGAAGCGCAATCAACGAAATCATCAGGGCGGCAGTATCTGTAAGCATATGCGACGCGTCGGACAGCAATGCTAAGCTGCCAGTAATCCATGCTCCGATCACTTCAGCAATCATGAAGCTGCCTGTCAAGGCCAGTGCCATGACTAGCTTTTTCTGGTGACCTTCACTTAGCGCTGCAGCGCCATGAGAGTGATTAGATGCCACATACTTCTCCTTCCGTAACGTAGAGGACGCACACTTGCCCTGCTATGGAGCTACGTGTTTCCTAAATATAGCTTAATTAAGTATTCTGTTCGCCGACTTTTAGAAAAAATCATATTTTGGTCAGGTATAGGATAAAATAACGACTTTACGAATGCTGAGTTTTAAGCGCCATGCTAAACGGTGGCTACGTTTCAAGTGGTAGATTGCTACTGATTTTGATCATAAGGCGACTCAGGCGAAATCAAAAGGTCTAGGCGGGATTCTGTCGGGATTGTAATTACGCGGTCATCGTGTCGTTATGAGTGAATCGCCCCGGGTTTCCTAGACACTCTCCAGGCTCGCTGCGTAACGCTTTTCAAACTCTACCGGTGACAGCTGATTGTTGAAACTGTGGCGTCGTTTTGGGTTGTAAAACATCTCGATGTAATCGAACACATCATCCCGAGCATCCTGGCGTGTAGTGTAGATTTTACGCTTGATCCGTTCCCGCTTTAGCAACTGGAAAAAGCTCTCCGCCACAGCATTGTCGTGGCAGTTACCTCGACGACTCATGCTGGCTACCAGGTTGTTAGCTTTCAAGAAGCTTCGCCAGTCTGAGCTACTGTACTGACTTCCTTGATCCGAGTGGATCATCACCTCTTGCTTCGGCTTGCGTCTCCAAACCGCCATCAGCAGTGCATCAATGGCGACGTCGCTGGTCATCTGCGACTTCATTGACCAACCAATGATCTGGCGTGAAAACAGATCGAGCACCACGGCCAAATACAGCCAGCCTTCATATGTTCGGATGTAGGTAATGTCTGTGACCCAGACTTTGTTGGGTTCTCTGACATCGAATTGGCGCTTCAGTAAGTTCGGTGAGGCAACGGCTGGTTTACCGCCATATTTCCCCGGCCTTCGTCGATACCCAGTCTGAGAACGTAGCCCTTCAAGGCGCATCAACCTAGCCACCCGGTGACGGCCACAGCTCTCTCCAACCTCTCGCAGGTCATCATGGATCTTGCGATAGCCATAAACACCACCGCTTTCCAGCCAGGAGTGTTTGATCAACCCAAGCAGTCGCTGATCGTCCTTGGCCCGCGCAGATTTTGGTTCTGATAGCCACGCGTAATAGCCGCTGGGATGAACCTTGAGTGTCAGGCAAAGGCGTCGAATCGCGTAATGACCCGCTTGCTGCTTAATAAAGGCGTACTTCAGCCGCACTCCTTGGCAAAGTACGCGGCGGCCTTTTTTAAGATGTCTCGCTCCTCCGTCACCCGTTTCAGCTCGGCACGTAGACGACGAACCTCAGCGCTCTGATCATCCTCCTCGACGCGCTGTTCCTGGGGCTTGGTGTAGCGCTTAACCCAGGCATAGAGGCTGTGCACGGACACACCCAATCGTGCAGCCACCTCCGAGACAGGAAGCTGCTTTTCGGTCACTTGCTTGACCGCCTGGATTTTGAATTCTTCGGGATAACGCTGGTTGCTCATGGCACCTCCTAATGGGCCTCATTTTAAGGCTTGGAGGTGTCTACGAAACTAGGGGCGATTCAGTCCGACATAAATTGCAATAACTTAGAACTTGCTTTTTTTAGGCAATCAGACCCAGAAAAACACTGCGACAAATCGTCGCCATAAGGGCTATGAGCTTGGTATTTATCGAGAAAAGCTTGACCCTGTAGCTACTACAGCGTTGAGAATACTCTGAGATGAACGGACTGTGAAAACTAATTCAAATAGCGCATATATATGAAAATAACAGCGTATTTAAGTAACCGACATTAAGACGGGAATCAATGATATGCGAATCCTTGTTGTAGAGGACGAGCCGAAAACTGCCGAGTACATGCACCAAGGTTTAACGGAGAGCGGCTATATTGTCGATATTGCAAACACGGGTCTAGATGGGCTACACCTGGCACAACATCAAGCATATGACATTGTGATACTGGATGTTAACTTGCCCGAAATGGAGGGCTGGGAAGTACTGTCACAACTCCGGAAGACCAATAATACGAGAGTGATGATGGTCACCGCCAGAGGTCGCCTTGATGAGAAAGTTAGGGGATTGGAGATGGGCGCAGACGATTATCTGGTAAAGCCTTTTGAGTTTCCTGAGCTCCTTGCACGGGTTCGCACCCTCATGCGCCGCAGTGAGCAAACTGGCTTACCAGAAGTGTTACGCGTCGGCGATCTTGAGTTGGATCAGGGGCGCCATAGAGCCTTTCGAGGCACCCAACGAATCGATCTGACGACGAAGGAATTTGCTCTCCTTCACCTGCTGATGCGTCATAGCGGAGAGGTAATGTCGCGTACCCAAATCATCTCACTTGTGTGGGACATGAATTTCGATTGCGACACCAATGTGGTTGAGGTTTCGATTCGACGGCTTCGCGCAAAGATTGACGACCCCTTCGAGCACAAGCTGATCCACACCCTACGTGGTGTCGGCTATGTACTGGAAGCTCGCGAATGAGGCCGACACGCCTGTCCATGAGGTTAGGGTTAACGGTCACGGCAATGAGCGCTTTCTTGGTGCTGGTAATGGCGGCGTTTGCCTATGCCACCATCGCACATCAGCTTGATCTACGCGCGAAGGACGGGCTAGGGGAAAAGCTTCAGCAGATCGAACACAGCTTGGCTGAGAGTTCGATCACTGCAGCCGATATCGTGCTGCATCCACATAATCTTCGCGATCAGATCATCGGGCACGATAACTTTACCCTGACTATCCTGGATTCAAGCGTTCCTCGAAGGCGTTTATTGAACCTTGGAAACAACGAAAACCTGGAGCTTCCACGGGTCATAGCGAGCTTAGGTTCTCCTGATTTTGAGCAATTCAAATCGCCCGAGGGGTTTGAGGTTTTGATGGCTCATAAACTGGTAAGGCTTAAAAACGATCAAACCGTCCTGGTCATGCTGTCGCTTGATAGAAAGAGCGATGCCGCACTCCTCAACGCTTACGTCAAATCCACGATCATCGCGTTACCTTTTATCCTGCTGCTGGTGGGCGGGTGCGCTTGGTTAATTGTCCATCGTGGATTAAAACCACTCCGAGCTTTTCGCAAGGTGGCTGAGCGCGTATCCGCGAGGGATCTTTCCCATCGAATGAAAGTGACCAATCTGCCGGATGAGTTGCGGGACTTGGCCCATGCCGTCAATTTCATGCTTCACCGGCTGGATGGAGATGTGCAACAGCTCGCCCAGTTTTCAGACGACTTGGCCCACGAACTTCGATCTCCAATGAACAACCTCATGGGCAAAGCGCAAGTCACCTTATCTAGGGAGCGCCCGCCAGCAGAGTACAAACGGGTTCTTGAATCCTGTACAGAAGAACTTGAGCGACTGTCGCGCATGGTGTCTCAGATGCTTTTCCTCGCAAGTGTCAGCCAACCGCAGGCACCGATTGCCTTTACCACCATTGATTTGAAAGAAGAGGCCGAAAAGGTTGCTGAACTGTTCTCACTGGCAGCCGACGAGAAAGATATGGAGTTATTGGTTGAGGGCACAGCACAGACCCAAGGAGATCGGCTCATGATTCAGCGAGCCATCTCAAACTTGCTGTCCAACGCCATTAGACACGGCGTCCCCGGCAGCGCCATCACTATTTCCCTGGACATGCGCGGGGACGAAGTGTGCCTTGACGTACGCAATTTAGGTGAGGGCATTGAAGCAGTTCACCTGCCTCGCGTTTTTGATCGTTTCTACCGGGTTCATGCCAGCCGTGCTCGTCAGCAAGGGGGGACAGGGTTGGGACTCGCGATCGTCCGCTCGATCATGAGCCTGCATGGGGGGCGTGTCGCGGTTGAAAGCATGCTAGGAACCATCACGACGTTCAGCCTTATTTTTCCTAAGACGGTCTGGCCAAAGCGGGCACGTGCGGCTCCCTGAAATTTCAGGACAAAGGATGAATACGTTGTAAAATCTTAGGTTAGACCCCTTTATATCTAGTTACATACTAGATTTGCAGTGACATCTGATTTTTGCCAACGTCACCGCCAAAGCTTTTAAAAATGCCCTTCACCTCCCCAAGAGTCACAATCGCCATGCCCCTCAACCTCTTCAAAAATGCCGGCCTTGCTGCATCGATTGCTATGGCGATAGGTTTCTCTGCCGAACTGCGGGCCGATGCCGGAAAATCGATAGATGTGTATCGAGATCCGAACTGTAGTTGCTGCACCAAGTGGATTTCTTATTTAAAGGATAAAGGTTACACCGTGAGGGATCATGAAGAAGAAAACATGAGTGCCGTGAAAGAAAAACTGGGTGTACCTGCCAACCTCGGGTCATGCCACACAGGTGTGGTAAACGGCAGGTTTGTTGACGGTCACGTGCCAGTGGAGCAGATTGCAGAACTCACCAAACGCTCGGATCTGATCGGCGCTGCTGCGCCCGGAATGCCTGTGGGGTCGCCGGGAATGGAATCAGGCGGACGTCGAAGCGCCTATCAAATCATGGGCCTGAAGAAATCTGGAGATGAAGTCGTTCTGGCGGATTACCCATCACAATGACAATGTTTCCGCATCGTAGCAGCGATAACAGCTTCTCCGCCAGGTGATTTGGCTGACCGGTTACATTGGGAAGATTCAAGACTCTCTTCCCCTACATCCTCTGCATTAAGGCACCCCATGAGCCTCGACAAGACGAAAAATTGACAAGTATCCGCAGTGAGGGAAACGCATACCTCATTCACCCGGTGAGTGGACGCTTTTGCTCAAAGCTGATCGCCAGCAAGGAGCTTGCCAATGGTTCTATCAGTTCGGATAGCAGCGCGAAGGCGAGCCTATAGAACTCTCCGTTGGTAGTGTTCAAGGTGGCCCTAACCGTTGTGATAGAAAAGTTAGCAGCTAAGTCTCGATCAGACGCAGCCCGGCAAATGGACTCGACTACATTTGAAAGAAGTCTTATAAAAACCAGCGATTGCATTTCATTTGACCAACTATCTGCATCCGATCTGACCAGTTGCACGCCCGTTGACCATCCGAGACTCGTGCAGGAATTTCCTAATTGCGTTTAGGCTTTTTACCCCGCTGCATCGATTCTCCTTTTAATTCGATGACGTGAGACTTGTGGACGATTCGGTCAAGAATCGCATCGGCAATCGTTGGGTCGTAGAACAAGTCGTACCACTTCTCTTTTGGATACTGGCTAGTGATCAACAATGATCCGTTTTGTGACTGCTGGTCGATTACGTCCAGGAGAAACGGGCCTAACTGATCATCGATGCCCCCGATACCTAGATCATCGATAATCAGCAACTCCGCGCGTATCAATTGTCGGCGCAGCTTCGGCATGGTGTGGTCGGCATAAGAAAACGATATTTCTTCAAAAAGCTTGGTGGCGGTGCGATACAGCGTTGGTCGTCCGAGACGACAAGCCTGGTTGCCAAGTGCGCAGGCGAGCCAGGTTTTTCCCGTTCCTGTAGCGCCGGTGATGATCTCGTTCTGACGTCGCGCTAGCCATTCGCACTCTCCTAAGGTCATGACGGTGTTTCGGTCTATTCCACGAGACGCTTTGAATTCAATGCTACCCCAGTTCTCTCCACAGCGCGCTTCCACCCACCATCAGGCCATACCGATGCTTGAGGTCGAGCTCTAACTCGGACGCTAGGATTTGGATCTGGTCGGGTTCACGCATCGCACTTAATGTCCGGTTCGGTCACAGTTAATAGTAATAAACCGTCTCCTTGCGCTCCAGCCGTAAGACTTCTACATTTTTTACGGTACAGAAGTCAGCCAAGGATTTTCAAATGTCTGATTTTAAAAGAATTGAACAAATCTATTCGGACTTCGCAGATAGCTTGCGCGAGGACATTCCGGAAAATAGTAATCCCAGGAGCAATACCGTCGAAATGCTCTCTCTCAGTTATTGGTTTGAAGGGTTGAGGCAGAGAACAGGGCTCAAAACTTCCTACGCTCTAGAGCTTCATTTTGAACCAGAGTCATTTCGAAGAAATACCAACGGCACGATCCGGCATTACCGAAGCAAGTGGTCGAGGTATGAACAAAATCTAATTACGCCCAAGGCCAAGACCTTGAACAGGGTTGAGCTATTGGCACCAGGATCGACACGGGATTTGCATCATCCGCTGTGGGCGTTGATGAGGCAGGTCATCAAGAAAGAAAGAATTGATTGCGACGACTACTTCAGGTCGCTAAGCACAGAGATCCAGCTGGTACTGTTCGGCGATGGCAGCGACATTTTTTGGGACAGTCCACGACGCGAACCAACTACTCAGCTTTTGCTCGAAAAACTCGAACGTAGAGCGAGTCTTGATTCCCTGTCAGCACTGATGGCTTTGGTAATAGAAGCGGATCATCTGGGTAAGCGAGCCTTCGCGATGAAAGCGACGAGCTCTCTGCACAGAGTCCTTCTAATGCTAGCGATGGAGCTACAGGCACGAGGTGTTGCCGTCGGCCTGATCGATTGGCTTGCTATGAACGTGCTACCTCTGGGAGCGCCTGGTCACTTGCAGGTATGTATGACTAGCACTGACTACATCCACGCGTCAGCCCATCTAAACACGATGGTTTACCAGCATCCGCAACGGCGCGGTAAATGCCTGCCGTGGAAGCCACGCGCAAAAGTCATGCTCAAACTGCTTGGCGGGGATATGGGGGTGGACGTTATGCATGCTATGCGCCCGCAATTTGCGCTGAGGACGGATGTTGGTGACATCACGGTTGACCTGATTGAAGAGTTCAAGAAGATGTCCGCGCTCAGGACATGGGGTTGGAAGTGCATACTCGACGGCACGCGACAGGTAATGCCGCCCGTAAAGTTGTTTTAAATGATCTCAGGCTGGGCATTCCGACAATCGACCGACTATTTCATACCCCCCTTAACACCGATGCGTACCTACAGTCTGATAGAAGCTTTTGGTCAAGTCCAATGCAAACGGCTGGTCACATCCAATGCAAACGACTGGTCAGTGCTGATGCAAACAGGTGGTCAGGTACGGTGCAATTCCCCAATAGACACTCAAATGAAGGAGAAATATCAATGCATAGCTTCCCTGCGCTATTAGAGCATTTGGCGCTTTTCCTGAGGGTCGTAGTAAGCGTTTTTAGGAGACGCAAAGGCCTATGAATAGGATCGTTTGAATTTCTGGCGCTTTATTTCACCTTTCGCATACGACCGGTGACCGACTCCAATGACCTCGACCATACCCCCCTCCACTTACTCTACCGAAAGCCTTTTAGCTCATGCTGCCCAACGTCTAAGCATTGCTATCAAAACAGCAAAGATGAGTTTTGGGCAGCGTTTCAGGGTGATGCACCATCAAAAGGGGCTCCGTTGCCTTTCCCGATTGGATCAACCGTGGCCGTGAAGGATTGGATGACGTACTACATCAACTGCGCTCGTAGCGTTGTTGTTCTGATACAGCCCAATCATTTGCAATGCAAAAAGGTGGTCAAATGAAGCGTAATTCCCCAATCGCCACGTTTAGTAGCGTTGTTTTCTGAAAACTCGCATTTGTTCTCAAATCCTTCAGGTGACGCGTCGAACACTTTCTGAATGGACACTGATGCCCTAATTTTTAAAAAATATCTCGTCGCCATGGACACAGTTAAATAGCGCTACAAAGCACTAATTTCGGTGGTTTCGCCAACTGTCCATACCCTGCTAACTAGCGGATGATGTCGCCAGTGCCGTCCTCAGTATTCTGGCACTTGACTGCCCAACGCTCGCTCATAATCTTCCGAGCCCTCATCCGACATTATGAGAATGACACACATCATTATGCTCGGACGCAGAGCTGACCAAAGGAACGTACAATTCCCCGGGAGGCATGCACTGCCGCTGCTCGAACGCCGGATAACAGCGAAATGGGTCAATGGCTTTGCCGCCTTTCCACCGTCACATGGTTACGAGCTTGATCTGGCAATTACACGAAAAGGAAATAACATGAACCCTGATGAGCTTTATGTTTCCGTCGACGTCGAGACTTCTGGACCTATACCAGGCGAATACAGTCTGCTTTCCATTGGAGCTTGCCTTGTAGATCAACCTGCCACGTCCATCTATCTTGAACTACGACCTGACAGTCCAAAACACGACCCAGAAGCACTGGCAGTATCGGGGCTGAGTCTGGAGAAGCTGGAGCGCGAAGGACTCACTCCGCAACAGGCGATGCTGACATTTGGTGAATGGCTGAAATCATGCTGCCAAACGGGACAGAAGGTCATTTTCGTAGGACTCAATGCACCGTTTGACTGGTCATTCGTCAACTACTACTTCCACAAATACTTGGAAACCAACCCCTTTGGATTTACCGCTATCGACATGAAGGCCTACTTCATGGGAGCTGTAGGTTGCAGCTGGCAGGAAACAAAATCATCCAAGATGACCGCTGCGCTGAAGCCACTCAGCGAACCGAACCATAACGCCTTGGATGATGCTCGCTTTCAGGCAGAGCTCTTCGCGCTAATGCTTGCGGGTAAAGGTAACCGCTGACGTGCCTCCCACGGCACCGACTTGAAGCTTATCTAAGCCAAGTTGCCTCAACATATCTGCCGCCCCTGAACGACCACGCCTTGATGCCTTCTGGTTTTTCGGACTTGCCAACGATAATGGCTATTGGGTGCGGCAGATCCTGCGTATAACGCGCAGCAAATCTGAAAAAACTTCCTATGTCTGCCGGAGAAATCACCGGGACAGATTGGGGATGCGTATGCCAATAGCCCACCAGACGTAACCCTTGTTCGTTGGCAGCTTGGATCTCCTGACGGCACCGCTCCGCATCCAACTCTAGCCAAGACCAGCCTGACCGATCGGCGCAATGAGGCAACGTGGCCAAGGCCAGCAGCAACCCTTTCGGATTAACCGGGCTGACGAATAACTGTCCCCCTCGCTCCACGCCAAAAAGGCCCTGCCGATGACTATCCAAGATGTCCGCGACAGCTTGCGACACCAATAGCTCGGAATCCACCTCCGCCCATCTCCAGCGCCAAGCGATATCCGTCATACAGTTTCATCCCTATGTTCCGGCCATCCGCGCTCGAGTAAGAGTTGCTGCGCCCCCTCTGGCAGCTTGGGCCCATGGTATTGGCCTCCTAGGCTCGGCACATCTTCAGGCCTGTAGATGCTGCTGACCCAAGATGCAGTGCCGATGTTGCCGGTCAATGCGCGTAAAGCCGTGTGCGACACCATAGAGGCAATATTGGTCATACCCAGCGACCCGCCTGGAATAAAGCTCTCCCCACACGCGGGCAGTGGAACCACACCTCCTCCCGGCCACTCTGTAAACTTATGAAGAAAATCGCCGATGTCCGTGAATAAATGACGGCCATCAAAGATACCGGCTGGTGCGAATAGTGCGTGGCCCACCTGGGTATAAGGTTCGCTCCAGGCTTGTAAAAGTCCCCAAGAAACGCCGCTGGATTTGGCTCGCCATACAGTGACCTCCGACTGCCAGTCTGCTGTCGTAATCACGACAAGATCTGCGTTATCGAACACTTCTGGTTTGCTGCTCATCACTACTTCTGCAAAAGTCGAATAAGCGGTGCATTCTGTAGTCGGAAGATCTAACAGAATCTTGTCCCTCAACGCTGAGGCTTTCAGCCTCCCTAGGCTATCCGCTCCCAGAACGTGCCTACCCAGATTGGCTGACACCAAAGTGTCAGGATCGATGAGGGTAAGGTGGCCGACACCGGAGCGTGCCAACTGTATTGCCACCGCACTGCCTAACGAGCCAACGCCAACACAAACGACCCGAGCATTTTCAAGGTGCTTTGCTGTGCCGCTTATATCGCGGGACAGAATGGACGCACGATCAAGCACGTCTAGGGCAGTTGCGCGGACGAGTGCCGGAGGATGTGCATTTGCTATGGCTGGCCGGCGGCGCGCTGTGCGCAAGCCAAACTTTGCCCCCCGCTCTTGCTGTACGCCAAGCGAGCGCACATTGAGGCAATAAGTTGGAGCATCCGTCCCCCCAGGAAGCTCCAGGACAATCCATCGACTCGCCAACGTTCCATGCAGCTCAAACCATGCCAGCAATTGCTCGGCATCGTCTGGTTGAAGGTGTGGCGTTAGCCACAGCAATAAATCTTCTGGATCCGGGGTGCGGATATCCGGATAAGTCTGAAGCTTGACGTAAAAACCGGGAGTTTCGGCCGCGCGAATGACAGCGGAGCGCCCGACAACCCGTCGGTAATGCCCTTTGAGTGCAGCTATGTTCGATGCTAGCCAAACCGTTTCCTGACCGGATGGCACAGCCCGGCGCGGATCGCTGAGAGCAAACAACTGCGAGGCGGTCTGAGGTCGATCCAAAAGTAAGAGGTTCTGGAATGACTGACCGTGCTGAAAAGACCAGTAGGTAGTGATCTCATTCTGAAATTCGATATCGCGCGTTGTCTGGCTTGATCCCATTTTGGACAACGAAACGATCTGGGCCAAGCGCGCAAGGCTGTCCTCTACCACGACCTCCGGGGAGCCCATAATGGGGCGCTCCTGAAAGCCATGAAGACAAAGCCCCGACTTGGTGGCATGCGGCCAAACCAGCCATGGAGAAGGTTCGACGTTCAGCCGCAAGAGCCCACGGGGAAAGTTGGAGGGGAAACCTATACGCAGTCGCCGCTCCTGCCCCGTGTAATCGATGGGCAAGGGGAAGTGAAAGCACGCCGCTTCGTCAGCCCGCATGGGTGCGGGCTGGAGCAATGCATCGGCCGCATCCTGACCTAGGGTGTTTCGCAGTGCCGCGATTCCGCGCTGCAATGGCGTCTTAATAGGATCAGCCAAGGCGTCCAACTGGCTTTACGCTCGACTGAGAGGTTCCGCCACCGCTGGCCCCTCCGAAGAGCGAACCCATCGAAGCAGAGTTTCGAGTAGTGCCATCCGGTCGGCCGGGCATCGTCCAATTCGCAGGGATCTCATTGTTCACTACCGTAATGAGTGCCGGTGCAATACCGAAATTCTTTTTCACTGCCTCGGCAAAGGAATCGTTGGATTCAAAACTTTCCAAACCCAATGACACAGATGCACTGGCGTCCGCATGCCACTTGGCAAATGATTGACGATAGCCTTGCCCCTCACCCGGTCGATTCCACTTCTCTGCAAAGTTTTCGCCATTATCGGCAGGGTTGCAGACAAAGAAATCGCTACCTCTTTGCGCGATGTGCTGCGGCATTCTGCGAACGATTTCCAAAATTGCATCGAGCGGTGCCAAAGGCTTCGACTGGGACTCCTTCACGACATCTAGGTACGCGTGAGTGGCCAAAGTGGTGATAACAGCAGATATGGGGCGAGTATCAGCGCTCCTTGTTTTGATGGCCCATTCATCGCGATGCCGCTTAAGCAGCTTTATGGTCGCACGCAGGGGATCTAGATCGATGTAGTCCTGATAATGCGGCAAAGGATCTTGTGTCGCGGCATCAAGCATTCGCTGGCTTTTGGCAATTGCCAAGCTTTCCATAGAGATTTTCTGGGCCGAAGCAACCTGCAACCAATTCGAGTAAGGAATAGGGCTGCTTGCTTTCCACCCTGTGATCCGATCCGGAACCTCCAGCTTACCCTCGCCGTTTGCTTCGCCATTTCCGTTGATCGCGCGGGCAGGTGTGACATCAATGTGGAAACCTGGATTTTCGTCGGCATAAACGATCCGAATACCACGACGTAGTTGCTTAACTTCCTCCTGAACGCGGGAGCCTTCTCTAAAACGCTGTTCAATCGCCTCTAGAACTTCCTTCGCACCAGCGCCTTGAGCGTGAGGGAGCCAGATAATCGCGTCCGCATCAATGGTGTCCAGATCCGCAGGCGCGCCGGGAATTGGCTTGATGGTGGTTTTCAGCCGCATTGAGCCCTGAACGAAGATATGGGCCTCAGCGAGCAACGGATTGTCAGAAGCCGAAAGGATTTTTTCCAGTTGGGAGTAGCGGTCGTTGATTTTTTCGTACTGCGCCTCCGACAGCGAGATTTCCCGCGCGGCGCGAAGCAGAAAATATTCCCAACTGCTGCGCTTGGTCTGTTCGTTGCTCAAAAGCATTTACATAGCCTCCTGGGCCACCGAGCCCAATTGCAGTGTTTGCGTAAACCGATCTTGGTTTTCTTTGTCCCGATCGAAGATCAGGTACGTATGTTGATGCTGCGTTGTGAGCAACGCGCCAAACTCGATGGCCAGTGCCGCAGGAATGGCAGCGAAGACGTGGATAGGATCAGGAGTCAGAGCATCAAGCTGACTCAGTCGTATTTGGAGTGCGTCGCGAAAGGCATGAATCACCCGACGGTTCTGTACCATCGCGTAGCTTGGTTCAGGGATCGACAGCTCTGCAATACATGCACCGGGTAGAGCGTCGGTCACGTCGCGAACTGGAACTTGTGCAGAAATGGAGAGCACCAACGCCAGTGGACCATCGCCGTTGGGTGGAGGCGTGAACAGAAAACTGGGCGGCTCAGCACACTGATCGGGCCAGCGCAAAAGATGCTCGCGGTGAAAAGAGAAGATTAAGCGTTTGGAACGATCGCCGATGCTCTGGCCCAACATCATCAAAGCTGGGATATCGGCCAAGCCTACTACTGCTAGCGCGGGCGAGTCGCCATAGGTGCCGCCCCGACGCTTGAGTTGCTGCTCCAGCTCATACTGGATGCTGTCTTTGACGTTCTGCCAATAGGCAGCGTCCCTGCCGCGCGGTCCGGGCGCAGGGAAGGCAATTTTGATGCCTTGATCGAAGGCGGTTAATCCCTCCGCAGACATCGCAGTCAATAGATCGCGAACGGGAATATCGTTGATCGTCTGGAAATGCTGACTCTGAACAATGAGAGGAATCGCTCTGCCACCATCAGGGGTCGTTGCGGCGATTCGGATGCGCTCTAGGTATGCTTGGTGTAAACCACTCAAATCATTTTCAGGATAACCGTCTGCGTCACGATCAATTTTGTCATGACAGCCTGGGCACAGGAGCATCAGGTTAGCAGTATCGTTCGTGTGCGCCTCAGCATCATGATCCGCGCGTCCCCGAGGCCCCTTGGGACTGGCGGGTAGGATATGCGCCACTTCGCCCCATTTCATTGGCTTGCCGGCACGATAGTCGAACGTTAGATCTGTGCCGCACAGTTCGCAATGACCAGCGGTCTGTGTCCATACGATCCGCTTCGTCTCATCATTCGTGTTAAAGCGCCCAATCGCGGGCTTAGCGTCTTCTGGTTCTGCCATTTCGACCTATCCCCGAGAAACATCCATGATTGAAAACGATGATGGCAAGATAAGATCATATTAAGGTCATTTGCCTCAAATTCAAGAGAGATCTGAGTGGTGACCAATGCTGAGCCAACTTCGAGCAGGACGCTTGTTTTGACTCATCGAAACGGAGTGATGGCAGCTTTCGCTTTCTGGAAAATGCTGATGGGTAATGGCGCTGACCAAAGCGTATGTTGCAGCACTTCGGGAGAGGCAGAAAATCGGCCAAAAGCAGACGGCAGTGATTATCACGCTTCAACCGGCTTAGGCATCGCGAGCATAATGAATCGTTCCTACCAAGACCAAATCGTGGAAAATATTATGATCGAAGCTCAGCGCTGGAACGTGAAATGTCAAAATCCTACAGATGGAAGTGGAGACGTCATCGTTGACTTACCTGCTGACCTACTCGTGAGCATGGGACTCAGTATCGGCGATGAATTGACCATTGAAGTGGTCGACGGAGCAATTGTTTTAACTCCTAAGTCGAAGGATCAAACTATCCCCTGAACCATTTCAGGGCTCGAGTTAAATCTCAGGTTAGCACACAGAAATTGGGGCTATCGACGGCGAAGAAAATTCTATTGGGTTAGACAAGAAACTGCCGTGCTACGCTGCAACTGGTCGATTTTTACCTGTCGCCACCCTTAGATACGTGGCTTGGGTTGGCGACCACTTAAATATTGAGAGTTGGATCGATTGATGGTGTTAAATCCAGTCCGGGATATGACTGACGCCCCTAATATTTTAAGCTTCAATCGACACGAACCTGTTGGGTGACCCCGCGGTAAGTGAAGGCGGCTTAATACCCCGCGGGCGAAAAGTGAGAGTACCCACTTACATCGATGTGACCGACACTACTTTCACAAACCTAAATTTTTTTTGGCCGTCTTTGTAGCTTCTCGTTCTGCAACTAGGAAGCTCAGCGTATCGGCCTCATGCACCATCTGGTGCGTCTCACCCTCGAATTCGCTCCCCACACGGAGCGTAACTTTCGACCTAGATGTGAAGCCTTTTGAAACCGCCTTTTTCCTCGCTGCCTTCCACGGTTGCACGATCACGACATCCGTGACTGTGTCCTGAACGTCTGAGTTAATTGCGGGCGTAGAGGGCTCAGAATCACCGAATAGCGCCCCACGTATCTCATCTTCCATCAATTGCGTATTCATACTATTTCTCAGAAGAGTGACTGACAACTGTCGATCAGTAGCGGTCAACCTATCTCCTTAAAAGCCCCCGGCAATCAACTATCGGTGGGGTTTCTACAACGTTAGGAGGCGAGTTTTGAGAATATAATCACTCACAGCAATTTACCCGTTAGCAAACCTACCGGTTCATGCTCGACTCCAAATATAGCTGCAGCATCAAGGAAATGGTTCGAAGCATCACGGGATCGTCTCCGCAGTATTAGCCTCGCCTCCCTCTCGAATTGACCTTTCATGAGCCACTTGGATGTTTCGGCCTTACGTTTGCCTTTCATGGTCAATCTCATTAGGTCTAATCGTTTTTTTAGGGGGGTCTTGGGGTAACGGTATCACCAAACGCTGGAGCATGGTGATTCACAACGCAAACCGGTCTGACACTTGAATAAACATCACCTCAACCATTCTGGTTTCGGCAATGACCGCAAGAGTAGCGCTGCCGTACTGATGCATAGCTGCCGGCGGAAAATATCCGAATATATCCTGCTGACTATAATCTATAGTCACCAGGATATATTCAGATAGGTGTGGGAGCACTTAGCATTCAGCGGTAACAGTCAGTCATAAGAAAATTATCAATTAAGACAACTTCGGTCCAGCCACATCATCAGAGTGAAGACCTGAAATGTTCTGCGGCTGAAACGGTATACCAAAAGGCGTTCCCAAAGCGCAGAAAACATTTAAACCAGTAAAACAAACACAATATTTATTGAAAGTAAGAAGCATATCCACATTATCAAAATTTTGTGAACACGAATAACGCTTTTCTGCATAAAGTCTGACACAGCACCAATTATCTCTCTAAATATTCCGAGGGTGCGCTTTACGCGCGTAAGGATTTCTGATCATATTTACAAGCTTTAGTGCATACAGTCTGAGCAATTCGTGGTCAAGACTCTGGCTTTGAGGAATCAAGCTTCTGAAGAAGAGTTTTCGTTAACCCGGAACTTTCATTGTCATACTTTCTGAATGTATCTTCAAGATGATAATGCCGTCCGCTTCCCAGTACTTTAACGCATTTAAATCCAACCTGGCCAGGTTATCTTAAATTTTTACACCTATTGTAGGCCCGCCTTCAACTTAGGGGATTCACGACACAAAATATTAAAATTAAAAATCCGCTGATTCTTCTTATTTACCAATTTCAACAAAGCTCGTCTAGTTGAAATGCCAATCACCAAAATTAGCAAACTGAATTTAATAATGACTGAAGCCGCCTACATATTAAAAGCCACATAAAATTATGCACGGCCATTTTTATTCAATGAGCACGCCTTAGCTTCGAGGGTAAGTAAATCATTTGATCATATCCCTTAGCTATGGGTATCGCTGAGGTTGGAATAGATTTAATAATTCGCGCCCACACTTCGAATCAAGTATAAAAAATTGATTTCTAACGAATTGCAGCTAAGGGTCCATAGCAAGTAGACGCACCTCCGGCATTGGATTGCAAATAGGGCATTCAACCACACCTGCCATATCACGCCTAATAAACTTAGAAATATCTAACGACTCTTTTACGATAACGCTGATCACGTGCAAATATTGCACGCGCAACGCCTCATAACTCATGATTGTACGAGTCAAGTCATTCTCTAGCTTTGAAATTTTCACTTTTAAATTGGCAGCGTGCGAGTCCTTATCCAGACTATATTTTTTAAGAGAAAGTGTAGATATGGCTTCATCAAGCTCCCCCTGATGCTTCCTGATAGTTTCTCTAGAAACGTTCGCAAAAACGGCTAATTCCTTTTGGCTATATACATATTGTTCCCCACGACTTAGATATTCAGTATTCAATGCATTCAACGACTCATTAAGATACTCACTCAACCGCTTTCCTCTACGCTGCATTTTGAGTCTCCGGCGCTACTTAAGTTGGCGAACCTCCAACAGGCGAGCGGTACTTCTTGCCACGCGGCTGAAATGGACATCTTGATGACCACCTTCCCCACCGTTCGCTTGAATATATTCCCTAATAGTATTAGCATCATCATTGATTTTTTTCAGCTCAATAAATTGACCTTCATTCTCTACATCCACCACCAAACTTTCACAGCAGTCTCCTCGCTCATTGACTGACAAGCAAGAGAGACTATGCCTGCACGTTTTCAGAGCTAAATCTAATGTACATCCCCCATGTGGCATTGGATTGACAATCCGTACTGCGGCTTTGAGGTATTGTTCGGCAGTTTGGCGATCGGTCATGCCCAAAATGTTATAAGTCTCTTGTATTTGCCCAATGGCTTTATCTTGCCGGATGCTTGTCAGCAAATCCTGAACAACTTTGCTTCTATCGATCGCTAACGTCTGATCATATACTCGCGCCTGCGCTAAGCTTTTTCTAGACAAGAGCGCGTTAACTTGCAAATCAGTCAGCCCCCCTTGCTTGTAAACAGTATTCAACCAGTGTCGTATATCATGCCATGTGAAAGTGGCAACATTACCAGTTCTAGGATCAATAACATTGTATTTAGAAAAAACTGAATCTAGGCCTTTCGCGGCATCGGCCAGCCAATAACAAAATTGTGCTCGAGATACCATCGTATAATTAGCCAAATCCGTATTGAACGAAGTATGAAAAAAGAAACGGGGTAGAACCATCAGCGCATCCTCAACCTCAAGCACTGCACCAGTACCATCTCGAATAACTGGCTCAATTTGTTTATGAAATTCTCCCTCAAAATTGGCGTCATATGTAAATGGGAACGATTTTTTCAACAACTGATCCGAAAGACACACATCAAAAATCTTCCTCACAATACTAGTCGCTGTTTTGTGATGCCTAAAGCGCATCTGATAAAACTGCTCGAAGCGATTGAATGAAACCGAATGAGGATGCACCAACAATACTTCCCTCCAATTAGGAGTATCAAGCGTCACAGGAAACGAGCGCCAATTCGAATCTAAAGAATAATAGACACCTTCTTTAAGTGCCATTTGCCTGTTAACCTGCCTTTTAAAATGCCTTGCACTAACACCTATATACTTAGCTCCTCCATTGATACCCAGGCGCCGCTGGACTCCAACAAAATCTATAAATTGATTACGTTTACCAACCCAAACTGCATCAGGCGTAAAGATACTAAAGCTGGTGGTCCACTCGTGACAAAATCTCCTCGCATAGTACTCTGTAGCTTCCGGCGATTTCCAAACCTTATACCAATCGACAGCCGATGATTCTTTTCTTTTGCGCGCTATACGTCTGCCCCCCACTGTTAGGTTCTTCAAAAACTCGACTGCACTTTTAACTGCCGGCAGCAAATCCTGTGGAAACAATCTCAACGTCTGACCTTCGACCTTTTCGGGAAACAGTCTGAGCACCCACGCGCCCTCATGAAATACTAAACAATCAACTGGCAAACTTGCCAGCTCGCCAACACGCCCCCCCATTGCAGAATTCAGTACAATTGCATTTATAAAAAAGCGATCTTTCGGAGCAAGACTTTCGTTCGACGCTAGCCCGAAAAAATCCCTCATCACCTCAATAGGTATGAGTTTATTACGTCTCCCTTCCTCAGTTCCATCCCGACCATGCTCTATAGTGCTGGTTGCGAGCGCCTTATAACTTATTCTAAGACCTAGATTTATTCTCAGCCAAGAACCAAAATTAAATAGCTTTTTTTGAAGATTGACGTTATTCCCCACGGCAATTTCAAAATCACCATTATTCACCTGCATAATACTTTTTGACCCTAAAATTTCGTCCAGTTTTTTGATAGCCCTCATATCTCCAACGGCGGTAGCATCACAGATATTAGATTTCCAGCGCTTATTTAATATGTATGCTTTAGCTACAGCTCTGAGACCAAGATTACTAATGGACGAAAAAAGAACATTTGAATATCGCGCATTGCCGGGACGTCTTTTCCAACGCAAAACATTCCATTTGTCAGAAAAAAAATCGATATCATCTTCCAAAATCTGCATCCACCGCGTGCACTTATCGATTAGTTGACTTGGCATACCGATTGCTTTTAATTTCTTTAATAATTCCAATTTAGTCACCTGCTTCGATTTTAACAATCACATCTGTGATGGATTGATAAACACGCTCCAACTCTTTAAGCACTTTACTACGTTCGGATCCGTTGATTGCCGCATTCCACTTATTCAACATAGCTTCTATGTAATTCAAAGACCGATAGTGATCGGCATCTTTCCAAGCGATAAAAAATGGACATCCGTTATAACAGCTAAAAAATGGGTGTTTAGTACAAGCAACTTGACTTCCACAGGACCCCACTACTGCGGGGGCAGCTATAACTGGGATCAGTATTGGATTACCTGGCGAAATCGGCGCTATCTTCCCTGCAAAAAATGCAGCTGTGAGCTCGGAAAAGATACCGCCTAACTTTCTTCCGACACGATCCAAGAGTGGACAAAAATCAGATACTAGGCAGTCAATATATGCGTTTACTGCGAAAAGGCTCTTATGCTCCAACACATACCTTATCTCTTCGCTAGTACATCCCTGCATGGCCATTTGTGTTGCGCCGCTATGACGGATACGATACGGCGTCAAAATCAAGATTTCGTTGGTTCTAGGGCTAATGATTTTCTTTTTTCTGGACCAGTTTTTTATCATAGCGTCGAAATTCGATTTTGTGCCAGGTTTAGATGTTACAATTAGCCGCCCCTTAGCCTTTTGACACTCACTTACGCCTTCACGCTTTCCATACTCTAAAATTTCATTAGCTAGTTCAGCTGTAATAGGCCACAAATCACTGGGCTGTCCCGCGTTATACTTAATTTTCGGAATTCTCAAGAAGAATTCTTTTTCACCTAAAATACCTGGCGGCGACCAGAGAGCCTCAATATCCATACTTGAAATCTGCATTGGTCGCTTGAGCGTTTCAAAGGAAATCCAAACAAAAAGTCTTGCAACATTTTCATCCCATGACTCGTTCCCACTCTCAAGCATCGCTCGGCGCACCAACTCCAGCTCTGCGTTAGTCAAAGCCCCACGTTTTTTATCCCAATCCGATATAACTCTTGTCGATGGCGAGCCCACTGCAATTTGATTAAGTTCAGCAGCGTAAATTTCGTCCGCCTGGGCCAAACCATTATCAGCACAATATGTATAAAATTTTCTAAAACAAAGCCTTATAGACTTCGACGCGGTAGCGAACATCTCAAAAAGTTCATGCCATGACAACGACGAAAAATTTTTCCACTCATCCTTCCATACAACAGCCATCATCTTTAATGCTGACTTCACTTCATTTACAATTGCCGGCGTATGGTCTTGAAGTTTATCACACACATATTCGTATGCTGCATCAACTACCTGAGAGCAAAACAGGTACATGGAAAAGTCAATCCAATATCTTCTGCCCCTCCAGATACTTTCTATCCTCGGCCCAGTCACATCAATCAACAAACAGGAAGAAGGATCAGCGTAACACTTTATGAAGATATTCCCGTCGCTATTTACATACTTCCCCTGTTCATTGACTTCCATTCTGAACCCTCCTCTTATTATTTTCAGTAACTTTTCTACGTGTAGAATCTCTCACTGCCCGGTTTGCATAAAGAAGCAAAGACGTTTCACTTCGCCACCCCCCCATATATACGATGCTATCGATTGCAGCGTTTCGGTCAGGAGATTCCTGAGCTGCAATATATAATCGGTTAAACTTTGAATGGCGAAGCAAATGCCATCTAAACGTTACTCCAGATTTCCGCTGAATGACATTTGCGATGCGGCTCGCGGAAGAACAAGACAAAGGTTTTCCTGCGCCAAAACTTCCATGCGTAACAAACAGATAATCATGATCTAAAAAATTAGTCACTCTCATCTTGCCCCTGATAAATTTCTTCATAACCCTATATTTCTTTACATACAGCTCAAGCAATCCAACTAGATCATCATCCTCAGGCTGTATATACAAATATCGACCTAGCGTTTTAACTTTTGGATTATAAGGAACTCTGGAGTCTAGATTGCTATTTCTTCTATCCAGATGAACTATTTCAACATACGGATCACTACCCGACAAATTCAAATCTTCCAACCTAAGCGATAGTGCCTCACCAATTCTTAATCCAAACGCTTTTACGAGTCGCCATAATAAATAATTTCTATGACAAATACCCTTGTCAAATTTTGCCTCTT
This sequence comes from Pseudomonas sp. CCC3.1, assembly GCF_034347405.1. NCBI lineage: Bacteria > Pseudomonadati > Pseudomonadota > Gammaproteobacteria > Pseudomonadales > Pseudomonadaceae > Pseudomonas > Pseudomonas sp. CCC3.1. The sequence goes on from NZ_CP133778.1 coordinate 4,142,540, forward strand.
CAAATTCATGTAGCAAGAGATTTTCGATTGAATTAAGCTCACTATCGCTCAAGTCCAAAGCGAGTTTTCCTCCCTCCCCTCCAATGGTCGCCTTACTCCAAAAAAAACGCTGCGTATTAACGAGGGCAATTAACTCCACATCCGCCTTAATCAGCTCACTCGAGCTTACATAGTTGAAAACAAACCACACAACAAAAGTTTTACAGCTTTGCATTACCTGCCTATTGTAGGCGCTGATAGTGTTTGAGTCTTTGTCAACCACCTCACTGAGCCAATCCGAGAAACTTTTTATTTGTTTATAGCGAAGCCCAAATCCACTCAATAGATAGAATTCTAAATCGACTTTTCCTTCGCTAGCCCAAGTAAATAAAAATGCTACGTGATGAAACAGGGTAAATATGCTACCTTTGTTTTTTCTTTCCCCTCGGGCGTACGCTGCCTCGAAAAGCGATGCAGCCAAAGACGGAACCAGTGTTCTAGAATTGACAAATAAGCATCTACCGACCCCTTCAGCTTGAAACTTGACTAGTTTATACCGTAGATTTTTTCGACCCTTCGATATGCGAATATTAACTTTCACAGTTCACGCCCCCATTTAGATTCGCAGGCGTCCGTCCATATGCAGCCAAACAATGCACATCGATATAGATTTTTCTTACCTATAGCGAACAATAACGAGCGGAAGATCACAGACACATAGAATTTCTTGCCCATGGGCTTAACATCCCACCAGGCAACGCCCGGTAGACCAATTAGAGATTCGGCTCGAAATTGATATTGAAGGTGTGATCTTTTAATACACATGCGCACAACCCCGACGTCTTAGTAAACGTTCGTGGGTACAGATGCGCGTCAGCGGACTCCGACAGGCGGTCGCTATCTATGGTCCCGAGGCGTTGCGATGACGCCCCTAATTGACGATAGCGCGCTATCAGCAGGTTCGCCACTCCGCAATTTAATATATTCCTAAAATTAAGTAGGCACCTTTCGATCCACTAAATCATGGATAAAGCCGAAGCTGACCGTCATGACAAAATGCTGGAGCTGGCCGAGTTGCTCGCTGAAGTGTTGCAAAAAGCTGTGCCGTCTCTGAGCGAGCAGCAAGTCGAAGAAGCCGGCATTTACATGGCGAAGAACCGCGATGTGTTTGCAAAGGCATTCAAGAGCCAACCAGACGCCCTGTCAGAGTTGCTGGTCGACAGCGAGTAATCATCCACGTGCTCGCTTGACTCTCCCCCTTGGGGCAGCCTCTATCTTGAAAGGCCCTTTTTCAGAGTGGCGCGACGATGAGCAAGCGAGTACTGGTGATTCTGGGTCATCCCTCTGCGGACAGTTTCTGTGGCGCCCTGGCGGACAGCTATGTCGAGGCGGCCACTCGCGCCAGCCATGATGTAAAGGTGCTGCAACTGGGCACATTGCATTTCGATCCGGTGCTGCACGAGGGTTACAACCAGATCCAGGCATTGGAACCCGACTTGCTCAACGCCCAGGCCGATATAACCTGGGCTGAGCATCTGGTGTTTGTGTTTCCGATTTGGTGGGGCGGGATTCCGGCCCTGATGAAAGGTTTTCTCGACCGCACTTTCCTGCCCGGTTTTGCCTTTAAGTACCGACCAGGCAAGGCCTTCCCCGACAAGCTCCTGAAAGGTCGCAGCGCGCACCTGCTGGTAACGATGGACACCCCGCCGTGGTACTACAAGTGGGTTTACCGCATGCCCGGATTGCATCAAATGCGCAAAACAACATTGGCGTTTTGTGGAATAAAGCCATTGGCAACCCTCACCTTCGGCCCGCTTTTAAACTCGACGACAACGCAACGGGACAAGTGGCTACAGCAAGCCATGAGGCTCGCCAGCCGGTGAATACTCATTGCAAGCGCGGCCATTAAAAGGACTTTTCATGTACATCGGCAAAGCCGCCCAGTTGTCGGGCACCACCGTCAAAAGCATCCGTCACTACGAAGAAATAGGCCTGTTGCAGGCGCCGCAGCGACGCGGCAACTACCGTGTCTACTCGCAGCAATGTGTTGAGTTGCTGATGTTTATCAAGTGCGCTCAACAGCTGGGTTTCAAGCTCAAGGAAATGCAGGCGATTGTGCAAAACCACCGCGGGCAGCCATTGCCGTGGGAGGTGGTCAGCAACGCCATCGAGGCTAAAAAACAGTCTGTGGCGAGCCAGATCGAGGCCCTGCAACAGGTGCATGCCGGGTTGGTTGAATTTGAAAACCGCTTCAAACAGGCCCCCGAACCTGAGGGACATTCGATGGCGTGCTGCAAGCCGATTTCGTAGCAGTTGCCGAGCCTGCGAGGCTACGTCCGATTGCGAAGCGATCGTAAACCCTAAGTGCAGGGTTTAACTAACACACCGCAGTGCTTGATTTTACGACTGCGACGTCAGGGTGCCGCACCAAGCGGACGCAGCTTCGCAGGCTCGGCAGCTGCTACGAATTGGCGCGCATAGATCTGTGGGAACTGCCTTTTAATCCTGGGGATACAACAATCGCTTCGCCAATTCATCCGAGACCCGGGCCGGTGAGCGTTTTTCCGCTTGGGCATGGGCGTAGATGCCGGTCAGGCGTTCGCTGATGCGCAGTAAGAGTTGATTGATCGCTTCTGGCTGTGCCCCTTGATGGGTAAGGGCCATAAAGATCAAACCACCCGAATTGATGACGTAATCGGGCGCGTACAAGATGCCCCGACGCTCAAGCTGGTCGGCGACTTGCAGGTTGGTCAACTGGTTATTGGCGCACCCCGCCACGGCTGAACAGCGCAGTTGCGCGACGCTGTGCCAGTTCAACACGCCGCCTAACCCGCACGGCGACAAGATGTCACACGGCGTACTGAGCAAGGCTTCGCACGCCACCGGATGAGCGCCCAACTGTTCCATGGCCAGGCGCACCTTGCCGGGGTCTGCATCGCACACCAGCAATTCAGCACCGGCTGCGTGCAGTTGCTCCGCCAGCGCAAACCCTACCTTGCCCAACCCCTGAATCGCGACCCGCAGGCCTTCGAGGTTATCGCTGCCCAAGCGCGACGACGCAGTGCTGCGAATACCGGCGAACACGCCCATGGCGGTATGCGCCGAAGGGTCGCCAGCCGCAGTGGTGCTGGTGACGTGCTGCGTGTACTGAGCGATGCAGTCCATGTCGGCCGTCGAGGTGCCGCTGTCGATTGCCGTGATATAGCGCCCGTCGAGTTGTTCGACACAACGACCGAACGCTTCAAACAGTGCGGCGCGACTTTCAACATGCGGCGCACGCATGATCACCGCCTTCGCCCCGCCTACCGCTAAACCGGCCAACGCAGCTTTATAGCTCATGTCTTGAGCTAAACGGATGGCATCGTTCACCGCACTTTCATCGTTGGGATACGCCAGATAACGACAACCGCCCAGCGCAGGACCAAGACGACTGCTATGAATAGCAATCACGGCCTTGAGCCCTGTAACAGGGTCAACACTGAGGTGCAGCGACTCCACATGAGCGCTTTGCATGAGAGCAAACATGAACCAGCCCTCGATCGGTGAGAGGTAATCGGCAGTATAGGCCGTGACAGAAAAGTCGTTGAAGAGAGCAGGAATAAGTTAGACAGGTTTGCGAGCTTCTAGACATATGCAGGCAAGAATCTAGAAGCCACCTCTGTGAGAGATTCTATGGTGTATAGCAAGCCGATTTCGTAGCAGTTGCCGAGCACCGCGAGGCTACGTCCGATGGCGTAGCGATCGTAAACCCTAAGTGCAGGGTACAACTGATACCCCGCAGTGCTTGATTTTACGACTGCTGCGCAGCCGGACGTAGCCTCGCGGTGCTCGGCAACTGCTACGAGATTTGCGCGCGCCATAAATCTGTGGGAGCTGCCGCAGGCTGCGATCTTTTGATCAAACCGGTGTATCGGGCTGATTCGCCGGATGCGCCTTGATAAAGGCTGGGTGCTGTTCTGCCAATGCGGCCACCCGTGCAATTCGCGGATACGCTGCCAGCGACACGTTGAATCGCTCTGCTGCGTACAACTGCGGGATCACGTAAACGTCCGCCAACCCAGGCTCAGGGCCAAAGCAATAACCGTTATCACCAATCAGTTGCTCAATGGCTGCCAGACCTTGGGTGATCCAGTGACCGATCCACTGCGCCACCTGCTCTTCGTCCTGGCCCAACTGGCGCAGTTGGTTAAGCACGCTGACGTTGTGCAACGGGTGAATATCACACGCCACCAGGGCCGCAACCGCCCGCTCGCGAGCTCGGGTATCCAGCGTTTGAGACAACAACGGCACCGCCGGATAGCACTCTTCGAGGTACTCGATGATCGCCGGGGATTGGATCAATACGCGGCCTTCGTCGATGCGCAAGGCCGGTACACGGCCTTGCGGGTTGATGGCCTGATACGCCGACTGACGGTGCTCACCCGTGAGCAGATTGATCGGCACGGCCTGGTAATCCAGGCCTTTGAGCGCCAGCGCAATTCGCACCCGGTACGACGACGTTGAGCGGTAATAGGCAAAGAGTTCCATAGCTCGCTCCCGTTAGCGCGCAGCGATGACCTTGCCCCGGCATTCGCCGAAACCAATAGAGGCATAGCCTTCACGCGTGCAACGGGCGCGCAGGATGATTTCGTCGCCGTCTTCGAGAAATTTACGTACCTCACCCGACGCCAGTTCAATCGGGTGTTTGCCGCCTTCGGTGATTTCCAGCAGGCTGCCCAATTGGGAGCGATCAGGCCCCGACAAAGTGCCCGATCCGAACAGGTCGCCCGACTGCAACTGGCAACCGTTCACGCTGTGATGAGCCACCAACTGCGCGGCGGTCCAGTACATGTTCAGGCTATTGCTCAGGCCCAAACGGTGCGCAGGCAGGTTTTGTTCACGCATCGACTCGGTCAACAGCAGCACTTCCAGCTCGATATCCAATGCGCCACTGGCTTGATCCTGGGGATCCAGCAGGTAGGCCAACGGCTGAGGGTCACCTTCTGGGCGAGCGGGTTGCGCGCGGCGGAATGGCGCCAGCGCTTCGGCCGTCACCACCCATGGCGAAATGCTGGTAATGAAGCTTTTGGACAAAAACGGCCCCAGTGGCTGGTATTCCCACGCTTGAATATCCCGCGCCGACCAGTCATTGAGCAGGCAAAAACCGGCGATGTGTTCGCCCGCTTCGCTCACGGGAATAGCATCGCCCATGTCGTTGCCCTGACCGACCCAGATCCCCAGCTCCAATTCATAGTCCAAGCGGGCACAAGGGCCGAAGCTCGGCTCCGTCTGACCTGCCGGCAAGGTTTGACCTTTGGGGCGGCGCACATCGACACCCGACGGGCGAATGGTCGACGCACGGCCGTGGTAACCAATCGGCACGTACTTGTAGTTCGGCAGCAAAGGATTATCGGGACGGAACAGTTTGCCGACATTTTTCGCGTGTTCGATACCGACATAAAAGTCGGTGTAGTCACCGATTTTGGCAGGCAGATGCAGTTCGCAATCAGCCGCCAGTGGCAGCAGTTTTGCGCCTTGGGCTTCGATTTTTCCGCGCAGGGTGCTGCCTTCGCTCAGCAGTTCCAGCAAGCGCTCACGCAACGCCACGCGGGCCGTTTTGCCCAGCGCAAAAAAAGCATTCAACGAACCGCCCAACGAGGCTTCGACCGCGACTTTGGCGTGCCCTTCAAACAATCCGGCCGCCAGCGCGGCTTCCAGATCAAAGATGTGCTCGCCAATCGCAACGCCGCTACGCGGGGCCGAGCCCTTGAGGCTGAAGATGCCCAGCGGCAGGTTTTGCAGCGGGAAATCGCGGTGTCCGTTAGCGGAGACGATCCAGCTCAGGGTTAATGCGGACTGGGTCATGGGTTATCTCCGATTCGGGGTAAAGGTCGAGGGCAGTGAAGCCCAGCACGCGTCGTAATCAGGCTGCAGTTGCGGGCATTCGAGGGCGAACTGGCTCGGACGCAGCACTTGGCTGGTCTCAAACATGAACGCCATAGTGTTGTCGATTTTGCTCGGTTGCAGATCGGCGGCGATGGCTTTGGTGCAGGTTTCGGCATCCGGGCCATGGGCACTCATGCAACTGTGCAGCGACGCTCCGCCGGGCAAAAAACCCTCGGCTTTAGCGTCATAGCTGCCCTGGATCAGGCCCATGAACTCGTTCATCAAATTGCGATGGAACCACGGCGGACGGAACGTTTTTTCAGCCACCATCCAGCGCGGCGGGAAAATCACGAAATCCAGATTGGCCAAGCCCGGCACACTGGTGGGCGAGGTCAGAACAGTGAAAATCGATGGATCGGGATGGTCAAAGCTGACCGTGCCGAGGGTGTTGAAACGGCGCAAATCATATTTGTACGGCACATTGTTGCCATGCCATGCGACTACGTTCAGAGGCGAGTGATCCAGCTCGCAGCCCCACAGTTCGCCGAGAAATTTTTGTACCAGGGTGACCGGCTGCTGCGAGTCTTCGTAGTGCGCGGCTGGGGTCAAGAAATCACGTGGATTGGCCAGGCCATTGCTGCCAATCGGCCCCAGGTCCGGCAGGCGCAGCGGCGCACCATGGTTTTCAGCGATGTAGCCACGCGCTTGCGCGTCGAGCAGTTCAACGCGGAACTTGAGCCCACGCGGGATCACCGCAATTTCCAAAGGCTCAAGGTCAAAACGCCCCAGTTCCGTGGCAATGCGCAAACGCCCTTGTTCCGGCACCAGCAATAGCTCGCCATCGGCATTAAAAAATACGCGTTGCATCGACGTGTTGGCGCGGTAGCTGTAAATGCTGATGCCCGCCGGTTTTTCCGCGCCACTATTGGCAACCATGCCGACCAGACCGTCAATGAAGTCGGTGGGTTCGGCAGGAATCGGCAGCGGGTTCCAGCGCAAGCGATTGGGCGTCACCGGACCCAGCGGGCCACCGGCCAATTGACGCTTAAGCTTATTAAAAGCCGGGTGATTGGCTGACGGCTTGATGCGGTACATCCAGGTACGCCGCGACTCGCTGCGCGCCATGGTGAATGCCGTGCCGGATAACAACTCGGCGTACAGGCCATAGGGGACTTTTTGCGGGGAGTTTTGCCCAACCGGTAAAGCGCCGGGCAGCGCTTCACTGCTGAATTCATTGCCAAACCCGGACTGATACGTGAGGGCAGGCAAAGACGAGTCGAGGTTCATGGAGCCTCCAGCATGGAGAAAACAGTGGACTCACTCGGCGCTGAAACCACCGGCGTGTCACTGCGTTATTTTTATCGTAATCAAATTACGCATAACGTAATTTGATTGGTATTGAGCGTCAAGCTATAAAGACGGCCATTCGTCCCGAGAACCAGCGCCTCCATGGAAAAGCCCCGCAGCAATACTGACAGCACTGGCAAACAGAAAGTGCGCTCCGCAGAAGTCGGCACCGACATCCTCAAGGCCCTGGCCGAGCTGTCGCCATCGACCTCTTTGTCTCGCCTGGCCGAGCACGTGCAAATGCCCGCGAGCAAGGTTCATCGTTACTTGCAGGCGCTGATTGCCAGTGGGTTTGCCGAGCAGAATGCCGCCACCAACCATTACGCTCTGGGCCGTGAGGCCTTACGCGTGGGCTTGGCCGCGCTCAATAGTATGGATGTGCTGAAAGTCGCCGCCCTGCCCTTGGCCGAGTTGCGTGATGACTTGAACGAAACCTGCTTTTTGGCCGTGTGGGGCAATCAGGGGGCGACCGTGGTGCATATTGAAGCCGCCGTTCGTGCGGTCACAGTGGTCACCAAGCTGGGTTCGGTGCTGCCGCTGTTGAGCTCATCGACCGGGTTGGTGTTCAACGCCTTTTTGCCCGACCGCGAAACTGCCGAGTTGCGTGAGCAAGAGCTAAAGACCGATCAATTGCATCCGCTGCAAACAGCCGAGGCCTATGCCGTCATCAGCGAACAGATCCGCACCCGAGGTTTGCATTTTGTGCATGGTTTATTGATGCCAGGCGTCGATGCCCTGTCAGCCCCCGTGTTTGAGGCCACCGGAAAAGTCGCCGGTGTGCTGACCGTGGTCGGCCCTACCTCGCTGTTTCATGCCGATGAACATGGGCCAGCAGCACAACGCTTGCTGGCTGCGGCCCACGCCATCAGTTGGCGCATGGGTTATCAGGCCCATTGATCGTGTTCTGAGTTATTTGCTCCATTGATATTTGGCTTCATCCATCATCTCGCTCAGCATTTTCTCAACGTCGTAAAACGACAGTTTGCGATGGCGATATTGATCTTCAAATGTCCAAGACTCGGTGAACACGGCTGTTGTGCCGCCCTCGTAAGTCAGTCCGTGGCCACGATCAAGGCAATCAAGCCCTACTTGGTGCAACGACTGACTGGACTTCACCCGAAAATGGATGACGTCGTACACGATGGTCAGATGCAGGTTGTCGCAATCAACACCAAATTTTGCGAGCTTTTCATTTAAAAAGCCTCGTACACGATGCTTGTGTTCCGCATTTGTATTACGAGATTCAAGCGACGCGCCATTCAAATTGCTCATGGTATAGCTCCTGTTATTGCGTCTTGCCTATCCAGCATCGTGCTGTGATTAAGTCTGCAAGAGGCAATCTGATGAGCACTCATTGAACGCTGATCAATACCCGCATACGCACTACATAGTTAGTGCACGGTCATTATTTTTTAAGACAGCAGGCCGTCAAAAGCCCCGATCTAGAGCGCTACAAGCCTTGGAAGACTGTTGCCCAAGTTGTAAAAGAGATTGTCGTAAACCGGGCTTACTCCCTAACGGCCAAGACTTTATTCTTGCCGCGCTTGTCCAGACAAGCCCAGGGCATTGAGTCCATCGACTCTGCTCTTCCCCGGTTTACCCTGACGTTGATTTGTAGCTCCTTGATGAACGTCTTCTTTGGCCGCTGTCTTACAGCGGCCTTTTTTATACCCGCGATTTGATGTTTCACAGCGGCTAAAAAAACGTTAAAGCATCAGTGTCAGTAAAGGGGCGGCAAACAGATTAAGCACCCCGGTCAGCACCATCACCAAACCGGCCACCGAACCTTCTTCATTACCCACCTCACGCGCACGGCTGACTCCCGCACCGTGGGCGCCGACAGCAAACAGCGCCCCGCGCGCCAGGCTGCTGCGCAATGGCAACCACTTGAGCAAGATGCCGCCCATCAGTGCACCAAAGACCCCGGTAAACATCACAAATACGGCAGTGAGATCCGGCACTCCGCCCAGGCTTTGCGCCAGCGGCATGGCAAACGGCGTGGTGATTGAGCGCGGCACCAATGACAAGGTCAGTGAGGTGTCGAGCGCCAGCGCCCTGGCCAGCCAGAACGAACTGCCAATCGACGCCACGCTGCCCGCCAGCATGCCCAATAACAAGGCCATCCAATGCTGCGCGAGCAATGTGCGTTGCTGCCAGATGGGCACGGCGAAGGCCACGGTCACCGGGCCCAGCACCAGCATCAGCCAATGGGTATCTCTGGAGTATTCGGCGTAGGCCGTGTTCAGCGGCACAGCCACCGCCAGCAACAAGGCCGGTACCAGAATCAGTGGCGACAGCAGGTAGCGTCCGGTACGCCGATACAACCAGCGGCTCAAGCCATAAGCCGCCAATGTGAGAAGCAGCCAGAACATAGGCATCCATTCAAACGTCATGGCGCAACCTCCAGCGGCAGACGGCTTCGACGGTAAACGCGGTGACCACCATCACTAGCAAGGTGCTGATGCCAATGACCAGCAGGATGCGCCAGCCGTCATCGCGCACCAGCACCCCGTAATCAAGCAGGCTCATCAAGGCGGGGATAAAAAACAACAGCATCTCGGCCATCAATACACCTGCGCCCAGTTGCAAGGTTGCAGGCTTGACCCAGCCCAAGGCGAACGCCAGCAGCAACAGCGCCATGCCGATCACGCCGCCCGGTATCGGTAAATGCCAACCTGTCGCGATCTGGCACCCCAGAAAATAAATGGCCAGCAATACGGCGATTTCACTGACCAGCCGTCCTGCGCGTTTTACATCAAAGCGTTTCATGTTGTTTCCACTCTAGACAGGGCTTCAGTTTAAAGAGGCACCTTCCATACCGAAAACGAATTGTTAGACTAAGCGCCATTCCAAACTGGAATCATGCTCATGGAATTCAAACAACTGCGTACGTTCGTTGAAGTGGCTCGCCACGGTGGATTCACCCAAGCCGCGCAATACCTGCACATCAGCCAATCAGCGGTGAGCAAACAGGTCGCCCAACTGGAGCACAGTCTCGGCACGCCCTTGTTTGACCGACTGGGCTCGCATGTCCGCCTGACGGCAGCGGGCAACGTGGTCTTGCAGCGCGCCGAAGGCATGCTGCGCCTGCACAATGAGTTGTTGAGTGAGCTTGACGACCTGAGCCACTTGACCCGTGGCGAATTAAAACTGGGCCTGCCGCTGCTGGGCAGTAATGCGCTGTTTGCCAGCCTGTTTGCCGAGTACCGGCGCCGTTATCCGAACATTCAGGTGCAATTGCTAGAAGGCGGCAGTTTGAATATCGAACAGGCGGTCTTGAGTGGCGAACTGGAGTTGGGCGGCAGCCTCACGCCGAAGAACAACACCTTTGCCTATCAACCCTTTTGCGATGAGCCACTGGATGCCCTGCTCCCGGCTGATCACCCGCTGGCTGAAAGCGGCAGCGTGCGTCTGGAGCAACTGGCAGAAACGCCCTTTTTGCTCTATCAGCGCAGCTTTGTGCTTAACGATCGGGTCCTTCAGGCCTGCCAACAAATGGGGTTCACGCCCAAGGAAGGCGGGCGCAGCGGCCAATCGGACTTTTTGGTGGCCTTGGTGGCCGCCGGGCAAGGCGTGGTGCTGCTGCCCAGCGTGGTCGCTCGCGGGCTGATACGGCCTGGCGTCGTACGCTTGAAGCTCATCGCACCCGACGACTTGCGTTGGGACATTGCATTCATCTGGCGCGAAGGTGCGTATTTGTCACGCGCAGCTCAAGCCTGGCTGGAGCTGCTGCGTGAACGGCCGGTTACTGGCTCAGTGCTTTGATGAAGCCTTCTACCCACGGCTCGGAGTCGCCTTCAGGGTTAACGGTTTCGCTGGCATCCAGGCTCAGCATTGGCTGGACCTCGCGCAAGCCCAGTTCGGCAAACAGTTCAGTCAGCAATTGGCCACCGCCGCAGTAGGTATCGCCGTAGCTCGAGTCGCCCAAAGCGATAACGCCGCCCGGCAGACCGCGCCAGGCAGCGGGCAGCAGGTCACGAATCTCGCTGTACAACGGGGCCAGGTTATCAGGCAGCTCGCCCATGCCGGTGGTGGAGGTCACCGCTAAAAAAGCATCCGGGGCAAAGGCCTGAATATCGGCCAACTTGGCGCGCGGGTTGAACAACACCTCAAAACCGGCATCGGTCAGCAGTTGTTTGGCGTTGCGGGCGACTTCTTCTGCGGTGCCGTACACCGAGCCGGAAAGGATGGCGACTTTCATCAATCTGATCCTGTAACTGACTAAAAGGCCGGGATATTAACAGGTGGGAGGTCGCTTTCGGTGATAGCACGTAGACAGCTTGTCGCGATGTCTTAAAATGCCGCGACTTTGCCTGACTTTTGGAGCGCTACTCGATGATCAATGCCCGTTTGCTGCAACGCATGGTAGACGCATCCCAAGACGGCATCGTGGTCGCCGAACAGGAAGGTGAAGACAACATTCTGATCTACGTTAACTCGGCGTTCGAAGCACTGACGGGCTACAGCAGCGACGACATCCTGTATCAGGATTGCCGCTTTTTGCAGGCCGGGGACCGCGATCAAATCGGGCTGGAATTGATCCGTGAAGCGATTGCCAGTGGAGAACCCACGCGTCAGGTAGTGCGCAATTATCGCAAGGACGGCTCACATTTCTGGAACGAGCTGTCTATCACGCCTGTCTTCAACGACAGCGATAAGCTGACCTACTTTATTGGCGTACAAAAAGACGTCACCCAAAACGTCAAGGCTCAGCAGAAAGTCATTCAGTTGGAAGCAGAACTGGCCGCAGTGAAGGCAGAACTGGACGCGTTGAAAGCGACGAATGGCTTTAACAAAAAGCCAGATTGAAGGTCTAGACTCAAGACCCTGCTTATTAAGCAAAATGATCGAGCCAGATTATGTCGCATGACGGCCTTCTGACTCAGGACGAGTTGGACTTCATCCAGTTAATGCACCAAAACCCGCTGCTCAATCAGCGGGAGGTTTCGTCGAGCCTGACCGTGAGTGGCGTGTCGCAAATTCGTGACCTGTTGACACGTTTGGCCGCCCACGAGCAAGTCACCCTCCAGGCGCAATTTGCCAACCAGAAAATGAGTTTTCCGCTGCGTCTGATTGAAGACGAATTTCACACCCAGCACCTGCAACTGGGCGTCCCGAGCATTTTCGAAGAAGGGCCAAAAATTCGGCCTTGGCGATTCACGCTAGAAGAGCCGGTGGCGCTGGAAAATATTCGGGCGCGCCCCGGACACCTGTGGGTCACTGAGGTGTCGTTCAAGGGGTTGCTGATTGAGGTGCGTAACAACAGCCGCCCGCCTCGCCAATTTGCCCAATGGTTCAGCCCAACGGGGTATGAGCGGATTGCCGTGCGCGGCACGCTGGAACAGCAAACTCGATCAGGGCTTTATGCCTACCGTCTCAACCAAAAGGACACGGGAGAAACCGAACGTTTGCGTCAATTTATCCTGCAACAGCATCGCCTGGCCCATCCGGCACTGCACGCCTGAGCCTCTCAGCGGCCTGCCGTCCTCTTGAGTTCTGCGTCCAGACGCTGATTCATCAACCGGGCTTCGCTGCCCAGACACGCAATCGATGAGCTTTGCAGCGCCTCTTGCGCCACATCCGCAGCCTCACCCGCCAGCGCTATCGAACAGTTGAGGCTCTGAGCCAATCGCGTCAATCGTCGATGCTGCACCGCTCCCAGCACATGCTGGGCAAACAACACGACGGCCTGCGGCTGAATCTTCTCGCAAATCAACAGCAGCTCATCAAGAGGCTGGCCCACGGCCAAAACCCTGACCACGCGATCGTTGCGGCTCAACAACAACCCCGCGACCAGTAGCTCCAGCTCACGGCATGATTCAGCCAGCGCCACCAGCAACACACACTGGGGCGCATCTGCCTGCTGCATGTGCAGGCGGTGTTGCACGCGCCCGCGCAAAAAGCCGTCAAGCAACAGCCATTCGCTGGTGCGGCCAAACTCATCGTGCGCCTTCAACAGTCGCTGCCAGAGCGGCAAGAAGATGTCTTGAAACACGACTTCAGGCGGGTAACTGGAGAAAATCTGAGCGTACAAACGCTCCAACTCTGACTCATTGAAGGCACTGAGCGCGCTCTGGATACGTGTTTGTAACTGCGCATATTCGTTTGACGTACCGTCTTGCAGTGCGCTGCCAGACGGGGTGGCGCGGGCGAGCAATTCGGCGACCTTACTGACCGCGACCCCGCGCTCAAGCCATCCCATGACCTGACGCACTGCCTCAATATCGCTCATGGTGTACAAGCGATGCCCACTTTCGGTGCGTATCGGCTGTATCAGACCATAGCGCCGCTCCCAGGCGCGCAGGGTAATCGGATTGATTCCCGTGAGCCGGGCAACGTCTCTGATCGGATACAAACCTTGCGGCTCAGGGCGCTGGGCAGCCAACGCAACAGGCTCAATATCGGTAATCACGGGCATCAGGAGGGCCAGGTACAAGGGTTGAAGGGGGATTCTACGCCTCATGCCCCCACAATCGTAAACCTGTAGCCGCTGCCACAGGCTGCGATGGGGCGCGTAGCGGCCCCGGCTTTTCAACGTGAACGAAGGTCCTTCGGCCCTTATCGCAGCCTGCGGCAGCGGCTACAAGGGAATACAGGAACAATCCTTGCTTGTCTTTCAGCACACAGCCCACCACCCCGGCGCTGTGTTTTGTGATTGCCCTACCCGGGCAGCACCCGCCTCATGGAGATACACAATGTCTACCTCCCCTGTCACCTTGATGGTCGCGCGCCGCGTCGCCAAAGGCCGTTATCAGCAATTAATTGCCTGGCTGCACGAAGGTGAACAATTAGCCACTGACTTCCCAGGTTATCTGGGTTCCGGCGTCCTGGCCCCGCCACCCGGCGATGACGAATTTCAGATCATTTTCCGCTTTGCCGACGAATCCACCCTGCACGCCTGGGAACACTCTGTTTCTCGCAAGTCCTGGCTGCAACGCGGCAGACACTTATTCGCCAACCCTTCAGAGCATCGCGTGAGCGGTATCGACGGCTGGTTCGCCAGCGCACAACGTCCGCCACGCTGGAAGCAAGCTGTGGCCATCTGGCTGGCATTCTTTCCGGTGTCGTTGTTATTCAACTTTGCTTTAGGCCCGTTGCTGGGCGAATTGAGCTTGTTACCGCGGGTGTTTGTCAGCACCTTGGCCCTGACGCCGCTGATGGTTTACCTGTTTATTCCGCTTTCGACGCATTTGCTCGCGGGATGGCTGCACAGTTCACCCAACAAAACTGTGGCTAACAGCATCACGGCACATCACAACTAATCACTGACTCAGGCTTGGCCGTTACGTCGCGGACGCTGGTATAGTTTGACTTCTCCTACAAACTATTACCTGTTTCCCCACGCAGAGTCCGTCATGCCTTCTCCTTCAGCACCGATTCTGATCACAGGCGCTGGCCAGCGCGTTGGTTTGCATTGCGCAAAGCAACTGCTGGCGGACGGCTTTACGGTGATTATCAGTTATCGAACCGAAAAGCCTGGTGTCCAGGCTTTGCGCAAGCTGGGTGTGACGGCGCTGTATGCCGACTTTTCCAATGAGGCCGGCATTCTCGATTTTATCGAGCGGCTTAAATCCCACACCGACACCTTGCGCGCTATCGTCCACAACGCGTCGGAGTGGCTGGCTGAAACGTCTGGCACCGAAACCAGCGCATTTACCCAGATGTTCAGCGTGCACATGCTCGCCCCGTACCTGATCAACCTGCATTGCAGCGAATTGCTGGCGCGCTCCAACCCGGCAGACATCATTCACATCAGCGACGATGTCACGCGCAAAGGCAGCAGCAAACACATCGCGTATTGCGCCACCAAGGCCGGGCTCGACAGCCTGACGTTGTCATTTGCCGCGCAACTGGCGCCCCATATCAAAGTCAACGGCATCGCCCCGGCCTTGCTGATGTTTAACCCCGACGACGACGCGGCGTATCGCGCCAAAGCCTTGGCCAAGTCAGCACTGGGCTTCGAACCCGGCGCCGAGGTGATCTACCAAAGCCTGCGCTACCTGCTGGACAACCCGTACGTGACCGGCACCACCCTGACTGTCAACGGCGGACGGCACCTTAAATAAGTCGTCCGCGAGGAAGTATTTTCATGAGCACATCATTGCCTGAGCATTACCGCGAGATCCTGGTCGGACTCGGCGAAAACCCTGAGCGCGAAGGCCTGCTCGACACCCCAAAACGCGCCGCCAAAGCCATGCAGTATCTGTGTCATGGCTATGGCCAGAGCGTGGAAGACATCGTCAACGGCGCGTTGTTTGCCTCAGACAGCGACGAAATGGTGATCGTCGCAGACATCGAGCTTTACTCGCTGTGCGAACACCACCTGCTGCCGTTTATTGGCAAGGCACACGTGGCTTACATCCCGACCGGCAAAGTACTGGGGCTGTCGAAAGTCGCCCGCATCGTCGACATGTTTGCCCGTCGCCTGCAGATCCAGGAAAACCTCACCCGGGAAATTGCCGACGCGATCCAGCACATCACCCAGGCGGCTGGCGTGGCGGTGGTGATCGAAGCCAAGCACATGTGCATGATGATGCGTGGCATAGAGAAACAAAATTCAACCATGAACACATCGGTCATGCTCGGCGCGTTTCGCGACTCAAGCAGCACCCGCATGGAGTTCCTGCAATTGATTGGACGGAGCAAGTCGTAATGCCACAACTTCAGCCGGGAATGGCCCGTATCCGCGTAAAAGACCTGTGCCTGCGCACATTTATCGGCATCAATGAGGACGAAATCCTCAACAAGCAGGATGTGTTGATCAACCTCACCATCCTGTATGCCGCGCAAGAAGCGGTGCGCGATAACGACATCGACCACGCCCTGAACTACCGAACCATTACCAAAGCGGTGATTCAGCACGTCGAAGAAAACCGCTTCGCCCTGCTTGAGCGCCTGACCCAGGAACTGCTGGATCTGGTGATGAGCAACCCCGCCGTGCGATACGCCGAAGTCGAAGTCGACAAGCCACACGCCCTGCGCTTTGCTGAATCGGTGTCGATTACGCTAGCGGCTAGCCGCTGAGCTTAACCCCACAGAACCCAGGTGAATTTTATGACGCCCCAAGAACGCCTTGAACTTGAAGCCGCTGCCTTTCGCCGCCTTGTTGAACATCTGGACAGCCGCAAAGACGTGCAGAACATTGACCTGATGAACCTCTCGGGTTTTTGCCGCAATTGCCTGTCCAAGTGGTACAAGGCTGCGGCGGATGAACGTCAGATCGACATCAGCCTCGATGACGCGCGTGAAGTGGTGTATGGCATGCCGTACACCGAATGGAAATCCCAGTACCAGAAAGAAGCCAACGCCGAACAAACGGCGACGTTTGCCAAAGGAAAACAGCATGACTGATTTGAACACCCTGCGCGCCAGCCTCAACAGCGGCGAACACGTATTCGCTGACACGCTGGCGTTTATCGCCGCGCACTACGATTACCAGCCGCAGGCTTTCAACAACGGCGGCGTCGAAAACGCAGCCGGGCAAAACGAAGGCTCGTGCAAAACCTTGGGCCTGGCCCTGCTCGAAGGCCTGAGCGATCAAGAAGCCCTGTTGGCGTTCGGCGAGCATTACCGTTCGGTTCTGGCAACGCCAGAAGGCACTGACCACAGCAACATCCGCGCCTTGATCGAGCACGGCCTGGCCGGGGTTAAACTCACCGCCCAGCCGCTGACGCGCAAAGCTTAAAAATAAAGCCCTGTAGGAGCGAGCTTGCCTCGCGATCTTTTGATCGTTAAAAGATCGCGAGGCAAGCTCGCTCCTACACGTTCTTTGCGCACAAAAAAACCGGCCGAGGCCGGTTTTTTCATGTGCTGCGTATTACTTGAACGCTGCGTTCTGCAGGTCATCCAGGTAGCGTTCAGCGTCCAGTGCAGCCATGCAGCCAGCGCCCGCCGAGGTGATGGCTTGGCGGTACACGTGGTCAGCTACGTCGCCGGCAGCAAATACGCCCTCGATGCTGGTCGCAGTCGCGTTGCCTTCACGGCCACCCTTCACCACCATGTAGCCGTCTTTGAGTTCCAGTTGGCCTTCAAACAGCGAGGTATTCGGGGTGTGGCCGATGGCAATGAACACGCCGTCGACTTTGATTTCGTCAAAGCTGCCGTCGTTGTTTTTCAGACGAGCACCTGTCACGCCCATGTTGTCGCCCAGCACTTCATCCAGAGTCGAGTTCAACTTGAATTCGATCTTGCCTTCAGCCACACGGGCATTCAGTTTGTCGATCAGGATTTTCTCGGCACGGAACGTCTCGCGACGGTGAACCAGAGTCACTTTGCTGGCGATGTTGGCCAGGTACAGTGCCTCTTCAACCGCGGTGTTACCACCGCCCACTACGGCAACAGGCTTGTTGCGGTAGAAGAAACCGTCACAGGTCGCACAGGCCGAAACACCTTTGCCCATGAAGGCTTCTTCAGACGGCAGGCCCAAGTAACGAGCGCTGGCACCGGTCGCGATGATCAGCGCGTCGCAGGTGAACGTACCGCTGTCGCCAGTCAGGGTGAATGGCTTGCTTTTCAGATCAACGGCGTTGATGTGATCAAACACGATCTCGGTTTCAAAACGCTCGGCGTGTTCGCGCATGCGCTCCATCAACGCTGGCCCGGTCAGACCGTGTACATCACCTGGCCAGTTATCGACTTCAGTGGTGGTAGTCAGTTGACCGCCCGCCTGCATGCCTGTGATCAGCAGTGGTTTGAGGTTAGCGCGGGCAGCATAAACCGCAGCGCTGTAACCGGCAGGGCCAGAACCCAGAATAATCACACGCGAATGACGTACTTCAGACATGACTCACTCCTATGACCGCCCGTGTCAAAACCGGGTCGGAACGCCGCTTTACCGGCTGGAATAAAAAGAAACCGCACACCCGCTCAGGCCAAGCCTGAAAACCGCAGGTCCAGAAAATTGTAGGTGCAGCGTATAGAGGCCGCTGAGAGTAAGGAAATACGCATTAACAATCCAGCTCATAGCAGGTCTCTATCTCGTCAAATTCATCATTGGACGTCTTTGTTACAGTTATTGTCGATCTTGAGACTGGGCTTTCGTCGTAAAGATAAAGCCGTTAAGGTCGGCCGGTTTTCAATTGCTCGGAGCCCACTATGCCCGCCCCCGTTCTTTCTGGCCCACAGTACCTGCGTGAAGGCCTAAAGCTGGTCCTGAGCCCAGGCCTGCGTTTATTCGTGCTGCTGCCGCTGATGATCAACCTGGTGCTGTTCGTCGGGCTGATTTACTTCGCCGGGCATCAGTTCAGCCTTTGGGTCGATGCGCTGATGCCATCACTGCCCAGCTGGCTCAGCTTCCTCAACTACGTGTTATGGCCGTTGTTTGTCGTATTGGTCGCGCTGATGGTGTTTTTTACCTTCACCATGCTGGCCAATATCATTGCCGCGCCCTTTAACGGTTTTCTCTCGGAAAAAGTCGAGGCCGTGGTACGCGGTGTCGATAACTCCCCGCCTTTCAGCTGGAGTGAGCTGATCGCCATGGTGCCTCGCACGCTGGTGCGTGAAATGCGCAAGCTGGGGTATTTTCTGCCGCGTGCCATTGCGTTGCTGATTCTCTCGTTTATACCGGTGGTCAACCTGATCGCAGCGCCCTTGTGGCTGATTTTCGGGATCTGGATGATGGCCATCCAGTACATCGACTACCCGGCGGACAACCACAAACTGGGCTGGAACGAAATGCTCGCCTGGCTGCGGCAAAAGCGCTGGCAAAGCCTGAGCTTTGGCGGGGTGGTGTATCTGGTGCTGCTGATTCCGGTCGTCAACATCCTGATGATGCCCGCAGCCGTGGCCGGGGCGACGTTGTTCTGGGTACGTGAACGGGGCGAAGAGGCACTGGCCGTCAAAAAATCCTGAAACACTTGTCTGGGCGCAAAAACGGGTTTGCGCCCAACTGCACTACATAGATACCTACATCACGGCAGCAACTTGTTTTTAAATCCTCCTCACCAACTCTTCAAGCAAACCCATTGCAGAGCAGGACGCTCTCGCTGCTTGAAGTACAGTAAGGACGTTAACAACATGACTACAGCAACCGAAATTCTGCGCGACCGTATCCGTACTCAACTCAAAAGCGCTTTGGCCTCCTTGGGCCTGGACCCGGACAGCATTTATTTCAACGGGGTGAATAACCTCGAAGAACGTCTGGTCACTCACTCCCTCTCTCTGACCGAAGAAGCCCTGGACAAACGCCTGCACCGCGACGAATACCCGGATGGCGTCGACTACAGCGGGCTGACCCACGCCGGTATTTTCTCCAAAGCGTACTCGTTCGAAGATGAGCATCGTATTACCTCGCTCACACTCGAAAAGCTATCTGCCTGCGTGAATGACTGCTTAAAAATAGACGAATAAAACCAAGGCTCTCATCGCTGTGATGCACACGATGAGAGCCGTACAGCACTTAAGCTGTGACTTGGCGGCCAGCTTGCGGCTCGCCATAAATTCATCATTAAGCTGACACGTAGTCGACATAGATCACGTCGAAACTGGTGCCATGACAACTGCCCTGCATATTTCTCTGATCACCGAAACTTTTCCACCTGAAATCAACGGTGTGGCTAACACCCTTGGCCGTTTGTTTGATGGGTTGCGTGCTCGCGACCACCATGTCGAACTGGTGCGCCCACGTCAGACATGCGATGGCAATCAACGCAGCAATGATCAGTTGATGCTCTGCCGTGGCTGGTCCATGCCCGGTTACCCCGGCTTGCAATGGGGCATGGCCTCCACCCGTCGACTGATGAAGCGCTGGCAATTGCAACGCCCGGATGTGGTGTATATCGCTACCGAAGGTCCTTTAGGCCTGTGTGCACTTCGCGTTGCCCGCCGTTTGGGGATTGCCGTGGTCAGCGGTTTTCATACCAATTTCCAGCAATACTCCAGTGTGTATGGCCTGGGCGTATTCAGCCGGCTCCTGACTCAGTATCTGCGCTGGTTTCACAACCGCTCAGCATTAACCCTGGTCCCCAGTACCAGCCAGCGGCTTGAGCTGGAGCGCCGGCACTTTGATCGACTGGAACTGCTTGAGCGCGGGGTCGACAGTCGGCTGTTCAGCCCGGCAAAACGACAGAACGCCCTGCGCCAAAGTTGGGGCCTGGGCGAGAACGACATTGCGCTGCTGCATGTGGGCCGTCTGGCACCTGAAAAGAATCTGGGGGCGCTCAAACGCAGTCTGGATGCTCTACAAGAGCGCTATCCACGGCGCAGGTTCAGGCTGATTGTGGTCGGCGACGGCCCCAAACGCGCCGCACTCGAAGCGTCACTGCCCGAAGCCATCTTTTGTGGGGCGCAATCAGGCGAAGACCTCGCCCGCCACTATGCCTGCGGCGACGTGTTCTTGTTTCCCAGCATGACCGAGACCTTTGGCAATGTCGTGCTCGAAGCGCTGGCATCGGGGTTGGGGGTTGTGGCCTATGACGCCGCAGCTGCCGGTCAGCACATTCGACACGGCTACAACGGTGTGCTGGCCATGCCAGGCGATGAATACGCGTTCATTGATGCGGCAGCCTGGCTGCTCGAAGACCCGGAAACGTTGCGCACGGTACGTCTTAATGCGCGCCACCATGCATGCCGCCAAGGCTGGCCGGGGATTATCGAACAGTTTGAAGGTCAGTTGCAGCGTGCCTGCCAGAGCAAAACCGATGCACTTCCACTGCCACCTCCCTCAGAAGGGTAAAAAACGGGCTTGTCGTGCGCAATGCTGTTCACTTAAGCGACTTCTGCCCCTGTGGGAGCGGGCTTGCCCGCTCCCACACTTGAGTGACATTGCTCTTAAGTGAACAGCATTGGGCTTGTCGTGCGGGCTTTTAAGATCAAAAGCTCGTTCCTGCCTAAAAGCGCTCGTTTAAGCCAGCGCTTTTTCAATCGACTGAATCACAGCGGGGTCATCCGGCGCGGTGCGAGGTGAGAAGCGTGCCAGAACCCTACCGTCCGGGCCGACCAGAAACTTCTCGAAATTCCAGGTAATGTCGCCAGGGAACTCGGCCCCTTCCCCTGCCAGCAAGCGGTAAAGCTGGTGACGGTCCGGGCCATTGACCTCAACTTTGCTGCTCAACGGGAAAGACACGCCGTAGTTGAGGCTGCAAAACGTCTGAATCTCTTCTTCAGTGCCCGGCTCTTGCCCTGCGAACTGATTGCACGGCAGGCCCAGTACGCTGAAGCCTTGCTCTTTGTACTGTTGATACAGGTTTTCCAAGGCGGCGTACTGCGGGGTCAAACCGCATTTGGAGGCAACGTTCACTACCAGTACCACCTGCCCCTTCAGGGTCTTCAGTGACAACGGCTTGCCGTCCAGTGCATCTAAGGTAAGGTCGTGAAAAGCACTCATGACGGACTCCAAAATTCCCGGGGCAGATTCAGACAATCGCTCAAGATGCCGATTGCCACACTCTCAACCATGCAAAAAGGCGCCCGAAGGCGCCTTTTTGTGGCTAGCTCACACCTGAGCGTAGCAGCACTTATCAGTGCTGATGACCGCCTTCACCGTGAACGTGGCCGTGAGCAACTTCTTCTTCGCTCGCGTCACGTACAGCAACAACCTTGACCTTGAAGTTCAGGCGCTGACCCGCCAATGGGTGGTTGCCATCAACGGTTACGTCGTCGCCGTCCAGATCACGGATGGTCACGATTTGCATTTGGCCGTCCGGCGCGGAAGCGTGGAATTGCATGCCCACTTCCAGTTGGTCAACGCCTTCGAACATGCTGCTGCTCAGGGTGCTGACCAGCTCGGCAGAGTATTCGCCGTAAGCGTCTTCAGGTTCAACGGAAACTTCCAGCTCGTCGCCAACAGCCTTGCCAACAAGCGCCTTTTCCAGACCTGGAATGATGTTGCCTGCACCTTGCAGGTAAACCAGCGGCGCGCCGCCGGCAGAGCTGTCGATGACCTCACCAGCGTCGTTGGTCAGGGTATATTCGATGGAGACTGCCTTGTTGGCGGCGATCGTCATGGGGCGAGACCTTTTGCAAAATAATAAAGAGTGCGCAAGTTTAACCAAGCAATCGCACGAAAGCGAACACAACCAAGACCAACGGATCACTTTGAAAACTTCAACAATCATTGGCTGGCGCCAAGATGAAGAGCAGCACTGGGTCGTCGTGCTCTCGTGTGGCCATACCCAGCACCAGCGTCATCAACCGCCCTGGCAATCGCGCCCCTGGGTGCTGGACCCTGAGCAACGGTCAAAAAAAATAGGCCAGCCCTTTCACTGTGGCTGGTGTGCTCAAGCGGCCGATAGCGTTAACCTTGGCAATTGATTCAGGCACATGTCTCGTTTATCGAGTGTTGCTCTTGCACTGCCACGTCAGGAAGCTCGCATGCAAACTTTCTTTATCGCCCCCACTGACTTTGGTGTGGGCCTGACATCTATCAGTCTCGGCCTGGTCCGTACCCTGGAACGTGCAGGTCTGAAAGTCGGTTTTTTCAAGCCGATTGCCCAACCGCACCCAGGCGACACCGGCCCTGAGCGTTCTACCGAACTGGTGGCCCGCACTCACGGCCTCAAACCGCCACAGCCTTTGGGCCTGGCACATGTCGAGCGGATGCTCGGTGATGGCCAGTTGGATGAACTGCTCGAAGAAATCATCCGCCTTTACCAAGAAGCGGCCATTGGCAAAGATGTGCTGATCGTGGAAGGCATGGTGCCCACTCGCACCGCCAGTTACGCGGCACGGGTCAATCTGCACTTGGCCAAGAGCCTGGACGCTGAAGTGATTCTGGTGTCGGCGCCGGAAAACGAAGTGCTGACCGAGCTTTCAGGCCGGGTTGAGTTGCAGGCGCAGCTGTTTGGCGGCCCGAAAGACCCGAAAGTGCTCGGCGTGATCCTCAATAAAGTGCGCACCGACGAGAGCATGGAAGTGTTTTCGGCACGCCTCAAAGAGCATTCGCCGTTGCTGCGCAGCGGTGATTTCAAGCTGCTGGGCTGCATCCCCTACCAACCCGAGCTCAATGCCCCGCGCACCCGCGACGTGGCCGAGCTGCTCGGGGCGCAGGTGCTGAACGCGGGCGACTACGAAACCCGGCGGATGTCGAAGATCATCCTGTGCGCCCGCACCGTGCTCAATACCCTGCAACTGCTCAAGCCCGGCGTATTGGTGGTCACTCCCGGTGATCGCGATGACATCATCCTTGCCGTCAGCCTGGCCGCGATGAACGGCGTCCCCTTGGCGGGCCTGTTGCTGACCAGCGACACCAAGCCCGACCCGCGTCTCATGGAGCTGTGCCGAGGCGCGCTGCAAGCCGGGCTGCCGGTGTTGTCGGTGAGCACCGGCTCGTACGACACCGCCAATCAGCTCAATCAACTGAACAAAGAGATTCCGATTGATGACCGCGAGCGTGCGGAAATCATCACTGATTTTGTGGCTGGCTATCTCGACGCCCACTGGTTGCATCAGCGCTGCGGCACGCCACGGGAAATGCGCCTGACGCCTGCGGTGTTCCGCTATCAGTTGATCCAGCGCGCCCAGCAGGCCAACAAGCGGATCGTCTTGCCCGAAGGCAGCGAGCCTTTGACCGTGCAGGCAGCAGCCATCTGTCAGGCCCGTGGCATTGCCCGCTGCGTGCTGTTGGCCAAACCTGAAGAAGTCCACGCCGTGGCCAAGGCCCATGGTTTTGAACTGCCGCCGGGGCTGGAAATTCTCGATCCAGACCTGATTCGTGGCCGTTATGTCGAACCCATGGTGGCGCTGCGCAAAACCAAGAGCATCAACGCACCCATGGCCGAACAGCAACTGGAAGACCCGGTCGTGATCGGCACCATGATGCTGGCACTGGACGAAGTCGACGGCCTGGTTTCCGGGGTCATTCACTCCACTGCCAATACCATCCGCCCTGCCCTGCAACTGATTAAAACTGCGCCGGGCTGCACGCTGGTGTCGTCGGTGTTCTTTATGTTGTTCCCGGAGCAGGTCCTGGTGTACGGCGACTGCGTGATGAACCCGCACCCGTCCGCGACTGAACTGGCCGAAATCGCCCTGCAAAGCGCCGACTCGGCGGCTGCGTTCGGGATTACTCCACGCGTGGCCATGATCAGTTATTCCAGCGGCGACTCGGCCAGCGGTGAAGAAGTCGAAAAAGTCCGTGAAGCCACCCTCCTCGCCCATGAAGCCCAGCGCGCACTGCTGATCGACGGCCCGTTGCAATACGACGCCGCTGCCAACGAAGCCGTGGCCCGCCAACTGGCGCCTAATAGCCAGGTGGCAGGCCGAGCGACGGTGTTTGTGTTCCCGGACCTGAACACCGGCAACACCACGCACAAAGCCGTGCAACGCAGCGCCGATTGCGTCAGCCTGGGGCCGATGCTGCAAGGCCTGCGCAAACCGGTAAACGACCTGCCCCGTGGCGCCCAGGTGGACGACATCGTCTACACCATCGCCCTGACGGCAATTCAAGCCGCCAACCGACCTATGGATGTGTGAATGGACTCTCTGCCTGCGCCGTTACGCGGCGTCATTGCTTCATTGTTATTGGCGATCAACACCATCGTGTGCTGCACGCCGCTGTTTGTGGTCGCCATTTTCAAACTGTGCCTGCCCTTTCCGGCCGCGCAGCGGGTGACGGACGAGTTGATGCGCCGTATTCACGAAGCGTGGGTGAGCAATAACTCGCGCTGGATGGATTTACTGCGCAAAACCCGCTGGCATATCAAAGGCCTTGAAGGGCTGGACTACGAGCACTCGTACCTGGTGACCAGCAACCACCAGAGCTGGGTCGACATCATGGTGCTGCAATACGTGCTCAACAAACGTATCCGCCCGCTGAAGTTCTTCCTTAAGCAGGAGCTGATCTGGGTGCCGGTGATTGGGCTCGCGTGGTGGGCGCTGGGCTTTCCGTTCATGAAGCGCTACTCCAAGGCCTACCTGGCGAAACACCCGGAAAAGAAAGGCGCTGACCTGGCGACCACGCGTAAAACCTGCGCCAAGTTCAAAAATCAACCGGTGGGGATTTTCAACTTCGTCGAAGGCACGCGCTTTACCGAGGCCAAACACGCCGCCCAGCAATCACCGTTTCGCTACCTGCTCAAACCCAAAGCCGGGGGGATTGCCTTTGTGCTGGATGCGATGGGCGAACAGTTGAAGTCCATCGTCAACGTGACGATTCATTACCCAGACGGACGTCCGGGGTATTGGGACTTGCTGTGCGGCCATGTGCGAGACGTGGTGGTGGTGTTTGAAGAACTGGAAATTCCGGTTGAGTTTATTGGCCGAAACTACGACCAGGACGCCGAGTACAAGTTGGCATTTCAGGGCTGGATCAACCAGCTGTGGGAAGACAAGGATCGGTTGTTGGGCGAGTTGCATCGGGAATACCCCAAAGTCTGATACAACACCCCCCCTGTAGGAGCGAGCTTGCTCGCGATCTTTTAAAAGATCAAAAGATCGCGAGCAAGCTCGCTCCTACAAATTGCACCACCCTGCCCAACAAAAAGCCCGCCACCGATCGCTCGGTGGCGGGCTTTTTAATCGCGGCTTAAATCGCGCCGCGTTGACGCAACAGGTCCAGTACCAACTTGACGCCGTCTTCCAGCGACAACGCCTGAGTGTCGACCACAAGGTCTGCATTCAATGGCACGTCATACGGGAAGGACTCGCCCGGAATGTTGTCGCCGCCCGCCGCGTACAGCCCTTGCGGGTCGCGCTCGGCGCACACGGCTGGCGATGCCTGTACATAGACCGTGATCAAACGATCATCACCGATCAGCGCCTTGGCCTGTTCGCGGCCTTCAGCATCCGGGGCAACAAAGGCTGCCAGTGTCAGCAGGCCCGCTTCGTTAAACTGACGCGCCACGTGAGCAGCACGACGCCAGTTCTCGGTCCGGCCAGCACGATCCTGTGGCAGACCTTTGTTCAGGTCATGGCGCAGGTTCTGACCATCCAGCACGAACACCGCACGGCCCATGTCGAACAACTTGCGCTCAACCGCGTAAGCCAGGGTGCTTTTACCCGCGCCCGACAAACCACTGAACAACACCGTCGCCGGTTGCTGGCCAAAACGCTGGGCGCGTTCTTCTGTGGCAACGTGTGCCAGTTCGCCGTGATGCGTCGCGCTGCCATGGCTCACCGGCGGCGCAATGATCATGCCTGCACCCACCGTGCCGTTGGTCAGGCGATCGATGATGATGAACGAACCCGTGGTGCGGTTGCTGTCATAACCATCCAGCGCAATCGGAGCGTCGAGGCTGATTTTGACCTTGCCGATCTCGTTCAACTGCAACGCGCTCGCCGGGCCTTCTTCCAGCGTGTTCACGTCGACTTTGTTGACGATGCTGGCAATCGACCCCGGTACATAGCTGGTCGCACGCTTGATGTCGTACTTCTTGCCCGGCAGCATCGGCTCTTCGGCCATCCACACCAGCATGGCTTCGAAGGTGTCGGTCACCTGCGGCACGTTGTCGGCATGCACCAACAAGTCGCCACGGGAGATGTCGATCTCGTCTTCCATGGTCAGCGTTACTGCCTGACCCGGACCTGCATGCTCCAGTTCACCTTCAAAGGTGACGATGGATTTAACGCGGCTGCTTTTGCCCGACGGCAGGACAACAATTTCGTCACCCTTGTGCACCACGCCGCTGGCCAGCGTACCGGCGAAGCCACGGAAGTTCAGGTTCGGACGGTTCACGTACTGCACCGGGAAGCGCAGGTCGGTGAGGTTGCGATCGGCCGCGACTTCAACCGTTTCCAGAATTTCCATCAGCGACTGGCCGGTGTACCACGGCGAACGCTCGGACTTGTTCACCACGTTGTCGCCTTTAAGGGCAGACATCGGCACGAAATGCATGCTCGAAGGCTTCATTTTCAAGCCTTCGGCGAACTTCAGGTAATCGGCCTTGATCGACTCGAACACACCTTGATCAAAGTTCTTGAGGTCCATCTTGTTGATGGCCACAACGATGTGCTTGATGCCCAGCAACGAGGCGATAAAGCTGTGGCGACGGGTTTGGGTCTGCACGCCGTAGCGGGCATCCACCAAAATAATCGCCAGGTCACAGGTGGACGCACCGGTGGCCATGTTGCGGGTGTACTGCTCGTGACCCGGGGTATCGGCAATGATGAACTTGCGCTTGGCCGTCGAGAAGTAGCGGTAGGCCACGTCAATCGTAATGCCCTGCTCGCGCTCGGCTTGCAGGCCGTCTACCAGCAATGCCAGGTCGATATCATCGCCGGTGGTGCCGCTCTTTTTCGAGTCACGGGTAATAGCTTCCAGATGGTCTTCGTAGATCATCTTGGAGTCGTGCAGCAGGCGCCCGATCAGGGTGCTCTTGCCGTCATCGACGTTGCCGCAGGTCAGAAAGCGCAACATCTCTTTGCGCTCGTGCTGGCCCAGGTAGGCGAGGATGTCCTCGCTGATCAAATCAGAAACATGCGACATGACAACCCCTTAGAAATAACCTTGACGTTTTTTATCTTCCATCGAGCCTGCGCCATCGTGATCGATGACCCGGCCCTGGCGCTCGGAAGTTCGCGTCAGGAGCATTTCCTGGATGATGTCGGTCAGGGTTTCAGCCTCGGACTCCACCGCGCCGGTCAGCGGGTAGCAGCCAAGCGTACGGAAACGGACCTTTTTCTTGACGATGCGCGCCTTGTCTTCGTCAGACAGGTGCTCAAGGATTCGATCGTCGTCGATCATGATCAATGTGCCGTTCTTCTCGATGACTTCACGCTCAGCGGCGAAGTACAGCGGCACAATCGGGATGCCTTCGAGGTAGATGTACTGCCAGATGTCGAGTTCGGTCCAGTTCGACAACGGGAAAACGCGGATCGATTCGCCCTTGTTGACGTTGCCGTTGTAGACATTCCACAACTCGGGACGCTGGTTTTTCGGGTCCCAGCGGTGCTTGCTGTCGCGGAAAGAGTACACACGCTCTTTGGCGCGGGATTTTTCTTCGTCGCGGCGCGCGCCACCGAAGGCAGCATCAAAGCCGTATTTGTCCAGAGCCTGTTTGAGGCCCTCGGTTTTCATGATGTCGGTGTGCTTGGCACTGCCGTGGGTAAAAGGGTTGATCCCTTGTGCCACGCCGTCCGGGTTGACGTGAGTGATCAGGTCCAGGCCCAGCTCGGCGACCATCTTGTCGCGAAAGCTGTACATCTCCTGGAATTTCCACTGAGTGTCGACATGCATCACCGGAAACGGCAGCTTGCCAGGGAAAAATGCCTTGCGAGCAAGGTGAAGCATCACGGCGGAATCTTTACCGATCGAGTACAGCATTACCGGGTTATCGAACTCGGCAGCCACCTCGCGGATGATGTGGATGCTTTCCGCCTCCAGCTGTTTCAGGTGCGTCAGTTTGTCGACCATGGCTACTCACGAAAACTATCTTATGAACGGCCTGCGGGCCGTGTTCGAGCGGAGAATGCTAGCACAGCGCCCTCTTCTATTGAGGGCACCAACTAGATCGAAACGATCTAAGAATAGATCGCCGGGTTTGGCCATTCCGCCCCTGTAGGAGCGAGCTTGCCTCGCGATCTGTTGATCTTTAGAAGCAAAAGATCGCGAGGCAAGCTCGCTCCTACAAAGGGACGTGCCGTTAAATCGGATTTGGGCAATCGATAAACAGATGTTCCAGCGCAAAGCGTCGTGCCAGGTAATCGCCCAGCGCTTGTACGCCGTAGCGCTCGGTGGCGTGATGCCCGGCCGCGATAAAGCTGATGTCGTTTTCGCGTGCGCTGTGGAAGGTTTGCTCAGAGGCTTCGCCACTCAGGTACAAATCAACACCCGCCAATACCGCCTGGTCGATGTAGCCCTGGCCGCCGCCCGTGCACCAACCCACGCGGCGAATCATTTCACTGCCTTCAATCAACAATGGCTCGCGTCCCAGGGCTTCTTGTACTCGCCGGGCAAAATCACGTGCAGTCATCGGTTCAGCCAATGAGCCCACCAACCCCACGACTTTGCTGTTGCTCGGGTCCAGCGGGCCCTCAACGGTGATCTCCAACTGCCGCGCCAATTGCACGTTGTTGCCCACGTCAGGGTGCAGGTCAAGGGGCAAGTGATACGCCAGCAAACTGATGTCGTGCTTGAGCAGGGTTTTCAGACGGCGCTGCTTCATGCCGGTGACGCAAGGGTCTTCGCCCTTCCAGAAATAGCCGTGGTGCACCAGTACCAAATCGGCCTGGGCCTCGACGGCAGCATCGAGCAGCGCCTGGCTTGCGGTCACGCCGCTGACGATGCGCAGCACTTGCGGTCGGCCTTCAACTTGCAATCCGTTGGGGCAGTAATCGCTGATGGCAGCGCAGTTCAGGTAACGATTTGCTTCTTCTACCAGCGTGCTCAGAGCGACAGCCATAAAAGACTCCTAAATATAGCGTTCAGAGGTGCTCGTGCCCTCGTATAATGGCCGCCATTATGGGCCGTCGAGATGGCTCTGCAACCTTCAGGACTGAGTTCAATGTTTAAGGCTTTGCGTTTTTTTGGCTGGCCACTGCTGGCTGGCGTGCTTATCGCTTTGCTGATTATTCAACGTTATCCGCAATGGGTCGGCTTGCCGACGCTGGACGTTAATCTGCAACAAGCCCCGCGAACCAGTTACGTTCAGCAAGGCCCCGTCACGTATGCCGACGCCGTGACGCGTGCAGCCCCCGCTGTCGCCAACCTGTACACCACCAAAGTGGTGAACAAAAATGCCAGCCCGCTGTTTGATGACCCGCAGTTCCGACGTTTTTTCGGTAACAACGTGCCTAAGCAAAAGCGCATGGAATCCAGCCTGGGTTCGGCCGTGATCATGAGCCCGGAAGGCTACTTGCTGACCAATAACCATGTGGTGACCGGCGCCGACCAGATTGTAGTGGCCCTCAAGGATGGTCGCGAAACACTGGCACGGGTGATCGGCAGCGACCCTGAAACTGATTTGGCCGTACTCAAGATTGACCTGAAAAACTTGCCCGCCATCACCATTGGGCGCTCCGACACATTGCGCATCGGCGACATTGCCCTGGCCATTGGCAACCCGTTTGGCGTCGGTCAAACCACGACCATGGGCATCATCAGTGCCACGGGGCGTAACCAATTGGGGTTGAACAACTACGAAGACTTTATTCAGACCGATGCGGCGATCAACCCCGGCAACTCGGGCGGTGCGCTGGTGGATGCCAATGGCAACCTGACCGGTATCAATACCGCGATTTTTTCCGAGTCGGGTGGCTCGCAAGGGATCGGCTTTGCCATCCCGATCAATCTGGCGATGGAAGTCATGAAGTCGATTATCGAGCACGGCCAGGTTATTCGTGGCTGGCTGGGGATTGAGGTTCAGTCGCTGACACCGGATCTGGCGGAGTCTTTTGGTATGAATGGACGCCCAGGGATCGTGGTCGCGGGGATTTTCCGTGACGGCCCAGCGCAAAAAGCCGGCTTGCAGTTAGGTGATGTGATTCTGAGCATTGATGGCGAACCGGCCAACGATGGCCGCCGCTCCATGAACCAGGTGGCCCGGATCAAGCCTTCGGACAAGGTCGAGATTCAGGTACTGCGCAACGGCAAAGAGCTTAAGCTCTTTGCCGAAGTGGGCCTGCGTCCACAGCAAGAACAGCCGGCGCATACTGAAAAATAAATACACCCCCTGTAGGAGCGAGCTTGCCTCGCGATCTTTTAAAGATCAAAAGATCGCGAGGCAAGCTCGCTCCTACAAGGCGTTAGTTAGATAGCTGATAACCCTTCAATCAGCGCTGCGTTCTGCTCCGGCGTGCCGATGCTGATCCGCAGGAACTGCGCAATACGCAGTTGCTTGAAGTGACGCACGATCACGCCCTGCTCGCGCAATTTGGCCGCCAGTGCTGCCGCATCGTGTTCCGGGTGACGCGCGAAGATAAAGTTCGCCGCCGACGGCAACACTTCAAAACCCAGCGCCTGTAATTGACCCACCACTTGCTCGCGACTGTCGATCACGGCCTTGCAGGTGTGCTCGAAGTGCTCGCGGTCGGCGAACGCTGCCGCAGCACCAGCAATCGCTACGCGGTCCAGCGGGTAGGAGTTGAAGCTGTTTTTGATCCGCTCCAGCGCTTCGATCAGATCAGGATGGCCCACCGCCAGGCCCACGCGCAAACCTGCCAGCGAGCGCGATTTGGACAGGGTCTGGGTCACCAGCAAGTTCGGATAGCGGTCCACCAGGCTGATGGCCGTCTCGCCGCCAAAGTCGATGTAGGCCTCATCCACCACAACCACCGAATCCGGACTGGCTTTGAGGATTTGCTCAACAGCGTCCAGCGCCAGCAAACAGCCCGTCGGCGCGTTGGGGTTAGGGAAGATGATGCCGCCGTTTGGCTTGGCATAGTCCGTTGGCTGGATCTGAAACTGCTCATCCAGCGGCACGGCGTCAAATTCAATGCCGTAAAGGCCGCAATACACGGGGTAGAAGCTGTAGCTGATGTCCGGAAACAGCAGCGGTTTGTCGTGCTGCAACAAGCCGTTGAAGATGTGGGCCAGCACTTCGTCAGAGCCGTTGCCGAGGAACACCTGACGGGGCTGAACGCCGTAGTACTCGGCCACCGCCTGCTTGAGCAGATCGCTGTTTGGGTCCGGGTACAGACGCAGGTTGTCGTTGATCTCTGCCCGCATCGCGTCCAGCGCCTTTGGCGAAGGGCCGTACGGGTTTTCGTTGGTGTTGAGCTTGACCAGCTTGGTCAGTTTTGGCTGCTCACCCGGCACGTAAGGCACCAGTTCTTTAACGAACGAACTCCAGAATTTACTCATGCTTATTGCCCCTGTTCGGTGTCGGCGATGATCCGGTATTCAGCACTGCGAGCGTGGCCGGTCAGTGATTCACCGCGGGCCAGAATCGAAGCCGTCTTGCCCAGGTCAGAAGCGCCCTGCTCCGAGCAAAAGATGATCGATGAACGCTTCTGGAAGTCATAGACGCCCAGCGGCGAGGAGAAACGCGCGGTGCCGGACGTCGGCAATACGTGGTTAGGGCCTGCGCAGTAATCGCCCAAGGCTTCGGATGTATGACGCCCCATGAAGATCGCACCGGCGTGGCGAATCTGCGGCAACCAGGCTTGAGGGTCGGCGACCGACAGCTCCAAGTGTTCCGGGGCAATGCGGTTGGCCACGTCGATGGCTTGCTGCATGTCATTGACCAGAATCAACGCACCGCGACCATTGATCGAGGTGTTGATGATGTCAGCACGCTCCATGGTCGGCAGCAACTTGGCGATGCTGGCGGCGACTTTGTCGAGGAACTCGGCGTCCGGGCTGACCAGAATGGCTTGCGCGTCTTCGTCGTGCTCGGCCTGGGAGAACAGGTCCATGGCGATCCAGTCCGGATCGGTCTGGCCATCGCACACCACGAGGATTTCCGAAGGCCCGGCGATCATGTCGATCCCCACTTGGCCAAATACGTGACGCTTGGCGGTTGCCACATAGATGTTGCCGGGGCCTACCACTTTGTCGACTTTCGGCACGCTTTCGGTGCCGTAGGCCAACGCGGCGACGGCTTGTGCTCCGCCGATGGTGAACACCCGGTCAACACCCGCGATACAGGCCGCAGCCAGCACCAACTCGTTGATCTCGCCACGCGGGGTGGGCACGACCATGACCACTTCGGTAACGCCTGCCACTTTGGCCGGAATCGCGTTCATGAGAACCGAAGACGGGTAAGACGCTTTGCCGCCTGGCACGTACAAACCGGCGCGGTCCAGCGGCGTGACCTTTTGGCCCAGCACAGTGCCGTCAGCTTCGGTGTAGCTCCAGGAGTCCTGCTTCTGTTTTTCGTGGTAGCTGCGTACCCGTTGGGCGGCTTTTTCCAGCGCTTCACGCTGCGGCGCGGTGATACGGGTCAAGGCCAGCTCCAATCGCTCGCGTGGCAGGATCAGATCTGCCATCGAGTTAACGCTCAGCCCGTCAAAGCGCTGGGTGAACTCAACCAGTGCCGCATCGCCGCGCTCGCGCACCGCCTTGATGATGTCGAGCACACGCTGGTTAACCGAGTCGTCAGACACACTTTCCCAGCTCAGCAAATGATCCAGATGCTGCGCGAAGTCCGGATCAGCAGCGTTGAGTCGGCGAATTGCGGTGGGAGCGGTCATAGCGAGGGCCTCGGTAATGGGCGATTGCTTGGAATTGATGAGGTTGCGGATCTCAGGCACCACAAGACTACCAAGCCATCCGCGTGGGTACCTGAGATTTCTGGCGATTACACGGATGGATGGGCGCGACGTCAGGGATCAACCCCTTATCGCGCAGGTGTGTCAGCCGCGGTGTCGAGATTCCACTGCTTTGCGCAGGGTATCGATCAGGGCTTGAATGCGGGCGTGCTGCATTTTCATCGACGCTTTATTAACCACCAGGCGGGAGCTGACGGCGGCAATGAAGTCCTGAGGTTCCAGGCCGTTGGCACGCAAGGTGTTGCCCGTATCGACCACGTCGATGATCTTGTCGGCCAGACCAATCAACGGAGCCAGCTCCATCGAGCCGTACAGCTTGATGATGTCGACCTGACGGCCTTGCTCGGCGTAGTAACGCTTGGCGATATTGACGAACTTGGTGGCAACACGCAGGCGGCCTTTGGGTTCAACGGCACCGATGGCACCGGCAGTCATCAGCTTGCACTGGGCAATCTGAAGATCCAGAGGCTCGTAAAGGCCCTGGCCGCCGTATTCCATGAGCACGTCTTTACCCGCAACACCGAGGTCTGCCGCGCCATGCTCAACGTAAGTCGGCACGTCGGTGGCGCGTACGATCAGCAGACGTACGTCGGGTTGTGAGGTCGGGATGATCAGCTTGCGGCTTTTGTCCGGATTCTCGCTCGGCACAATGCCCGCTTCAGCCAGAAGCGGCAGGGTGTCGTCAAGGATACGGCCCTTGGACAGTGCAATGGTCAACATGGGAAACGTAAGTCCTTATCAGGGTACTTATGCCCGGACGCAATCGGCGCCGGACATGCATCGAGCCTGATAGTCAGGCTCGACTTGAACGATTCGAGGCCAGGTAAGGTAACGCTTGCGAGCGCTTACGTCACCTGGCGGCTGGACACGATCCATGTGCCCATGAGGCCAAACACCAAAAACTAGCCCGGAACGCGGCGGATTTTGGCACCCAGCATTTGCAGTTTCTCTTCGATGCACTCGTAACCACGGTCGATGTGGTAGATGCGGTCGATCAGGGTGTCGCCTTCAGCAACCAGTGCCGAGATCACCAGGCTGGCCGACGCACGCAGGTCGGTGGCCATGACGGGCGCGCCTTTCAGCGTTTCGGTACCGGTGACGATGGCCGTGTTGCCTTCGACCTGGATCTTGGCGCCCATGCGGTGCAGTTCGTACACGTGCATGAAGCGGTTTTCGAAGATGGTCTCGATGACCGCGCCCGTGCCTTCAGCAATGGCGTTGAGCGAGATGAACTGAGCTTGCATGTCCGTCGGGAACGCCGGATACGGAGCTGTACGCACGTTCACCGCTTTAGGGCGCTTGCCGTGCATGTTCAGCTCGATCCAGTCTTCACCCGTGGTGACTTCGGCGCCCGCTTCCTTGAGTTTTTCAAGGACGGCTTCAAGGATGGTCGGATCCGTATCCTTGACCTTAACGCGGCCACCGGTCACGGCGGCAGCAACCAGATACGTACCGGTTTCGATACGGTCCGGCATCACGCGGTAAGTGGCGGAATGCAGCTCTTTTACGCCATCAATGGTGATGGTGTCAGTGCCCGCGCCGCTCACCTTGGCGCCCATGGCGTTCAGGAAGTTGGCCAAGTCGACGACTTCAGGCTCGCGTGCAGAGTTCTGCAACACGCTGCGGCCATTGGCCAGTGCTGCGGCCATCATGATGTTTTCAGTGCCGGTTACGCTGACAGTGTCGAAGAAGAAATTCGCACCGTGCAAGCCGCCTTCTGGCGCCTTGGCCTTGATGTAACCGCCTTCAACGTCAATCACTGCGCCCATGGCTTCAAGGCCACGGATGTGCAGGTCGACCGGACGCGAACCAATGGCGCACCCACCTGGCAACGCGACTTCAGCGTAACCGAAGCGAGCAACCATCGGGCCCAGCACCAGGATCGACGCACGCATGGTTTTAACCAGTTCGTACGGGGCTACCAGGGTTTTGATGGTGTTCGGGTTGATTTCGACGCTGAGTTTTTCATCAATCACCGGCTCAATGCCCATACGACCGAACAGCTCGATCATGGTGGTGATGTCATGCAAATGCGGCAGGTTGGCTACCGTTACCGGGCCATTACACAGCAAGGTCGCAGCCAGAATCGGCAGAGCAGAGTTCTTTGCACCGGAAATACGGATTTCGCCATCAAGACGGGCACCGCCGGTAATAATCAATTTATCCATAACAATCTCGACGCCTATTGGCTCAGGGGGCTCAGGCGCGCTCGGCCCAGGCCGCGCTGCTGAAGAATTTCATAGTGACCGCATGGATGCTGCCATCAGCAATCCACGGGTTCAAATGGGCATAGATGCTTTGTTGACGCTTGACCGGGCTCAGAGCCACCAGTTCGTCACTAATCACGTTCAGCTGAAAGTTGCAGCCTTCGCCCTCAACTTCTACCTGGGTTCCAGGCAGCTTTCCCTCAAGAAAGCTCTTCACTTCTACGGCCTGCATGCTCAACCTCAATCGGCGCCTAACGCGCGCTGGTCGGCCATCATACAAAAAAGCCCCGCGCCTGCGAACCCCGCATAACAGGACTCTGACGGGGGGCTTTTCTATAAATGGCTATTAATGATGTGCCAGCAACTCGGTCAGACCCGAGACCTGAGCGATTTCGCGCATGTCGTCGGGCAAACCGGTAATGCTCATTGGCTTGTTCAGGGCTTGTGCGTCACGGATGTAACACAGCAACAATGACAAACCGACGCTGCTGGATTTGGTGACCGCCGAGCAATCCACCACCAGGGCTTTGGCCAAGGCCTTTTTGATCAGGGCCTGGCCTTCCTTGCGCAAGCGAGGGCCAGTCTGATAGTCGAGCACGCCGCTGAGGCGCAACTCGCTTTCGCCAGCCAGGGTTACGGCGGCGTCAGTCATTGGCTCAATTTCTCGTCGGTTTTTTCCTTGGCCTTGGCAACTTCCCCTGCCCAGCCATCGATGGTCTTATCGAGGTTATTGCCGTTGCGCTGCATGGCGTCGGCGAACTGATCACGGAACAGTTTGCCAATGTTGATGCCATTGATGATGACGTTACGCACCTTCCACTCGCCATTCACTTGGGCAAGGGTGTAGGAAACAGGGTAAACCGCGCCGTTGGCACCTTTGACTGTCATGGGAACAGAAACGTTGCCACCGTCCGATTGCTGTCTGGCGTCCCCGACACTGATGCCTTCGTTCTTGAACTCAAGCAGGGCATTGCCATAGAACTGGATCAGGCTGCGCTTGAAGTTCTCTTGAAAACGCTGCATCTGCGCAGGCGTGGCGTTGCGCGAATATTTCACAGTCATGATGCTTTTGGAAACACCGTCAACATCGACTACCGGCCCGACAATGTTGTTCAGAGCGTCATAAAATTCGCTTGGATTGGCCTTGTACTTTTCTTTGTTGGCGGACAGGTCAGCCAGCAATTGAGTGGTCGTGGTTTGAACGATGTCATGGGGAGACTGCCCCGGTGCAGCACTCGCCATCAGGGGCATCGCTGCCGCCAACATGATCAGCAGGCCACGGCGCAAGAGAGAAATCATCTAAAAGCTCCTTATTTGGCTTCTTTGCTAACGGTATTCATCAGGAATTTTCCGATCAGGTCTTCAAGGACCAGCGACGACTGAGTGTCGTGAATGGTTCCGCCATCCTTGAGTACAGCGTCTTCACCGCCCACGCTAATACCGATGTACTTCTCGCCCAACAGGCCAGCGGTGAGAATAGACGCTGTCGAGTCGGTCGGCAGGTTATCCACTTTCTTTTCCAGTTGCAGGGTGACACGGGCCGTGAAGTTGTCACGGTCCAGATCAATCGCAGTGACCTTGCCAATGGTCACGCCCGCCATTGTGACTTTGGCGCGCACGGTCAGACCGGCAATGTTGTCAAAGTAGGCATATAGCTTGTAGGTGTCTGTACTGGCCGTCGGCGACAGTCCACTGACTCGCAGGGCAAGTAACAGTAAAGCCAGGATGCCAGCCAGCAGGAACAGGCCGACACCGATTTCCATGGTGCGGTTTTGCATCAGAAATCTCCAAACATCAAGGCGGTCAAAATAAAGTCCAGCCCGAGGACTGCCAGAGAGGCATACACCACGGTCTTGGTAGTGGCACGGCTGATCCCCTCTGATGTGGGCTCGCAGTCATAACCTTGAAACACAGCAATCCAGGTCACTACAAAGGCAAACACGATGCTTTTGATGATCCCGTTAATCACGTCACCACTGAAGGTCACGCTGTTTTGCATATTGGCCCAGTAAGAACCGTCGTAGACGCCCAGCCAGTCTACCGCCACCCACGAACCGCCCCAGATGCCGACCACACTGAAAATCATCGCCAGCAGCGGCAGGGAAATGAATCCGGCCCACAAACGCGGCGCAATGATGTACTTGAGCGGATCGACGCCAATCATTTCCAGGCTGGACAATTGTTCGGTGGATTTCATGTTGCCGATTTCAGCGGTCAATGCAGACCCGGCGCGCCCCGCGAACAATAGAGCGGTCACAACCGGCCCCAGTTCCCGCAGCAGGGTCAGAGCAACCATTTGTCCGACGGCCTGTTCGGAGCCATAGCTGGACAAGATACTGAAGCCTTGCAGCGCCAGCACCATGCCGATGAACACCCCTGACACGACGATAATCACCAGCGACATGACACCGACAGAATGCAGTTGCTTGAGCAGCAGCCCAAAGCCACCGCCAATGCCGCCACGCCCCAGCAATGCGTGAAACAGGAAGATCGTCGAACGCCCCAGCACCGAGACCATGTCGATCCCGGCTCGGCCGAACAATCCGACACGATCAATAATTGATTTTTTGGGCATCAACGCTTCCCCAGAAGATCGGTTCGGTAGTCTGACGCCGGAAAATGGAACGGAACCGGGCCATCCGGATCGCCGTTCATGAACTGACGTATGCGCGGATTATCGGCATTCATCAGCTCTTCTGGCGTGCCCTGCCCCAACACCTGACCATCACCGACGACATATAAATAGTCGGAAATACTCGCTGTTTCAGCCAAGTCGTGGGAAACCACGATGCTGGTGATGCCCAACGCGTCGTTGAGCAGGCGGATCAGCCGCACCAGCACCCCCATGGCAATGGGATCTTGCCCTACAAAGGGCTCGTCATACATCAGGATTTGCGGGTCCATGGCAATCGCCCGCGCCAACGCCACACGACGCTTCATGCCCCCCGACAGCTCATCGGGCATCAGGTTGATTGCCCCACGCAGCCCCACCGCCTGCAATTTGAGCAGAACGATGTCGCGAATCATCTCTTCGGGCAGTTGAGTGTGAACGCGCAGCGGGAACGCTACGTTTTCGAACACGTCCAGGTCGGTGAACAGGGCTCCGCTCTGAAATAACACACCCATGTGCTTGCGAGCATCGAACAGATCACTGCGCGACAACGTCGGCAGATTCTGACCGTTGACCCACACTTCGCCGTTGCTGGGACGCAGTTGCATTCCCATCAAGCGTAAAAGGGTTGTCTTGCCGCAGCCGGACGGGCCCATGATTCCCGTGACTTTGCCACGCGGAATTCGAATATCGACATTATTGAAGATGCTGCGCGTACCGCGCTTGAAGGAAACCCCCTTCAGCTCGACCGCGTAGGCGTTATCGGCGCTCATCTAAACTCCTTGCGATACAGCTTCTGCCTCTCACCTGGACACCAAGCTTCTGATTAGGAAGCACGCGTTCCCTGGGCGGGCCGAACTGGCGGCGAACTATACCACTGCTAATACGGACCGCCCAAGGCCGAAGGAGTGCCCTCTCAGGTTACGGACCGTTAAATAAAGTCGATTTATCCACAAGTCCAACAGTACCTTGTTACCTGAAGCAACAAAGCACGACGATCAAACGTGAGGGAATTGCGCATAACCGCTATAATCGCTGCCTTTTCTCAGGCTACCCGACCTTAAACATGAGCCAATCCAGCGACTTGATTCAATCTGCCCAACGCACCATCCGCCTCGAACTGGAAGCCGTAGAAGGTTTGCTGGCCCATATCGACGCTGATTTCGTACGCGCTTGCGAGATGATTCTGGCAAGCAAGGGCCGAGTAGTCGTGGTCGGCATGGGCAAATCGGGGCATGTAGGCAACAAGATTGCCGCCACCCTGGCCAGCACCGGCACCACGGCCTTTTTTGTTCATCCCGCTGAAGCCAGCCATGGTGACATGGGCATGATCACTCGCGATGACATCATCCTCGCCCTGTCCAATTCTGGGACAACGACTGAAATCGTCACCCTGCTGCCACTGATCAAACGCCTGGGTATTAAACTGATCAGCGTCACCGGCAACCCGAACTCGACACTGGCAAAAGCCGCCGAAGTGAACCTCAATGTTCATGTCGACCACGAGGCCTGCCCGCTGAACCTGGCACCGACCTCCTCTACCACCGCCGCTCTGGTCATGGGCGATGCCTTGGCCGTGGCGCTGCTGGACGCTCGCGGCTTTACCGCTGAAGACTTTGCCTTCTCGCACCCAGGTGGCGCCCTGGGCCGCCGCCTGCTGCTGAAGGTCGAGAACGTCATGCATTCGGGCGATGAACTGCCGAAAGTGGTGCGCGGCACCTCGCTTAAAGAAGCCTTGATGGAAATGACCCACAAAAGTCTGGGCATGACGGTCATCGTCGAAGAAGACGGTCGACTGGCCGGGATCTTTACTGACGGCGACTTGCGCCGCACCCTGGACCGCGAAATTGACATCCGCAATGCAACCATTGATTCAGTCATGACACCGCATGGCAAAACGGCTCGGGCCGAAATGCTTGCGGCCGAAGCCTTGAAAATCATGGAAGACCACAAAATCAGCGCGCTGGTGGTTGTCGACAAGGAAGACCGTCCGGTCGGCGCCTTGAACATGCACGACTTGCTGCGCGCAGGAGTAATGTAATGACCAGCGAACTGCTTAAACGCGGCAAAGGCATCAAACTCGCGATCTTCGACGTCGACGGCGTTCTGACCGACGGCCGCCTGTACTTCCTCGAAGACGGCAGCGAATTCAAGACCTTTAACACCCTCGACGGCCAAGGCATCAAGATGCTGATGGCTGCTGGCGTGCAAACGGCAATCATCAGCGGTCGCAAGACCCCGGTGGTCGAGCGCCGCGCGCAAAACCTGGGTATCCCGCACCTTTATCAGGGCCGTGAAGATAAATTGGTGGTTTTGGACGAGCTTCTCGGCCAACTCGGCCTAAGCTATGAACAGGTCGCCTATTTGGGCGATGACCTGCCCGACTTGCCGGTTATTCGCCGGGTCGGCCTGGGCATGGCGGTTGCCAATGCTGCCAGCTTTGTTCGCGAGCACGCCCATGGCGTCACCCAGGCACGCGGCGGAGAAGGTGCTGCCCGCGAGTTTTGCGAGCTCATCCTGCGCGCCCAAGGCTGCCTGGATGCAGCCCACGCCGCCTACTTATAGAGCTTTCCATGCTGAGTAAAAAAATTCGTAACATTCTGTTATTCACAGTCATTGCCGCGCTTTTCGCGGCAGTAGGCTACTGGAATATCAGCCCTGAGCGTTTTCTCGACCAGCCGACAGCGGCCGTCGACGAAACCGCTATCGACTATTACGCAACCAATGCGCATAGCCTGCAGTATTTGCCGGACGGCAAGCTGCAATATGAAATGACATCAGACAAGGTCGAACATTTGAAGGCTTCTGAAGTCACATTGTTGACCAAGCCTGACCTGCAAATGTATCGCGGCACGCCCTACCCTTGGCACGTGCAGAGCGAGCGCGGCGAAGTCAATCCGGACGGCAGCCAGGTCGAACTGATCGATTCTGTGCGCGTTGCCCGTACAGACGAAAAAAATCGCACTACGATTATTACCAGTACCCGCATGACTGTATTCCCGCAGAAGCAATATGCGCAGACCGACCGAGACGTTAGAATCGACGGCGCTGGTGGTGTGACGACTGGCAAGGGAATGAAAGCATATTTGAAAGACGGCAGGATGGACCTGCTGTCCAACGTAAGAGGACAGTATGAGTCTCGTTAAAACCCTCCCTTTATTGCTCAGTCTGAGCGCAGCACTGGGAAGCGCGAGCGCCTGGGCTCTGCCGAATGACAACAAGCAGCCTATCCGTATCCAGGCCGACGAAGCCCAACTGGATGACAAGCAAGGCGTCGCGACTTACAAGGGCGATGTGATCATCACCCAAGGGTCCATGAAAATTACCGGTAACACCGTCACCATTACCCGCAATGCAGCGGGCGAAATCGACGTGGTGACATCGGTAGGTAATCTGGCTTATTTCGAACAACTGCAAAAAGCGACTGACCCGAAACCGGTTCAGGCGTATGCCGTGACGATTCAATATCATGCGCCGCAAAACCGCATCGTGCTGATCGACAAGGCCAAAGTCATCAATGACGGCAACACGACCGAAGGCGAGAAGATCGTCTACGACACCGTGAAACAAGTTGCCAATGCTGGCCGTGCCAATGGCACCAATGTCACCGCGCCTCGTCCACGCATTGACATGGTGATTCAGCCGAAGAAGAAAACCGACCAGCAGAAGGCCCAGTAATGGCAACTCTGAAAGCCCAGCATTTGGCTAAAAGCTACAAGAGCCGCCAAGTGGTACGTGACGTGAGCCTGTCAATCGACAGCGGGCAAATCGTTGGCTTGCTCGGCCCAAACGGCGCAGGTAAAACGACCTGTTTCTACATGATCGTCGGCCTGGTTCAGGCTGATCAAGGTCGCGTACTGATCGACGATCTGGACGTCAGCCACCAGCCTATGCATGGCCGCGCACGCGCCGGCATCGGCTACCTGCCACAAGAAGCCTCGATTTTTCGCAAGCTGTCAGTGGCCGATAACATCATGGCGATTCTCGAAACACGCCAGGAACTCGACAAGGCCGGTCGTCGCAAAGAACTGGAAAGCCTGCTGCAGGAATTTCATATCAACCACATCCGTGACAACCTCGGCATGAGCTTGTCCGGTGGTGAGCGCCGCCGGGTAGAAATTGCCCGCGCACTGGCGACCAACCCCAAGTTCATCCTGCTCGATGAGCCGTTTGCAGGTGTTGACCCGATCTCCGTGGGCGACATCAAGCAAATTATTCACCACCTCAAAGCCAAGGGCATTGGCGTGTTGATCACCGATCACAACGTCCGTGAAACCCTCGATATTTGCGAAACGGCTTATATCGTCAACGACGGCCAACTGATCGCTGAAGGCGATGCTGAAGCGATTCTTGCCAACGATTTGGTGCGCGAAGTGTACCTGGGTCACGAGTTCCGCCTCTAAACCCACGCGGGGGCGGGCCCTGAAGCATTGAGCAATCGCATGCATTGCCATGTCTTTCAGGGACCGCTCTCACGCCGTTATCGGCCTTAGCACAAACTTATTAAAAATGCCCCCTAGGCAAACGCACCGGTTACAGGCATATAATTTGCTTATGTTTGGCGCTCACGCGCCCTTGTAGTGGATGGCGCCATGTGCGCCGGCGAATAAGGTGTTAAGCCCCTGCCATGAAACCATCGCTAGTCCTGAGAATGGGCCAGCAGCTGACAATGACACCTCAGCTGCAACAAGCCATCCGTCTGCTCCAATTGTCGACCCTGGACCTGCAACAGGAAATCCAGGAGGCCCTGGAATCCAATCCGATGCTCGAACGCCAGGAAGATGGCGACGACTTCGATAATGCCGATCCCATGGCCGACAACATTGAGCAAAAACCCAGCAACGACACTCCGGAACCCTCTTACCAAGAATCCGCGCCGACCGTGGATAACCTGGAAGAAGGCGAGTGGAACGAGCGCATCCCTAACGAGCTACCTGTAGACACTGCCTGGGAAGACATCTACCAGACCAGCGCCAGCAGCCTGCCAAGCAACGATGACGACGAGTGGGACTTCACGACCCGCACCTCTGCTGGTGAAAGCCTGCAAAGCCATCTGCTGTGGCAATTGAACCTTGCGCCGATGTCTGACACCGATCGACTGATCGGCGTAACACTCATCGACTGCATCAACAATCAGGGCTACCTCGACGAAACCCTCGAAGAGATCCTCGAAGCCTTTGATCCAGAACTGGACATCGAACTCGACGAGATCGAAGCCGTTCTGCACCGCATTCAGCAATTCGAACCGGCCGGTATTGGTGCGCGTAATCTGGGCGAGTGCCTGCTGCTGCAATTGCGCCAACTGCCCGCGAAAACACCTTGGCTGAACGAAGCCAAACGCTTGGTGACCGATTACATCGACCTGCTGGGCGCCCGCGACTACAGCCAGTTGATGCGCCGCATGAAGCTCAAGGAAGACGA
This sequence comes from Pseudomonas sp. CCC3.1, assembly GCF_034347405.1. Classification (NCBI taxonomy): domain Bacteria; kingdom Pseudomonadati; phylum Pseudomonadota; class Gammaproteobacteria; order Pseudomonadales; family Pseudomonadaceae; genus Pseudomonas; species Pseudomonas sp. CCC3.1. The sequence continues at coordinate 4,186,052 of NZ_CP133778.1, forward strand.
GCTGCGCCAGGTCATCGAGCTGGTACAAAGCCTGAACCCGCGCCCTGGCTCACAAATCGAGTCGAGCGAAGCCGAGTACGTCGTTCCTGACGTCATCGTGCGCAAGGACAACGAGCGCTGGCTGGTGGAGTTGAACCAGGAGTCCGTGCCGCGCCTGCGGGTCAACCCGCAATACGCAGGTTTCGTGCGCCGCGCTGACACCAGCGCCGACAACACGTTCATGCGCAACCAGTTGCAAGAAGCACGCTGGTTCATCAAAAGCCTGCAGAGCCGCAATGAAACACTGATGAAAGTGGCGACCCAAATCGTCGAGCATCAGCGTGGTTTTCTGGAATATGGCGACGAGGCCATGAAGCCGCTGGTGCTGCATGACATCGCAGAAGCAGTCGGCATGCACGAATCGACCATTTCACGGGTCACCACCCAAAAATTCATGCATACCCCGCGCGGTATTTATGAATTGAAGTACTTTTTTTCGAGCCACGTCAGCACCTCTGAAGGCGGTGAATGCTCGTCCACAGCGATCCGCGCCATCATCAAAAAACTGGTCGCAGCTGAAAATCAGAAAAAGCCGTTGAGTGACAGCAAGATCGCTGGTTTACTGGAGGCACAAGGTATTCAGGTGGCCCGTCGCACCGTCGCCAAGTACCGCGAATCCCTCGGGATCGCGCCTTCGAGCGAGCGCAAGCGTTTGATGTAAGCCACGGGCCACAGCGTTTCAGTGGCAGGCTGCTCAGCCTGTCACTTTATGCAATGGCAACAGAAGGAGAAACTGTATGCAAGTCAACATCAGTGGACAACATCTGGACGTCACCCAAGCGCTGCGCGACTCGATCAATGACAAATTCGCACGACTGGAGCGCCACTTCGACAAAATCACCAACGTGCAGGTGATTCTTACTGTTGAAAAACTTCAACATAAAATCGAGGCTACTCTCAATATCCACGGTGGAGAGGTTGTCGGTAATGCTGTTCATGAAAACATGTATACAGCCATCGATAACCTCTACGACAAGCTTGATCGCCAACTGAAAAAGCATAAGGAAAAGACCCAAAGCCTGCTTCAGGGCGCAACGGGTCGTTAATACTCCCTACCCATGATTCAACTTGAAAATATCCTGACCCCCGGCCGTTCCCTGGTGAACGCGCCGGGCGGCAGTAAAAAGAAAGCGCTCGAGCAAATTGCCAACCTGATCAGCCGCGGAGTGCCTGATCTGGAACAGCAAGATGTTTTTGAAGCGTTGATCGCCCGTGAAAAACTGGGTTCCACCGGTTTTGGTAACGGCATCGCCATCCCCCATTGCCGCCTCAAGGGCTGCAAGTCGCCTGTTAGCGCCTTGCTGCACCTGGATGCTCCCATAGATTTCGACGCCATCGATGGCGCGCCGGTCGACCTGCTCTTCGTTTTGCTGGTGCCAGAAGCGGCAACCGACGCACACCTGGAACTGCTCCGGCAGATTGCCAGCATGCTCGATCGTAAAGAAGTGCGCGACAGACTGCGCGAAGCACCTAGCAACGAATTGTTGTATCAGGTTGTTCTGGACGTACAGAACGGTCATTAATCATGCGCTTAGTCATTGTCAGCGGACGCTCCGGCTCCGGTAAAAGCACCGCCCTCGCCGTCCTTGAAGACAACGGTTTTTACTGCATCGACAACCTGCCTGCCGGGTTACTGCCTGAACTGGCAGAACGTGCGCTTATTCATACAGAATTGGCGCAACCGCTGGTGGCTGTTTCTATTGACGCACGTAACCTGCCCAGTCATTTGTCACGCTTTCCGCAATTGCTTGAAGAAGTGCGAAATCGCCATATCCAGTGCGATGTCCTGTTCCTGGATGCAGACGAAGAAACCCTGCTCAAGCGCTTCTCGGAAACCCGTCGGCGTCACCCGCTGAGCAGTGCAAGTCGCTCGCTGGCTGAAGCCATACGCGACGAAACACAGTTGCTCGGGCCGATTGCTGACCTGGCCGACCTGACCATCAACACCACCAACCTGAACCTGTATCAGTTGCGCGACACCATTAAGTTGCGCCTGCTGAACAAGCCTGAGCCAGGCACTGCCTTTCTGGTTGAGTCGTTTGGTTTCAAGCGCGGCATGCCGGTGGATGCCGATCTGGTGTTTGATGTGCGCTGCCTGCCCAATCCGTATTGGAAGCCTGAGTTGCGTGAGCAATCCGGGCTGGATCAACCGGTCGCCGATTATCTGGCCGCACAGCCGGATGTCGAAGAGATGTTCCAGGACATCTCCAGCTATCTGCTTAAATGGCTACCCCGCTTTGCTGCCAGCAACCGCGCATACGTCACCATCGGCATTGGCTGCACGGGCGGTCATCACCGTTCGGTGTACCTGACCGAACGCCTCGGTAAATGCCTGCAAGAAACTCTGAAGAACGTCCAGGTTCGCCACCGCGACCTTACTTGAAAGGATCAACCCCGCGATGCCTGCTCTGGAAATCGAAATCATCAACAAACTGGGTTTGCACGCTCGGGCATCAGCAAAATTCGTCGGCGTCGCCGGGCAGTTCCCTTGTCAGATAAGGGCTGGCCGTACACCCGAATCTATGGTCGACGGCAAGAGCATCATGGCCATGATGATGCTCGCCGCTGGCAAGGGCACTAAAATCCATTTGAAGACTGAAGGCGAGCAAGAACAGGAAGCACTGGATGCACTGGTCAAGCTCATCAACAACTACTTCGATGAGGGTGAGTGAAGAGCAGCCCGGCGTAACGGTAGGAGCGAGCTTGCCTCGCGATCTTTTAAGATCAAAAGATCGCGAGGCAAGCTCGCTCCTACTGGTTTTTAGGGCATCAAGGCGGGCGTTAGCCCAGTGCGGTGTCCATCACCATCATCAGGCAGAAGCCGATACACAAACCCAGGCTAGCCAGCTTTTCGTGACCGTTGCGCCGCGACTCGGGGATGACTTCTTGGGTCACCACCAGCAACATCGCCCCTGCCGCCAATGCCAGCCCCAACGGCAATAGCACTTCTGCCAAATTGACCAACCAGGCACAGAGCAACGCAAATACCGGTTCGACCAAGCCTGATGCAGCGCCAATCAAGAACGCCTTGACCCGCGACATGCCAGCACCCGCCAGCACCAACGCGATCACCAGCCCTTCGGGCACATCCTGCAACGCAATGCCCATCGCCAGGCTATCGGCGTCTGGCATGCCGCCACCGGCCGAGACCCCGACCGCCATCCCTTCCGGGATGTTGTGCGCCACAATGGCAATCACAAACAGCCAGATGCGCGGCGCAATCACCGGCTCACCAGGGCGGCTGACAAACATTTCCGGCCCAGCTCCAGAGACCTTTCGATCCACCAGAAACAGACACAAAGCGCCCAGCAGAATGCCCGCACTGACTAGACCACTTGAAGCCCAAGGGGACAGGCCGAGGTTTTGAGCCGCTGCAATACCCGGCACAATCAGCGAGAAAGCCGTAGCCGCCAACATGACCCCGGCCCCAAAACCCAACAAGCTGTCGCTGACCGCTATTGGCATTTTGCGAATAACCAACACCGGCACAGCACCCAAAGCGGTACCCAGCGCGCACAGCGCACCGCCTTGCAATGCCCGCAACAGCCTCGGCTCAAGATCCAGCCAGACCAGGCCCTTAGCCACTAGCAGGGCGGTGCCCGCCAACAGCAAGAGCGTGCCCAACGCATAGCGAAACATTCGCACGCCACCGACCGCTAAAATTTGCGAGCCCATAATCTGCCTGAATCCTTCTCGGTAGGCTTAGGCAATCGCAGCTTGGTAACGCTGTGCCACTTCCGGCCAATTAATCACGTTGTAAAACGCATTAATGTATTCCGGGCGGCGATTCTGATAACGCAAGTAGTAGGCGTGCTCCCATACGTCCAATCCCAAAATCGGGGTATTGCCGCTCATCAGCGGGCTGTCCTGGTTACCACTGCTCTCAACAACCAGTTCTTTGTCCGGCGTCACACTGAGCCAAGCCCAGCCACTGCCAAAACGGGTCAAGGCGGCCTTGGTGAAGTTTTCCTTGAAGGTGTCCAGACCACCCAGTTGCTCATCAATCGCCTTGGCCAATGCACCGTCAGGCTGACCACCCCCTGTGGGGCTCATGACTTCCCAAAACAGCGAATGGTTAGCATGCCCGCCGCCCTGGTTGATCACGGCTGCACGCAGTTTCTCAGGCAGTTGATGAACGCTGGCGACCAGTTTCTCGACCGGCCATTGCGCCCACTCGGTTCCATCGACTGCTGCATTGAGGTTATTGATGTAGGTCTGATGGTGCTTGGTGTAGTGAATTTCCATGGTCTGCGCATCGATATGCGGCTCAAGCGCGTCGTAGGCATAAGGCAAGGCAGGCAAGGTGTAAGTCATATCAATGTGCTCCTGAGTGATGGCCGCTGACCGTTGAGAACTCGTGGCTGGATTGAGCCACAGTGCTTTTGAGCAATAAGTTGGAGCGCGGGTATTCGCCGTGCTCGCTGATAAAGTTCAAAAGTTCGACATAGGTTTTGCTGCTCTGACGCAATGCGGCTTCACGCAGTGCCGGCGTCAGGCGTGCGTTCTGCATGGTTTGCAGTAAACGCTGGTGAATCGCACAGAGGTACTCAACGCTCTCCTCCGGCTGGTTAAGGCGCAAGTGCAGATCCGCCAGGTTGTGATGCGAAATGACACAGGCCGCCACTGCTTCGTCGGCATCACTCCAGCGCTCGAACAACACTTGCGCGAGCGCCAGCGCCTGCAAGTAGTGTTCTCGGGCATCGACCAGCTCGCCCTCAGCGAAACAGCGATTGGCTCTTTCGATCGTGCGTTTCCAGTGCTCCATGTGAACCTCCAAAGCAGTGTTTAGGTCGATCAGTTAAACGCCGCCAGCCGTCAGCTTCTCGGGGTCGAGCAAGACCTCAAGCTGACTGCGCGGCAGGTCGATGTATTCAAGGGCGACGTCAATCACCGGACGCCCCTGTTGGTAAGCGGTCTTGGCGATCTCGGCGGCTTTCTGATAGCCGATGATCGGGTTCAGGGCCGTCACCAGAATGGGATTACGCGACAGCGCTTCCTTGAGCTTGGCTTCGTTGACCTTGAAGCTGGCAATGGCCTTGTCGGCCAGCAAGCGGCTGGCGTTGGCCAGCAGTTCAATGCTGCTCAGCAGGTTTTGTGCAATGACCGGCAGCATCACGTTCAACTCAAAGTTGCCCGACTGACCAGCGATGGTGATCACCGTGTCATTGCCGATCACCTGAGCGGCAACCATCGCCGTGGCTTCCGGGATCACCGGATTGACCTTGCCCGGCATGATCGAAGAACCCGGCTGCAAGGCTTGCAGTTCAATCTCACCCAGGCCTGCAAGCGGGCCGGAGTTCATCCAGCGCAAGTCGTTGGCGATTTTCATCAAAGACACAGCCGTCGCTTTGAGTTGACCCGACACAGAAACCGCCGTGTCCTGCGAGCCGATCAAGGCAAACAGGTCTTTGCCGGGCGTGAATGTGACATGGGTCAGCGCGCTGAGCTGTTGATTGAACAGCCCGGCAAACTGTGGATGCGCGTTGATGCCCGTGCCTACCGCAGTGCCGCCCTGGGCCAGCGATTGCAGCGCCGGTTGCAGGTTGTGCAGGTGTTCGATATTGGCCTTGAGCTGCTGCGCCCAGCCATTGAGCACTTGGCTCATGCGCACTGGCATGGCGTCCATCAAGTGCGTACGCCCGGTTTTAACGTAGACGTGAACCTGCTCGGCCTTGTGCTCGATCACCTGTACCAGATGCGTGAGCGCTGGCAGCAGTTCCTCGTGCAGACCCAAGGCGGCGCTGACATGGATGGTGGTGGGAATGATGTCGTTGCTGCTTTGCCCGCAGTTGACGTGATCGTTAGGGTTGACCACTTCACCCAGCACTCGCGTCGCCAGGGTGGCGATCACTTCGTTGGCGTTCATGTTGGAGCTGGTGCCCGAACCGGTCTGGAAAATATCCACCGGGAAGTGCTCCATAAAATCGCCCGCCAGCAGGATCTGCGTGGCCTCGACAATGGCATTGCCCTGCGCTTCGCTGATTTGCTTGAGTTCAACGTTGGCCTTGGCGGCAGCAGCCTTGGCCAGAATCAGTGCGCGAATGAATTGCGCAGGCATACGTTGATGACTGATCGGGAAGTTATCCACCGCACGTTGAGTTTGTGCGCCATACAGCGCCGCCTCAGGTACGTGCAATTCACCCATGCTGTCACGTTCGATACGCGTATTACTCATCAGGAAATCCTTGCAGCAGTTCTGTTAAAGAAATTGAAGGTTCGAGTTCGCTGGTTGCCAATTGCCAGGCACAGCTCTGCCAGCGCTTGAGGCGGCAGTTGCACAGGGCTTGATTTTCCATATCGCGCAGCGGGCGCCACGCATGGTCCAGGCACAGGGTGCGCCAGTGCCAGGGCAAGGCCGTATCGGATGCTGTATCCAACAATAGGCGGAACGAGGTGACGGCAATCATCCACGGGGATGTCGCCGTGCAGCCAGCAAGATAGCGGCCTTCGGCAAGGTAATGCTCAATCAGACGCGGCTCGTCTGGCGCAAGCCCGCAACGGATCTGACGGCTCATCCAGCGCCAGCTTTCCAGATAGGGGCCTTCATGCAAGGCTGAACTCATGACCTAGGCTCGCTCGATAATGAGATTCATTATTAAGCGATATCGATTATCAAAACAAGTCCGCTGTAACCCCACCTCCCGTAGGCAAGCTCGCTCTACACGGCATGTTGTTGTAGTCGTTGACGAGGGACGAGGCTGCGATGCGGGCCGCAGGACCGCCATTTGGAGTCAGAAAACGCACATACAAAAAAGGCGTATCACCCGCAAAGGTGATACACCCGGGATAACGCGGAGCAGGTTTAGCTGCCCGCCACCATCATGCGTTCGATCAGCACCGAGCCGGTGCGGATGTTGCTGCGCAGCTCCAGGTCATTACCCACGGCAACGATCTGTTTGAACATGTCGCGCATGTTGCCCGCGATGGTGACTTCTTGAACCGGGAACTGGATCTCGCCATTTTCGACCCAGAAACCTGCCGCGCCACGGGAATAATCGCCCGTCACCATGTTCAGGCCGCTGCCCATCAACTCGGTCACGAACAAGCCTCGGCCCATGCGACGGATCAATGCGGCCTGGTCTTCATCGCCATGGGTCACGAACAGGTTGTGCACGCCGCCCGCGTTGGCGGTGCTCGGCAGACCCAATTTGCGGCCCGAGTAAGTGCTGAGGATGTAGGACACCAGTTCGCCGTCTTTGATGAACGGTTTGGCGTAGGTGGCCAGGCCATCGTTGTCGAATGAAGAACTGCCCATGGCGCGCATCAGGTGCGGGCGTTCATCTAGGGTCAGCCACTCGGGGAAGATTTGCTGGCCCATGGCATCCAGCAGGAAGGACGACTTGCGGTACAGATTGCCGCCCGAAATTGCGCCCAGAAAGCTACCGAACAAACCACCCGCCAGTTCCGCCGAAAACAATACCGGGACTTCGCAGGTGGGCACCGGGCGCGAGCCCAGACGGCGAGCCGCACGCTCAGCAGCGCGCTGGCCGATGCTGGCCGCGTCCATCAGCAGTTCGCCCTGGCAGTTAACGTCATACCAATAGTCGCGCTGCATTTGGCCGTCGCCTTCAGCGATCATCACGCAGCTCAGGCTGTGACGGGTCGACGCCGAACCGCCGATAAAACCGTTGCTGTTGCCGTACACGCGGCAACCTTGATGGGTGCTCAGCGTGGTGCCATCCGCGTTTTTGATCCGGCTGTCAGCGTCAAAAGCGGCGGCTTCACACGCCAGCGCTTTTTCGATGGCCTGTTCCGGGGTGATGTCCCACGTGTGGAACACATCAAAATCTTTGAGATCGCGCGCCATCAGGCTCGCATCAGCCAGGCCCGAGCTTTCGTCTTCCGAGGTGTGTTTGGCAATCGCCAAGGCGGCGGCTACCGTTTCGCGAATGGCATCAGGGCCGGTGGCCGAAGTGCTGGCCGAGCCTTTGCGCTGGCCAACGTACAGCGTGATGCCAAAACCCTGGTCACGATTGAACTCAACGGTTTCGACTTCGCGCTGACGTACAGAGGTCGACAGGCCCTGCTCCAGCGACACGGCGACTTCGCAGGCGCTGGCACCCTGGCGCTTGGCTTCGGCGATGATTTGCTCGACCTGCTGTTGCAGTGCCGGCAAGGCCTGCGGGCCGACGCTTTGTACTGCACTCATGGTTTTCTCCACTCAAATTCTGTTTTCGGTAGGGCCGCCGAGCGACCGGGCCGGACAAGCGGCCCCCGACTGGTTATCATGGCGGCGTTTCTTTGCGGACTGCCACCATGGTTGATTCTTACGACGACGCCTTCGACGGCGAAAAAAGCAAAACACAGGTCAAAAAAGAGCTGCATGCTCTGGTTGATCTGGGCGAGCGTCTCACGACTCTCAAGCCTGATTTGCTGAACAAAATGCCTTTGACTGACGCAATGCGGAAGGCTCTGGCAGATGCTCCAAAACACACGGCTCACATTGCGCGCAAGCGCCATATGATGTTCATCGGCAAACTGATGCGCGATCAACCGCTTGACGAAATTCTTGCGTTGATCGATCAAGTCGATGCCTCTTCTCGCCAATACAACGAACGTTTCCACAACCTCGAACGCTGGCGTGATCGCCTGATCGAAGGCGACGACGCTGTACTGGAAAAGTTTGTTGCCGAGTTTCCTGAGGCTGATCGCCAGCAAATGCGCTCGATCATCCGTCAGGCCAAACACGAACTGGCTCATAACAAGGCACCGGCCTCAAGCCGCAAATTGTTCAAGTACATTCGTGGGTTGGACGAGACACAACGCGGTCTGCGTTAACTCTCGTACGTGGACGGGTTGCCCTGCAACCCGCCCACTGCCCATCAACCGCCCGTACCGCCTACTGTAATCGCGTCAATCTTCAAGGTTGGCTGCCCAACGCCGACCGGCACCGACTGCCCATCCTTGCCACACGTGCCCACGCCGCTGTCCAGCGACAGATCGTTACCGACCATCGACACTTTGCTCATCGCTTCCGGCCCGTTGCCAATCAGGGTCGCACCTTTGACTGGGCGAGTGATTTTGCCGTCTTCGATCAAGTAAGCCTCGCTGGTGGAGAACACAAACTTACCGCTGGTGATGTCGACCTGACCACCGCCCAGATTCGCGCAATAGATGCCTTTCTTCACCGAGGCAATGATTTCGGCCGGATCGCTTTCGCCGCCCAGCATGTAAGTGTTGGTCATGCGTGGCATCGGCAGGTGTGCGTACGATTCGCGGCGGCCATTGCCGGTACGCGCAACGCCCATCAGGCGCGCGTTGAGCTTGTCTTGCATGTAGCCCTTGAGCACGCCGTTTTCAATCAACGTGGTGCATTCGGTCGGGGTGCCTTCGTCATCGACGCTCAACGAGCCACGACGGCCGGCCAACGTGCCGTCATCGACGATGGTACATAGCTTGGACGCAACCATTTCGCCCATGCGACCGCTGTAGGCTGAACTGCCTTTGCGGTTGAAGTCGCCTTCCAGACCATGCCCGACCGCTTCGTGCAGCAATACGCCGGACCAGCCCGAGCCCAAAACCACTGGCATGGTGCCCGCAGGTGCCGGCACGGCCTCAAGGTTGACCAGCGCCTGGCGCAACGCCTCACGGGCGTAGCCCATGGCGCGGTCGTCGGTCAGAAAGTAGCGGTAGTCGGTACGCCCGCCGCCGCCATGCCCGCCGCGCTCGCGACGGCCATTTTGCTCAACGATCACACTCACGTTGAAACGCACCAGCGGGCGCACATCGGCTGCCAGGCCGCCGTCGGTGGAGGCCACCAGAATGCGCTCCCAAACCCCGGCCATGCTTACAGTCACTTGCTGAATACGCGGATCAAGGGCCCGCGTGGCCGCATCGACGCGCTTGAGCAGCTCGACCTTCTCGGCACGGCTAATGACTTCCAGCGGGTTGTCCGGGGCATATAACTGAGCCACGTCTTGCGTGGTAAAGGCTTGCACGGTGCCGTTTTGCCCGGCGCGAGAGATGGAGCGGGCCGCTCGCGCCGCCAGACCCAAGGCTTCTAGCGTGATGGCGTTGCTGTAGGCAAAACCGGTTTTCTCGCCCGACTGGGCGCGCACGCCAACGCCCTGATCGAGGTTAAAGCTGCCTTCTTTGACGATGCCGTCTTCCAGTGCCCAGGACTCTGAAATCTGGCCTTGGAAATACAAATCTGCCGCATCAATCCCAGGCCCAGCCAGGTCTCCCAGCACGCTTTGCAGACTTTCGATGGTGACACCGCCCGGTGCCAACAGGTGTTCGCTGACTGAGGTCAACAACTCGCTCATAGTTACTCCGTCTTGACCCCTGCCTCAGCATCTTTGAGTGCTGAACCCACGGGCCTGAAAATTAGTCCTGCGTTGCAGGTCGCTGTGCGCCCTGCGAAAAAAATCGCCGATGATTCACCACCGGCATGCGTGCCCTGATGGCCGCTTGTTCAACACTGTCTCGCTCAGCCAGCACTACGCCCTCGCCCTGCGCCTGCTCTGCCACCACACGGCCCCATGGATCGACAATGGCGGCATGCCCGTATGTTTCGCGCGGACCAGGATGAACGCCGCCCTGCGCGGCCGCCAGTACATAGCACTGGGTTTCGATGGCCCGCGCCCGAATCAGAATGTCCCAGTGCGCAGCCCCGGTAACGGCGGTAAAAGCCGAAGGTGCAGTAATCAACTCAGCCCCGGCTGCCCGCAATTCGCTGTACAGCTCAGGGAAACGCAGGTCATAGCAAACGCTCAGGCCCAACTTGCCAACCGGCGTATCGGCCACCACCACACGCGACCCGGGTGCATAGTCATCGGATTCGCGGTAGCGGCCACGGCTGTCAGACACATCCACATCGAACAGGTGCAGCTTGTCGTAACGCGCGGCCTGCTCGCCGTCAGCGTTGATCAATAATGAACAGGCATTAACCTTGGCGTCCGGTTGACCCTCAGGCGGCAGCGGCAATGTACCCGCCACTATCCATAACTTGAGGTCACGGGCGGCCTGTTTCAACCATGGCAGAATCGGGCCTTCGCCCAATGCCTCAGCCCGACCAATATCGGCAATATCGCGTCGCCCCATGGCGGCAAAATTTTCAGGCAAAACGGCGAGCTGCGCGCCACGTTCAGCGGCCTCTGCCAGCAGGCGCCGGGCCTGAGCCAGATTGGCCAGCACATCGCTCTGGCTGACCATTTGAATCACCGCTAAAGACATGACGCACTCCTGGAAATATCTGACGTCATGCTACTCCTAGTTTTTCTCGAATGGCTTGTCGAAGGTGATTTTCGGCTCGTTCCACGGGCCTTGAATGCTGTATTGCACGCTGGCAAAGCGCGACACCTGGTCACCGATCAGCTTGTTGAGCAAGAACATGGCCCCACCTGCCGCGGGCCCGCCCACCAACAGCGCGGCCAAGGGCAGGTTGTTGGTCACCGGCAGCGTCACCAGCAACTTGGCGTTGACCTGGTCGGTGACCATGTTCAACGTGCCATTGAGTTCAAGGTTAGTCGACGGGCCCGTCATGAGGATCGGCGTGGTGGTGCGGTACACACCATTGCTGGCATTCAGGAACCCCTTGACCCGGTCGTAGCTCAAGCCTTTGCCAAACAGATCCGAGAAGTCCAGACGCAGGCGCCGGCCGATGGCGTTGAAGTTCAGCAAACCAAAAATACGCACGACTTGGGTGCTGCCATCCACCTCGACAAACTGACCTTTATTCAGCGTCGCATCCAGCGTGCCGGTGAACCGGTTGAGGCCGATCCAGGCCGGTGAGCCCGGCCATTTGCCATCGACGTCCACATGGAAGTCCTCACTGGTCACGCTTGGCGCAAAGCCCCATCCCTTCAGCACGTTAGCCAGGTTGCCACCGCCCAGACGGCCTTTGTACCAACTGCTGCTGTTACCCGCGGTGCCCTCCCAACCGCCCGAGCCTTCCAGCAATAAGCCCTTGAGCCCCAGGCTCAGGTTGTTCAGATTGATCCCGCGAGTGGTCGGCCGAATGTTCAACGACCAGGCGCCCAACAAATCAGCGCCCTGATAAAGCTGACGAATGATGATGTCCAGCGCCGGGATTTTACGCGGGTCGACCGACGCCAGAGGGTCCGGGGCGTTCACATCCGCGACCGCTTTGGGGTCAGGCGCAGGCAGGCGAATGGTCTGCATCGTCACTCTTATCGGCGCGCTCTTCGCATCTGGCAGCGTGACGGCGCCCGTGGCCTGCTTGCTGTCGATCTGTAGCCCCCAAGATGCCGCACTGCGCGTCATCTTCAGTTGCACCTGGTCGAGCTGAGTGCCGAAGGCGATGAGTTTGCCCACTTTGAAATCAGCACTGCTGAGCAGTTGTTTGGCGCTGCCGCCCGGGTCTTTTCCCGCATAGCGTTCGACCAGCGCCTGCCACGGGGCAACATCCAGTTCAGACAGTACGCCGCGAATACGCAGACCTTTGGTCGTCGGCAGCACAGGGTCGCCATCGCCCAGAAACAACTCGCCACGCCCCTCTTCAAACTTGCCGCCAGGCGCGGCAAAGGTCAGGTTGGCCAGATCACCGTAATCAAACCAGTAACGGCGCTCAGCCCCCTGTAAGGTCATGCGAAACACCGTATTGCGGCTTTCATTGGTCGCGAGGCCAAACGGGGCGGGCAAGTCAATGACCGCACCCTTTAGGCTGGAACTGACCCGCAACTGGCTGTCTGCGCCGTCCAAGGTGAGTTGCAACTGATAAGGCAGGTTGCCTGAGACCGGGATCGGCTGGTTGAATTTTAGCCAGTCGGTCAGCTTTTTAACCCCAACCTGGCCGCTCGCCACCACTCGGGTACTGATTTTGCCCGGCTTGCCGTCTGCAAAAATCTGCGCCGTGATCGGCTGACCGAAGGCGCGCGCGCTGATCCCTTTGCCGCTCAAGCCCTTGGCGCTGTCAAAGCGGAAATCACCCTTGAGCTGGGTCAACTCAAGCTCAGGGTCACTGATTTTCAGGCGGGCTTTATCTGTGGCGAAGTCCACCAGGATTTTCGGCTCAACGCTTTTTTCCAGCGGGATGTCGAGGTCAACCCGACCTTTCAGTGAACCTTCGCCTTGCCATCCGGCAAACGTCGACTCAGTACCAATCGGCGCTTCCTGCAGAATTTTCAGGCCATCACCCAACCCGCCGTCGAAATCCCCATCCAAAAACAGATGGCTGACCTTGCCGGTCGGTACGTGGGGAATATTGACCGCGACATTGCGCACCTGGGTGTCGAGCAACTGGCCTTTGCTGGCCATGATCCGAACGCCGCTGTCTTCGATAAAGACGTCACCGGACACATTGCGCACATGCGGCCAGCCCGGCTGAAAAGCCAGCTCGGCGCCGTGAACCTTGAAGAACAGGCTGATATTGCGCGCTGCGGCGACTGCATCGTGGTCGAGCGAGCCCTGATACTGGAAAAAGCCTTCTTCAACAGCGCCCTTGATAATCGCCGTGCTCAGCCATTCGGCGAGCGCCGGGCTCAAGACCTCGGGCAAGTATTTGGGGGTGAATCGGCCATCGCCATCGGTCAGACCGACGCGCAGGTCCATGTAGTCTTCTGCTGAATGGTCCATATGGATACGGATCAGGAAGTCAGCAGCAATCTTGCCCTCTTCACCCAGCACTTTGATGTAAGGCGCAATCAGGGTGAAGCTGTTCTTGTCCAGCGTCCATTTGAGCAAGGCGTTGGCTTGCAGGTACTGCCAGGGCTTGGCGAAGATCGGGTCCAGGTGCAGTGAAAAGTCTTTGCTGTCGAGTCGCAGCTCGCCCTTGCCCAAGTCACCGCTGATCAAACCGCTGACGTTACGCGCAGCCGGAGCACCGTGGGTGGCATTGAAGCCAACTTGCTGCAAGTTAGCGGCAAAGCTGATTTTTTGATCGTCTGTGGCATTGGGCCGATAGTCCGCCAGCACATTGCGCAAGGTGCCGGTGACATTCAGTTGATCAATCACCTTGGCCACCGCGTCCGGCAACGGCGCCAGCGAGTCCATCAAAGGCGTGATCGGCGTCAGGTCCAGATGATCGGCCTGCAAGTGCCAGCGTTCCTGCTCGTCGTCCGTTGCGGCGAACTGCTGCAACTGCATCCGGGTTTCCCAGCGTTTATCACCGAGGCTCATCGCCAAGGAGTCGAGCACCACATTGAAACCCTGCTTGCCTCGCTGCACCCAGGCATGCAGGGCGAGGTTTTCAATAGTTTCGGGTTTGCGATCTGCGTAGGCACCGCTCAGCTTGGGTGCATTCAAGCGCGCAACCGCGCTTTGCACAGTGCCCTCGCCCCAGTTAAACCAGAATTCGCCACCGGCTTTGAGCTCAGACACTTTCCACGGCTGCATCAGGCTGGCCGGCAGCCATTTCGCCCAATCACTTTGCGGCAGGCTGACATAGGCCTGGGCCGCACCCTCGCGCCAGCGGCTGGCGTTTACCTGGGTCTTGAGGCTGATCGCAACGGGCTGCCCATCGGGCAAGGTCAAGCGTGCGTCGAGGCGTTGATCAGACGCGCCGACGTCCAGCGTCATCCCGACATACGTCAGGGTCAGCGGCGCTTGCTTGTAAGGTTCGAGGGTGACTTGACTGTCGAGCACGGAAACCCGCGCCACTCGCTGCAATTGATTGAGCAGTTGTTCGGGGTCCAGCGGTTGGTCGTCCTGTACAGGCAAGCCTTCAAGCGCCCAGTGACCGTCCTGACCCTGACGCACGCTCAGATTCAGGCCATCCAGTTGCACATGAGCAAGACGAATATCGCGGTTCAGCAGGCTGGCCCAGACATCAGGCACCACCTGCACTTCATCCAGACGCAGGGCGCTGTTGCCCTCGCCAACCATCACGTCATGCGCCAGCAGCACGGGGGCCATGCCTTTCCAGCTGCCTTCGAGGCTGCCGATGGTCAACGGCATGCCCAAGGCCTCACGGGCTTTGCTCTGGACGTCTACGCGGTACTCAGCAATCAGCGGCGTCAGTTCGCGGCCCAAGCTGACGTACAGCGCCATAAGTACCAGCACCATGGCACATAGACCGAATCCCCAGCGGGTCAGCGCGGCAAAAAAGCGTGGTAGACGCTCCATGTCAGGTGGCCCCTTTAGTGATGGTCAAAGGGGCTGATAAACCCAGCTCCCGGTCGTACAAATGCGACTTCAAATACTTCAGAGCAGTACCACGTCGTATTGTTCCTGCGAGTACATGGTTTCGACCTGAAAACGAATCGTACGGCCAATAAACCCTTCCAGTTCTGCAACGTTGCCTGATTCTTCGTCCAGCAAGCGATCAACCACTCTCTGGCTGGCCAATACACGATAGCCAACAGCTTGATAGGCGCGGGCCTCACGGAGAATTTCCCGGAAGATTTCGTAGCAAATGGTTTCAGGGGTCTTCAATTTGCCACGGCCCTGGCAACACACGCAGGGTTCGCACAGCACCTGCTCCAGGCTTTCACGGGTACGTTTGCGGGTCATCTGCACCAGGCCCAACTCGGTTATCCCGATGATGTTGGTCTTGGCATGATCGCGTTCGAGCTGTTTTTCGAGGGTCCGCAGCACCTGACGCTGGTGCTCTTCATCTTCCATGTCGATGAAATCGATGATGATGATGCCGCCCAGATTGCGCAGGCGCAGTTGCCGGGCAATGGCGGTGGCCGCTTCGAGGTTGGTCTTGAAGATGGTTTCTTCGAGGTTGCGATGGCCGACAAACGCGCCGGTATTGACGTCGATGGTGGTCATGGCTTCTGCCGGATCGACCACCAGATAGCCGCCCGACTTGAGCGGGACCTTGCGGTCCAGCGCTTTCTGGATTTCGCTTTCAACGCCGTACAGGTCAAAAATAGGCCGCTCACCAGGGTAATGCTCAAGGCGGTCGGCGATTTCCGGCATCAGCTCAGCCACAAACTGAGTAGTCTTCTGGAAGGTTTCACGCGAATCGATACGAATTTTCTCGATCTTAGGGCTGACCAGATCGCGCAAGGTGCGCAGCGCCAGGCCCAGATCTTCGTAAATCACACTCGGGGCGCCAGCGGTTTTGATCTGCAAACCGATCTGATCCCACAGGCGGCGCAGGTAGCGAATGTCCATGAGGATTTCATCCGCACCAGCCCCTTCGGCTGCTGTGCGCAGGATAAAACCGCCCGCTTCCTTGATGCCTTCTTGCGCCACGCAATCACTGACCACCTGCTTCAGGCGCTCTCGTTCGGCTTCATCTTCGATTTTCAGCGAAATACCGACATGCGCCGTACGCGGCATGTACACCAGATAACGCGAAGGAATCGACAGTTGAGTCGTCAGACGCGCACCTTTTGAGGCAATCGGGTCTTTGGTGACTTGCACCACCAGACTTTGGCCTTCGTGCACCAGTGCGCTGATGCTCTCAACGGCCTGGCCTTCACGCAGGGAAATTTCGGAGGCGTGGATAAAGGCTGCACGGTCCAGCCCGATATCGACAAAGGCGGCCTGCATGCCGGGTAAAACCCTGACCACCTTGCCTTTGTAAATGTTGCCAACAATGCCACGGCGCTGGGTACGCTCGACATGCACCTCTTGCAGAACACCGTTCTCTACCACCGCCACGCGCGATTCCATCGGCGTGATGTTGATCAGGATCTCTTCACTCATGGCTGGGTCTCGTTCAGGCGTCATCACATTAGTGCCAAGTCACGTAGGGCGCGGTGTTCAGCGCACGGAAAGGTTTTGCCAGCAAGGTATGCCAAATTGCCCGAGCAGTTCTGCGGTTTCGCAGACGGGCAACCCCACAACACCGGAATAACTGCCATTGAGGCTGGCCACAAACACCGCGGCCAACCCCTGAATGGCGTATCCACCGGCTTTATCCTGCGGTTCTCCGCTGGCCCAATAGAGGGCGGCTTCTTGCTGGCTGATGCTTCTAAAACTGACCCGGCTGCACACCACTCGGGTTTCGCAGCGCTCGGCCTCAATAATGGCAATGGCCGTCAATACTTCATGCTCCCGGCCAGATAACGCCATGAGCATAGCCAAGGCATCCGCCTCGTCGACCGGTTTACCAAGAATCTGTTCGTCCAGCACCACGGCCGTGTCGGCGCCCAAGACGCAACAGGCAGCGTCAGGGGTCGATGTCAGCAAGTGCTCACGCCCCGCCCGAGCCTTTTCTCGCGCCAGGCGCTCGACATAGGCCGCAGGGGGTTCGTCAGGGAGAGGGGTTTCGTCAATCGAGGCACTGACCACGCTGAACGACACGCCGATTTGAGTCAGTAACTCGCGTCGACGCGGTGAGCCAGAGGCCAGAAAAAGCGGAGTCATCAAGACATCTCCCTGTCGAGGTGCACAAACCAGGAAATGGCTCGCGATTGCATTAATTGATTTTGAAACGTCGGCGCAACCCACGCAGTCCATAACTGACCCACGGCCATAGCAACGCACTGACCAACGCAGGCAATACCAGCGCCAGAGTCGGCTGACGATTACCGGTCAAGGCGCTGAGCCAGAGCTGAGCCAATTGAGCCAGACCAAAAATCACCAGAATGACCAGGCTTTGCTGCCACATCGGGAACGTACGCAGACGCTGCTGAAGCGACAACACCAAAAAGGTGATGAGGGCCAGAATCAAGGCGTTCTGCCCTAGCAAAGTGCCATACAACACGTCTTCTGTCAGGCCCAGGCACCATGCGGTGACCATGCCCACCTTGTGCGGCAAGGCCAACGCCCAGAACGCCAGCAACAACGCCAGCCACAATGGACGCAGGACTTCCATGAACTGCGGCAACGGAGAAACGCTGAGCAACAGACCGATGGCAAATGTCAGCCAGACAATCCAGCCATTGCGCGAATGATTACCCGCCATTATTGCCTCTCCTGAGTAGTGGCCGGCGCAGCGGCTGGCGGCTTGGCTGCGGCAGGAGCTGGTTTTTTCACAACCTTTTGCTCAGCCGCCACCGGGGCAGGCGCCGCAGTTGGGGCGGCAGCCGGAGTTGCCGATGCAGGCACTGGCGTGACAGGTTTAGGCACGGTCGCGGGAACAATCGGTGGCGCTTCGCCCTTTTGCTCAGCTTCTTGGGCTTGAGCCGCGTCATTGGCGCGCTCTTCCGGGGTTCGGCTGTCGCTGAACACCAGCAGCAAATAACGGCTGCGATTCAAAGCGGCGGTCGGAACGGCACGCACGATGGCGAATGGCTGGCCAGAGTCATGAATGACTTCTTTCACGGTCGCGACCGGGTAACCGGCCGGGAATCGCTGGCCCAAACCAGAGCTGACCAGCAGGTCGCCCTCTTTGATGTCGGCCGTGTCAGCCACGTGACGCAGTTCGAGGCGCTCAGGGTTACCGGTGCCGCTGGCAATCGCGCGCAGACCGTTGCGATTCACCTGCACCGGGATGCTGTGGGTGGTGTCGGTGAGCAACAGTACACGCGAGGTGTACGGCATCAGCTCAACCACCTGGCCCATCAAACCGCGTGCATCGAGCACCGGCTGACCCAGCACGACACCGTCGCGCTCACCCTTGTTGATGATGATGCGGTGGGTAAAGGGATTGGGGTCCATACCGATCAACTCGGCCACTTCGACCTTTTCGTTGACCAACGCGGAGGAGTTCAGCAACTCGCGCAGGCGAACGTTCTGCTCGGTCAAGGCAGCCAGCTTTTGCATGCGGCCTTGAAGCAGAAGGTTTTCAGTTTTGAGTTTCTCGTTTTCAGCCACCAGCTCAGTGCGACTGCCGAATTGGCTGGCAACCCCCTGAAACAGGCGTTGCGGCAAATCGGTAATCCAATAAGTCTGCATCAGCACCAGCGACATTTGACTGCGTACTGGCTTGAGCAACGTAAAGCGGGCATCGACCACCATCAGCGCGACCGATAGCACGACCAGCACTAGAAAGCGCACGCCCAATGAGGGGCCTTTGGAGAAGAGCGGTTTAATAGGCCGCTCCTCCGGGGCAAGTGTTCAATGTATTCATACGGCGTCAAAGCGGCCTGGATGAAGATTGACAGAAGATAAACGCCAAAAGGCAGCACTGCAAAGTGCTACCTTCGGGTGATAACCATAGGACTGCACCAACGATCTTATTCGCTGGAAAGCAGGTCCATCGTGTGTTTATCCATCATTTCCAGCGCACGGCCACCACCACGAGCAACGCAGGTCAGCGGGTCTTCGGCAACAATCACCGGCAGGCCAGTTTCCTGAGACAGCAACTTGTCGAGGTCACGCAACAAGGCGCCACCACCGGTCAGTACCAGTCCGCGCTCTGCGATGTCCGAAGCCAGCTCTGGTGGAGACTGCTCCAGTGCGCTTTTCACGGCCTGAACGATGGTTGCCAGCGACTCTTGCAGAGCCTCAAGCACTTCATTGGAGTTCAGGGTGAAAGCACGTGGAACGCCTTCAGCCAGGTTACGGCCACGTACGTCGACTTCACGTACTTCACCACCCGGGTAGGCGGTGCCGATTTCCTGCTTGATGCGCTCAGCGGTCGATTCACCGATCAGGCTGCCGTAGTTACGGCGCACATAGGTGATGATCGCTTCGTCGAAACGGTCGCCGCCAACCCGTACGGATTCAGCGTAAACCACACCGTTCAGGGAGATCAGCGCGATTTCAGTGGTACCACCACCGATATCGACAACCATCGAGCCGCGTGCTTCTTCAACCGGCAGGCCTGCACCGATGGCCGCAGCCATGGGTTCTTCAATCAGGAACACTTCACGGGCACCGGCGCCGAGCGCCGATTCACGAATGGCGCGACGCTCTACCTGAGTCGATTTGCACGGTACGCAAATCAAAACCCGAGGGCTTGGCTGCAGAAAGCTGTTTTCGTGCACTTTGTTGATGAAGTACTGCAACATCTTTTCGCAAACACTGAAGTCGGCAATCACGCCATCCTTCATCGGACGAATGGCAGCAATGTTGCCCGGTGTACGGCCGAGCATGCGCTTGGCCTCTGTGCCGACGGCAACGACACTTTTCTGGTTACCGTGCGTCCGAATAGCCACAACTGATGGCTCATTCAGGACAATACCGCGCTCACGCACGTAAATAAGGGTGTTGGCAGTGCCCAGGTCGATGGAAAGATCGCTGGAAAACATGCCACGCAGTTTCTTGAACATGGGAAAGGGACCCTAGGCAACGCGTGGGTAAAAAAGTGCGGCAAACTCTAACAACGACAGGGATTTTGGGCAAGGCGCCAATATGTTAAATTGACCGCTTTTCCGTGCACCAACCCCCACAATCGCGGCCATATGACCGTAGAAATGCGGTAGTGTTCCGACAATCTAACACACGGATAGCATCCGTCCTGTTTTCCACTGGAGAATCCCATGGCGCTTGAACGCTCCGACGTGGAAAAAATCGCACATTTGGCCCGTCTGGGTCTCAATGATGCCGATATCCCACGCACCACCGAAGCCCTTAATAGCATTCTGGGGCTGATTGATCAGATGCAGGCTGTCGACACCAATGGCATCGAGCCTCTGGCCCACCCACTGGAAGCCAGCCAGCGCCTGCGCGCAGACGTCGTGACTGAAAGCAATCATCGCGAGGCTTACCAGTCCATCGCACCAGCGGTCGAAAACGGCCTCTATCTGGTTCCGAAAGTCATCGAGTAAAAGGGAAAGAGCCTGCATGCATCAATTGACTCTGGCCGAGATCGCCCGCGGACTCGCCGATAAAAAGTTTTCTTCCGAAGAGCTGACCAAGACCTTGCTGGCGCGTATCGCGCAGCTCGATCCTCAGCTCAATAGCTTCATTACCCTCACCGAAGACCTTGCGCTAGCGCAGGCCAAGGCCGCTGACGCACGTCGCGCCAACGGTGAAACCGGCGCATTGCTGGGCGCGCCGATCGCGCACAAAGACCTGTTCTGCACCCAAGGCGTGCGCACCAGTTGTGGCTCGAAGATGCTCGACAACTTCAAGGCACCGTACGACGCCACCGTGGTGGCCAAGCTGGCTGCTGCAGGCGCTGTCAGCCTGGGCAAGACCAACATGGACGAGTTCGCGATGGGCTCGGCCAACGAATCGAGCTACTACGGCGCGGTCAAAAACCCGTGGAACCTTGAGCACGTACCAGGCGGTTCGTCGGGCGGATCGGCCGCAGCCGTTGCCGCTCGTCTGTTACCGGCAGCCACCGGCACCGATACCGGCGGCTCGATTCGCCAACCGGCCGCGCTGACCAACCTGACCGGTCTGAAACCGACGTACGGTCGTGTTTCGCGCTGGGGCATGATCGCTTACGCCTCCAGCCTTGATCAGGGCGGTCCGTTGGCACGCACGGCTGAAGACTGCGCCATTTTGTTACAAGGCATGGCAGGCTTCGACCCTCAAGACTCCACCAGCATCGACGAACCGGTCCCGAACTTCAGCGCCGACCTCAATGGTTCGCTCAAGGGCCTGCGTATCGGCGTACCGAGCGAGTTCTTCAGTGAAGGCCTCGACCCGCGGATTGCCGAGCTGGTGCACAACAGCATCAAAGAACTCGAAAAGCTCGGTGCCGTGATCAAGACCATCAGCCTGCCGAACATGCAGCACGCGATTCCTGCGTACTACGTGATCGCGCCAGCCGAGGCGTCCTCCAACCTGTCGCGTTTTGACGGCGTGCGCTTCGGCCATCGCTGTGAAGACCCGAAAGACCTGACCGACCTGTACAAGCGCTCGCGCGCCGAAGGCTTTGGCCCGGAAGTACAACGCCGGATTCTGGTCGGTGCCTACGCCCTCTCGGCGGGTTACTACGACGCTTACTACCTGCAAGCGCAAAAAATCCGTCGCCTGATCAAAAACGACTTCATGGCAGCCTTCAACGAAGTCGACGTCATCCTCGGCCCAACCACGCCTAACCCGGCCTGGAAAATCGGCGCGAAAAACAGCGACCCGGTTTCTGCCTATCTGGAAGACGTGTACACCATTACCGCCAACCTCGCAGGCCTGCCGGGCCTGTCGATGCCAGCCGGTTTTGTCGATGGCCTGCCCGTCGGCGTGCAGTTGCTTGCGCCTTACTTCCAGGAAGGTCGCTTGCTCAATGTCGCGCATCAGTACCAACTGAACACTGACTGGCACACCCGCGCACCCGCTGGCTTCTGAGGAGAAACATATGCAATGGGAAGTTGTGATCGGGCTGGAAATTCACTCCCAGCTCGCCACCCAATCGAAGATTTTCTCCGGCAGCGCCACCACGTTCGGCGCGGAGCCGAACACCCAGGCCAGCCTGGTTGATCTCGGCATGCCGGGCGTTCTGCCGGTCCTGAACCAGGAAGCCGTGCGCATGGCCGTCATGTTCGGCCTGTCGGTTGACGCCGAAATCGGCCAGCACAACGTGTTTGCGCGCAAAAACTACTTCTACCCGGACCTGCCAAAGGGCTACCAGATCAGCCAGATGGAGTTGCCGATCGTCGGCAAAGGCCATTTGGACATCACCCTGGAAGACGGCACCGTCAAGCGCGTCGGCATTACCCGTGCGCACCTGGAAGAAGATGCGGGCAAAAGCCTGCACGAAGACTTCAGCGGTTCCACCGGCATCGACTTGAACCGTGCGGGCACGCCGCTGCTTGAAATCGTTTCCGAGCCTGACATGCGCAGCGCCAAAGAGGCGGTTGCCTACGTTAAGGCCATGCACGCGCTGGTGCGTTACCTGGGCATCTGCGACGGCAACATGGCTGAAGGCTCGCTGCGTTGCGACTGCAACGTGTCGGTACGCCCGGTCGGCCAGGCCGAGTTCGGTACCCGCTGCGAGATCAAGAACGTCAACTCGTTCCGCTTCATCGAGAAGGCGATCAACAGCGAAGTACAGCGCCAGATCGAGCTGATCGAAGACGGCGGCAAGGTCATTCAGCAAACCCGCCTGTATGACCCGAACAAAGACGAAACCCGCGCCATGCGCAGCAAAGAGGAAGCCAACGACTACCGTTACTTCCCTGATCCGGACCTGCTGCCAGTGGTCATCGAAGACTCGTTCATCGAAGACGTGCGTGCCACCCTACCGGAACTGCCACCGCAAAAACGCGAGCGCTTCCAGTCGCAGTTCGGTTTGTCCGCCTACGACGCCAGCGTGCTGGCTTCGAGCCGCGAACAGGCAGACTACTTCGAGCACGTCGTGAGCATCAGCGGCGACGCCAAACTGGCGGCCAACTGGGTCATGGTTGAGTTGGGCAGCCTGCTCAACAAACAAGGCCTGGACATCGACCAGTCGCCGGTCAGCGCCCAATTGCTGGGCGGCATGCTGCTGCGCATCAAGGACAACACCATCTCCGGCAAAATCGCCAAGGTCGTGTTTGAAGCCATGGCCAATGGCGAAGGCACTGCCGATGAAGTCATCGACAAGCAAGGCCTCAAGCAAGTGACCGACAGCGGCGCCATTGAAAAGGTGCTGGATGACGTGTTGGCAGCCAACGCCGAGCAAGTCGAACAATACCGCGCGGCTGATGAAGCCAAGCGCGGCAAAATGTTTGGCTTCTTCGTGGGTCAGGCGATGAAAGCCTCCAAAGGCAAAGCCAACCCGCAACAAGTCAACGAACTGCTGAAAAGCAAACTCGAAGGCTAAATCGCACACTCACTGTAGGAGCGAGCTTGTCTCGCGATCTTTTAAAGATCAAAAGATCGCGAGACAAGCTCGCTCCTACAGGCATGAGTGGGCACACAAAGGAATCCCCCCATGAAGCAGCTACTCGGCGCCTGCGCCCTGCTCAGCTTGCTCGTCGGCTGCGCCAGCCATGACATAGACCCTCGCGGCTATGACGAAACCGGCGTTGCCTCTTATTACGGCGCTCGGCATCACGGCAAACGTACGGCCAGCGGCGAACCTTTCGATCAAAACGCTCTCACCGCCGCCCATCGCAACCTTCCATTCGGCACGCGCGTGCGGGTCATCAACCTCAGCAACGACAAATCGGTAGTGGTGCGTATCAATGATCGCGGCCCGCATACCCGTGGTCGCCTGATCGATCTTTCACGCCAGGCCGCCCAGCAGTTGGGTATGCTGAGCAACGGCACCGCCAAAGTCCGGATTCAGGGCTTGAGTGATTAACCGACTGAGTGAGTCACCATTTTGGGCTTGAGCGCTTTATCACCGTGGAACCTGCTGCAATTACTCTGCGGCCTCGTCATGCTGATTGCCGGCGCCGAATTACTGGTGCTTTGCGCCGTGCGCATGGCCGCCAATCTAAAGGTTCGTCCTTTGCTGGTCGGCTTGACCGTGGTCGCGCTCGGCAGCAGCGCACCGCAGATGACCGTCAGCCTGCAAGCCGCCTTCAATGACACGCCGGACATTGCCGTCGGCAGCGTGATCGGCAGCAACATCTTCAACATTCTGGTCACGCTCGGGCTCTCGGCCCTGATTATTCCGTTGCGCGTGTCTCGCCAACTGGTGCGCCTGGACATCCCGTTGATGATCATCGCCAGCGCACTGGTGTACGGCCTGGCATTGACCACCCCATTCAACCGCCTCGCGGGCGCCATCTTGCTCGGCGGCCTGCTGATCTATCTGGGCCTGCTGCTGCGCCAGTCGCGTCACAGCGGCCATCACCATGTCAGTCACGACCTGCCACGCACTTCATGGCTACACAACGTACTGTTGATGCTCATCGCCTTGGTGTTGCTGGGCGTTGCCGGGCATCTGCTGCTGGGCGCCGCCGTCGAAGTGGCCACCGAACTGGGCCTGTCCGAGCGCATCATCGGCCTGACCATCATTGCTGTCAGCACTTCCTTGCCAGAACTGGCCACGTCGCTGATTGCGGCCTTTCGCGGCCAGCGCGAAATCGCTGTCGGCAACGTGATTGGCAGCAACGTCTTCAATTTGCTCGGTGTACTCGGCATTACTGCCTTATTGGCTCCCGAACCGCTGTCGGTTTCGCCCAACGCCCTGGATTTCGACTTGCCCGTCATGCTGGGCGTTGCCGTGTTGTGCCTGCCCGTGTTCTACACCGGCTACCGCGTCACACGCGCCGAAGGCCTGCTGTTTCTCGGCCTGTACCTGGCGTATGCACTGCACGTGGTGTCGTTCACCACCGGCATGCCGCTGGCCAGCAAGCTCGAACACCTGATGCTGTTTTACATCTTGCCGGCGCTGCTGGTGTTTCTGCTGTTCAGCACCCTGCGCGCGTGGCGTCGACAACACTGAGGAGTTTTGCGATGGACACTAAGAAAACCGGCATTGAAATGCGCCGTCAGGTCATGGGCGACGCATTTGTCGACCGCGCACTGGGCAACGCCACCGCGTTCACTCAACCGCTGCAAGACTTCGTCAACGAGCACGCCTGGGGCGGTGTGTGGAACCGTGAAGGGTTATCGCTGAAAACCCGCAGCCTGATCACCCTCGCCACCCTCACCGCGCTCAAGTGCCCGCAAGAGTTAAAAGGCCATGTACGCGGCGCCCTGAACAACGGCTGCACAGTCGAGGAAATACGCGAAGCGCTGCTGCATTGCGCGGTCTATGCCGGAGTACCGGCCGCGATTGATGCCTTTCGGGCAGCGCAGGAAGTGATCGACACTTACCCGGCCTAAATCCAGCCGCCCCACTGCAACACAAAGATCCCGATATTGGTCGTGATCGCCGCCATCAAGGTAGTGATCACGATAATCGAGGCGGCCAGCTCATGATTGCCATTGGCAGCCCGTGCCATGACATAGCTTGCGGCGGCGGTCGGGCTGGCGAAATAGAGAAACAAAGTGCCCAGTTCCGGCCCGCGAAAGCCGCAAAGCCAGGCGCCCAGTGTGGCCAGAAACGGCAGGCTGATCATTTTGACCAGGCTCGCGCTCAGCGCCAGTTTGCCGCTTTTGCGCAAGCTGACCAGCGACAGCGTGCCACCAATGCAAATCAGCGCCAGCGGTAGGGTCATTGACGCCAGGTACTCGCCCGACGCCTGCAACCAACCGGGCAGACCAATTTTGAACACTGCAAACGGGACCGCCGCCAGCACGCTGATGATCAGCGGGTTTTTGACCACGCTTTTGCAGATGCTCCACGGGTCGGATTTGATCACCGGGCTGTACACCGCCAGCACGATGGTCGACAGCGTGTTGAACAGCAAAATCACCAGCCCCGCGAGTACCGCGCCCAGCGAAATGCCGTAGTCGCCGTACATGCTGGCCGCCAATGCCAAGCCCACGACCCCGTTATTGCCGCGAAAAGCGCCTTGGGTGTAAATGCCGCGGTCTTCGCGCGGGCAGCGCCAGATCGCCCAGCCCCACGCCAGCGCAAAGCTGACCAGCGTCGCTGCCGTGAAATAACCCAGCACCTTGGGCTGCATGGCGGCCCTGAGATCGGCGTGCACAATGCCCAGAAACAACAACGCCGGCATGGTGACGTTGAACACCAGTGCCGACGCTGTGTGGATAAAGTTATCGTTGATCCACCCCACGCGCTTGAGCACGATGCCCATGAACAACATGGCAAACACGGGGGCAGTAATCGAGAGTGTCTGAAAGAAGATAGCCAGCATGTCAGCACGCTCGTGTGAGGTCGTTAAGTGGCTAATCCATGTGCCTTAAGGTGTGAAGCTTCCCCGCAAGAAAGCCTCAGCTGCCTTGCTTACATCCCTTTAACGGCATAAATGCCAGCAGCATTACGCCAGTAACCTTTGTAATCCATACCGTAGCCGAAAATATAGCGGTCAATGCACGGCAGGCCAGCGTAATCGGCTTTCAAGTCCGGGCTTGCCTTGCGGTCGTGGTCTTTGTCGATCAGCACCGCCGTGTGCACCTGACGGGCGCCCGCGTGCTGGCAGAAATCAACGATCGCGCTCAGGGTGTGACCTTCATCAAGGATGTCATCGATGATCAGCACGTGACGGTCCATAAAGGACACTTCTGGCTTGGCTTTCCAGAACAGGTCGCCGCCGCTGGTTTGATTGCGGTAGCGGGTCGCGTGCAGGTAAGACGACTCAAGCGGGAATTTGAGGTGAGTGAGCAGCTTGCCGGCAAAAATCAGGCCGCCGTTCATCACACAAAATACCACTGGATTGGTCTCGGCCATTTCGGCCGTTATCTGCGCGCCAATGCGGGCAATGGCTGCCTCGACTTCGGCTTCGGTGTACAGGCAGTCAGCCTCTCGCATGACTTGACGGATATGCTCGAGATCAGCAGACATGACGCTCTCCAGGGGGGGTTGCACAAGAAAAGCGGGCAAAGGTACGCATCCGCATGGCTCAGATCAAGCATTTATGGACTAACGTGCACTAATGTCTGTAGGACATCACCCCGGATTAGATTAATCTAGGCCGCTTTTTTTGCCTGCCCCCCGGAGCTTTTTACATGCCTATTCGCGAGATCCGTCATCCACTGATCCGTCACAAACTCGGCCTTATGCGTCGCGCAGACATTAGCACGAAGAACTTCCGAGAGCTTGCTCAGGAAGTTGGCGCACTGCTGACCTATGAAGCCACCAAAGACCTGCAACTCGAAACTTACGACATTCAGGGCTGGTGCGGCACTGTTCAGGTTGAAAAGATCGCCGGTAAAAAAATCACTGTCGTGCCGATCCTGCGCGCCGGTATTGGCATGCTTGAGGGCGTGCTCAGCCTGATCCCCGGCGCCAAAGTCAGCGCCGTCGGTATTGCCCGCAACGAAGAAACCTTGCAGGCCCATACCTACCTTGAAAAGTTGGTTCCAGAAATCAACGAACGTCTGGCGATGATTATCGACCCGATGCTGGCCACCGGTTCCTCGATGGTTGCGACCATTGACCTGCTGAAAAAAGCCGGCTGCAAAGACATCCGCGCCATGGTGCTGGTTGCCGCTCCTGAAGGTATCGCTGCGGTTGAAGCGGCTCACCCTGACGTGACCATCTACACCGCCTCTATTGATGAACGCCTGAACGAACACGGCTACATCATTCCGGGCCTGGGCGACGCTGGCGACAAGATCTTCGGCACCAAGCAAAAGGACGTATAACATGCAGGACGAGTTCAACGACCCGCTCTGGCGCCAGATCGTCTCTGGCGCGCAGATGCTCTTCGTGGCCTTCGGCGCGTTGGTGTTGATGCCTTTGATTACTGGCCTCGACCCTAACGTTGCACTGTTCACGGCGGGTCTCGGGACTCTGCTGTTCCAGATCGTGACCCGGCGCCAGGTGCCGGTCTTTCTGGCTTCGAGTTTCGCTTTCATTACCCCGATCATTCTCGCCAAAGGGCAATTCGGCCTGGCCGCGACCATGGGCGGCGTGATGGCGGCCGGTTTCGTGTACACCTTTCTGGGTTTCGCGGTAAAGCTTAAAGGCACCGGTTTTATTGATCGGCTGTTGCCACCTGTGGTGATTGGGCCGGTGATTATTTCCATCGGTCTGGCGATGGCCCCCATTGCCGCGCACATGGCCATGGGCCGCGCTGAAGATGGCACCGAGCTGATCCACTACCAAACCGCCATGATGATCTCGATGCCAGCCTTGCTGACCACCTTGATCGTGGCCGTGTTCGGCAAAGGCATCTTCCGCCTGGTGCCGATCATTGCTGGCGTACTGGTCGGTTTTTCGATGGCGTTTTATTTCGGCGTAGTCGACACGGCCAAAATCGCCGCAGCGCCGTGGTTTGCACTGCCGCACTTCACCG
Source organism: Pseudomonas sp. CCC3.1 (assembly GCF_034347405.1). NCBI lineage: Bacteria > Pseudomonadati > Pseudomonadota > Gammaproteobacteria > Pseudomonadales > Pseudomonadaceae > Pseudomonas > Pseudomonas sp. CCC3.1. The sequence goes on from NZ_CP133778.1 coordinate 4,214,527, forward strand.
CCCCCGAGTTCAACTGGCAGGCGATTCTGTTTATCGTCCCCGTGGCCCTGGCCCCGGCCATTGAACACATTGGCGGCGTGATTGCCGTGGGCAGCGTGACCGGTCGCGACTACCTGAAAAAGCCTGGCTTGCACCGCACCCTGTTCGGTGACGGCATTGCGACCACGGCGGCTGGCTTACTGGGCGGCCCGCCCAACACCACCTACGCCGAAGTGACGGGCGCCGTCATGCTGACCAAGAACTACAACCCGAAAATCATGACCTGGGCAGCGATCTTCGCCATCAGCCTGGCATTTATCGGCAAGTTCGGCGCACTGCTGCAAAGCATTCCAGTGCCGGTGATGGGCGGGATCTTGTGCCTGTTGTTCGGTTCGATTGCAGCGGTCGGGATGAACACCCTGATCCGCCATCAGGTCGACCTGAGTGAAGCGCGCAACCTGGTGATTGTCTCGGTAACGCTGGTCTTCGGGATTGGCGGCGTGCTGATCGGCACAGGGATGGGGCCAGAAGACTTCGGTCTCAAAGGCATCGCGTTGTGCGCCATCGTGGCGATCGCACTCAACCTGATACTGCCGGGCAATGACAGCTGGAAAAAGAAGAAAGGTGATGAGCCGATTCTTTAAATCGGCTTGACCTCTGTAGGAGCGAGCTTGCCTCGCGATCTTTTGATCGTTTAAAAGATCGTGAGATAAGCTCGCTCCTACAGTCTTTGCAGCTTTTACAGCGCCAACGGTGCTCTTTCACACAAGGTGTTCAACGCCGCCGCCCACTCCGGGTTGTCATTGAGACACGGCACCAGCACCAACTCCTCGCCCCCCGCCTCAATAAACTGTTCGCGTCCGCGATCACCGATTTCTTCAAGGGTCTCGATGCAATCGGCCACAAACGCCGGGCACATCACCAGAATTTTCTTCACACCCTCTTTAGCCAACGCATCCAGACGCGCCTCAGTGTAAGGCTCGATCCATTTAGCCCGGCCCAGACGCGATTGAAACGCGACCGACCACGTGCCCTCAGGCAAACCCATGCGCTCGGCAAACGCCTCGGCGGTGCGCAAACATTGCGCCCGATAGCACTTCGCCAATACCTCTGGCGATGCGTTCTGGCAGCAGTCTGCATTTTTGAAACAGTGATTACCGGTCGGATCCAGCTTATGCAAGTGCCGCTCCGGCAAGCCGTGAAAGCTCAGCAGCAGGTGGTCGTAATCCTGCTCCAGGTGCGGTTTGGCACTCGCGACCAACGCCTCAAGGTATTCAGGCTGATCGTAAAACGGCTGCACAATCGAGAACTGCATCGACAGCTTTTTAGCCTTGACCACCCGCTTGGCTTCTTCGATCACCGTGGTCACGGTGCTGTCGGCAAATTGCGGGTACAACGGCGCCAGCGTGACGTTGCGAATGCCTTGAGACGCCAGACGCGTGAGCACCGTTTCAATAGATGGCTCGCCATAGCGCATCGCCAGCTCGACCGGGCCTTTGCTCCACTCTTGGGTCATGGCCTGCTGCAACCGGCGGCTCAACACCACCAGCGGCGAGCCCTCGTCCCACCAGATGGAGGCATAGGCATGCGCCGACTGTTCGGGGCGCTTGATCAGGATCAACGACACCAATAATCGACGAACCGGCCACGGCAGGTCGATGACGTACGGGTCCATCAAAAACTGGTTCAAGTAGCTGCGTACATCCGCTACCGAAGTAGACGCGGGCGAGCCCAGGTTAACCAGCAACAACGCGTGGTCAGTCATGCAACATCCTATTTCAGAGGCGGGCGGACAGATCGTCTAGAGCCGCACGCAAATCGGTGAACTGAAAAGTGAAACCGGCCGCCAGTAATCGGGCGGGTATTGCCCGCTGGCCGCCCAACAATAACGCTGACATCTCACCCAGCCCCACGCGCAAGGCCAAAGCCGGGGCTGGCATAAAAGCGGGACGATGCAACACGCGACCCAGGATTTTGGCGAACTCAGCGTTGCGTACCGGGTGCGGCGCGCAGGCATTATAAGGACCCGATGCCGCATTCTGATGCACAAGAAAATCAATCAAGGCAATTTGGTCGTTGATATGAATCCATGGCATCCATTGCCGGCCATTACCCACCGGGCCTCCGAGCCCCAACTTGAAAGGCAGCAACAGGCGCGACAAAAAGCCGCCCTCAGCCGCCAGCACCAGCCCCGTGCGCACCAGCGCCACACGGATTCCCATGGCCTGAGCGCGCTGGGCCGTTTCTTCCCAGGCAATGCACAAGTGGCTGGCAAAATCTTCGTTAACGGGCGGCGACTCTTCGCTCAATTCACGCTCGCCGCCGTCGCCATACCAGCCCACTGCCGACCCCGAAATCAGCACCGAAGGCTTTTGTTCAAGGCTTTCGAGCCAGACCAAAAGGGTTTCCGTCAGCGTGACTCGACTGCTCCATAACAACGCCTTGCGCTTGCGCGTCCAGCGGCCACCGGCAATCGGCTCACCGGCCAGGTTAATCACCACATCCACCGGCTCGTGACTCAGCTCTACCAGGTGCGCGATACCTCTTACATTCGCACCACACAACGCCTTCACACGTTCAGGATGACGGCTCCACACGCTCAAGCGATGACCTTGCTCCAGCCAGTGACGACACAGTTGGCGGCCTATCAAGCCTGTACCGCCGGTCAGCAATATGTGCATGAGTTGAACCTCGCGAGGAGTTTTATACAGAGCACTGGTCTATTTTTAAAAGAAGCCCCATTAATGGGCCATTGGCCTTATAAAGAATAGGTCAGTCTGACTCGGCAGGCGCACTAAAACCTATACTAAAAATTAGATTTGTACAGGTATTACAGAAGACGTAGTCTGTGCAAACAGGGAACGAGACCAAAAATGACTGTACCTATTGCGATCATCGGGGCCGGTATTGCCGGACTATCAGCCGCCAACGCACTGCATAAAGCCGGCTACGCAGTTCACCTGTTCGATAAAAGTCGAGGCAGCGGCGGGCGCATGTCGAGCAAACGCAGCGAGGTCGGCTCGCTGGATCTGGGCGCACAGTACTTCACTGCACGCGACCGTCGATTTGTCGATGAAGTCAAGCAATGGCAAGACAGCGGCTGGGCGGCAGAATGGTCGCCGCATTTGTACAACCACAAGAACGGCCAATTCACGCCCTCGCCCGACGAACAAACCCGCTGGGTCGGCACGCCGCGAATGAGCGCAATTACTCGCGGGATGCTGGGGCGTCTGACGGTGAACTTCTCGTGCCGGATCACCGATTTGATCCACGGCGAAAAACACTGGCACTTGCTCGACTCAGACGAATGCACCCATGGCCCTTTTAGCCACGTGATCGTTGCCACGCCAGCGCCCCAGGCAACGGCACTGCTCGCCAGCGCACCCAAGCTGGCAAGCACCGTGACCGGGGTAAAAATGGACCCGACCTGGGCTGTCGCCCTGGCATTCGAATCACCGCTCGACACGCCCATGGAAGGCTGCTTTGTACAAGGCAGCCCGCTGGACTGGATAGCCCGCAACCGCAGCAAACCCGGCCGCGATAAAACCCCGGATACCTGGGTGTTGCACGCAACCAGCGCCTGGAGCAAGCAAAACCTCGACCTGCCCAAAGAGGCGGTCATCGAGCAGTTGCACGGCGCCTTTGCCGAGTTGGTGCACTGCGCCATGCCTGCCCCAACGTTCACCCTGGCCCACCGCTGGCTCTACGCCCGCCCCTCTTCAGCCCATCAATTGGGTGCATTGGCAGACTCTGAACTGGGCCTGTATGCCTGTGGCGACTGGTGCCTGTCAGGTCGGGTCGAAGGCGCTTGGCTCAGCGGTCAAGAGGCCGCCCGAAGACTGATCGAGCATTTGTCTTGAATCGCATCAACCCGCGCAAATTGCTGCTGTCGAAATGGACGGCAGCACAGCCCCAGCATCGCGAAAAGCACTTTCTGGTAACCCAATTATTCTGTGACGAAGAAGGCACCGTGCTCGAGATCGAGCTACAAGCCGTGCTCACACAACGCAACCAGCGCTTGGCGTGGCAGAGCTTGCAAGCGGTAGATGAATGGAAGATGGGTTGGGTATAGCCGCCCATTGAACAACTCAACACCTGCGAGAGCGACTCCCCCCAGGACCTTCAAATAGTTGTACAAGAAATTTGACTTGTACAACGCCAAGCCTATGATGAACTCAAGTTGTACATCGAGCTACAGATGTACAAGTTATTCCTTGAGGTAGTCACATGGCCAGCTCCGTCTCAACACAGCACAAACCAAAAATTGCCATCAGCGCCTGCTTGCTCGGCGCTGAAGTTCGCTTCAATGGCGGCCATAAAGAATCGCGGTTGTGCAGCCAGGCTCTCAGTGAACACTTTGAATTTGTCCCTCTATGCCCCGAGGTTGCCATCGGCCTGGGTATTCCGCGCCAGCCGATTCGACTGATTGGCGACCCTGCACAGCCGCAGGCTGTCGGGAGTGTCGACAGTGCGCAGAACGTCACCCGGCCGTTGCACGATTACGGCGTCGAGATGGCCGCCGCACACCGCGATATTTGCGGCTACATCTTTATGCAAAAGTCACCGTCTTGCGGGCTAGATCGGGTCAAGGTCTATCAGGACCAAGGCCGTCCGGCCGAACTGAGCGGGCGCGGCATTTATGCACAAGCGTTTTGCGCAGCCCATCCAGACTTGCCCGTAGAAGAAGACGGCCGCCTGAATGACCCCGTGTTGCGCGAAAACTTCCTGACCCGGGTGTACGCCTACAGCGCCTGGCAAGACGTGCTCAAACACGGCATCACGCGCCGCGCACTCACCGAATACCACGCCCGATACAAATATTTGCTGATGGCTCATCACCCGGCGCAATACAAAGCACTCGGCAATTTGTTGGGCAGCCTCGGCAAAAACGATCCCCGAGACATCGCCCCGCAGTATTTCAGTGAGCTGATGCAAGCGCTGAAAAAATGCGCCACACGCCGCACCCACACCAACGTGCTGCAACACCTCAGCGGTTACCTCAAACAGTCCATCAGCCCGGATGACAAGCAGGAAATGCAGCAGCTGATTGCGCAGTACCTGCACGGCATCGTGCCGTTGGTGGTGCCGCTGACCTTACTGAAACACCATTTCCGTCAGCACCCGGATTCCTACATCTCGCGCCAGGTTTACCTACAGCCGCACCCAGAAAATCTCAGCCTGCGAAACGCAATCTGACCATGAATGATGACTTGATCATGTCCAATACTCCCGATGCGGACTACAGTAAAGCGTTAGCCGAAGGTTGGATCCCGATACGTGAGGTGGCCCGCATGACCGGTGTCAATGCCGTCACCTTGCGTGCCTGGGAACGCCGTTATGGCCTGATCGTGCCCCACCGCACGGCCAAGGGTCATCGCTTGTTTTCAACCGAACATGTGCTGCGTATCCGCCGCATTCTGACGTGGCTCAATCGCGGGGTTTCGGTCAGCCAGATCAAACCGCTGCTTGACAGCCCACCCGCCTACCGCGAGCCCGCGGACAATGATTGGCAAGCCTGGCGCGAGGCTCTGACGCTGGCGATCAGTGAGCTGTCGGAACGCAGGCTCGACGACAACTTCAATCAGGTGATGTCGCTGTACCCCGCCCAGACCCTGTGCGAGCACCTGTTGATGCCGCTGTTAAACGAGCTTGAGCAACACTGGCACGGCCAATTCGGCGCGCAGTTGGAGCGGGTGTTCTTTGAATCCTGGCTGCGCAGCAAACTGGGCGCACGCATTTACCACAACAATCGCTCACTCAAAGGTGCGCCTGTGCTGCTGATCAACCAGTCAGATCGGCCCTTCGAGCCACACCTGTGGCTCACCGCCCTGCTGGTCAGCAACAGCCATTGCCCGGTCGAAGTGTTTGATGCGCCGGTGCCCAGCGGCGAACTGGCCATCGCCGTCGAGCGCCTCAAGGCGCGTGCCGTAGTGCTGTATTCCAGTAAACCGCTGAACCTGCTGCAACTGCCAAAACTGCTGAACGCGATGACTTGCCCGCTGCTGATTGCCGGACCAACGGTATGCATCCATCACGATGAGTTAGCCGTATCTACCACTGAAATCGCAGGATTGTCTCTGGCACACGACCCCATAGAAGCCCATCAACGCCTTAGCCAACTCCGCCTTTTCTAGCGCGCACCAAGGAACTGATATGCAACTCATCTGGCTACGCAGCGATTTGCGCCAACATGACAACACAGCCCTGAGCGCCGCAGCAGAACGCGGCCCGACGGTGGCCGTGTACCTCATCACCCCCGAGCAATGGCTGGCGCACGATGATGCGCCGTGCAAAGTCGATTTCTGGCTACGCAACCTGCGAACCTTGAGCGACAGCCTGATGCAGCTGAAAATCCCACTGCTGGTGCGCACCGCGGCGACCTGGGAGCAGGCACCTGCCGTGCTGCTTGAGGTGTGCCAGCACCTTGGCGTTCAAGACGTTCACGTCAATCAGGAATACGGTATCCATGAAACCCGCCGCGATCAGGCGGTCACCGTTGCACTGCAAGCCCAGGGCATTGGTTTTCACAGCTATCTGGACCAGTTGCTGTTTGCGCCAGGCAGCATCCTGACCCAATCCGGGTCGTACTTTCAGGTCTTCAGTCAGTTCCGCAAAATCTGTTACAACCGCTTGTACATGGCCTTGCCGACGATCGTCGCTGCGCCCAAGGCGCAAGCTGCACTGCTGATTGCACGCGATTGCCTGCCGGAGTCCATACCCGGGTTTACAACACCCGACCAAACCCTGCGCGACCTGTGGCCTGCCGGAGAGAATGTCGCCCAAAAGCGATTGATGCGTTTTGCCAGTGAGCAAATCCACTACTACCAGGACGAGCGCGACTTACCCGCCAAACCCGGCACCAGCCAGCTTTCAGCCTATCTGGCAGCGGGTGTCATCTCGCCACGACAATGCTTGCACGCGGCACTGCGCAGCAATAATGGCGAGTTCGAAAGCGGCAGCCCCGGCGTGTTCACCTGGATCAGTGAACTGATCTGGCGCGAGTTTTATAAACACATCCTGGTGGGCTACCCGCGTGTCTCGCGGCACCGCGCATTCAAACCAGAAACCGAGTTTGTGCCTTGGCGCAATGCGCCCCAAGAACTGGCGGCCTGGGAGCAAGGCAAAACCGGTGTGCCGATCATCGACGCGGCCATTCGCCAACTGCTGGCAACCGGCTGGATGCACAACCGTCTGCGGATGGTCGTCGCAATGTTTCTGACCAAAAACCTGCTCATCGACTGGCGCGAAGGCGAACGCTTTTTCATGCGTCATTTGATCGATGGCGACCTCGCGGCCAACAACGGGGGCTGGCAGTGGAGCGCCTCGACCGGCACAGACTCCGTGCCGTATTTCAGAATTTTTAACCCGTTGAGTCAGTCAGAACGCTTCGACCCAGAAGGCTGCTTCATCAAACACTGGTTACCTGAACTCGCGGCACTCAATAAAAAAGAGGTGCATAACCCTGCGTCTGCTGGCGGCCTGTTTGGTGTAGCCGATTATCCGGCGCCAATGGTTGATTTGAAAAAAAGCCGCGAACGTGCACTCAGCGCCTTCAAAAATCTGCCCTCGCGACAGATGCTTGAGGTGCGGCATGATTGAAGGCCGGCGCATCTGGTTGACCGGCGCCAGCAGCGGAATTGGCGCACACATGGCCAAAGAGCTGCTGCAACGCGGCGCCCTTTTAGCCTTGAGCGCCCGCACGCTGGGGCCACTGACCGAACTCTCCGAGCGCTTTCCCGGCAAGGTTCTGCTGGTTCCCGGCGACATGACCGATCACCTGCAAGTGCGTGAAATAGGCATGACCATCGCGCAAACCTGGGGCGCGCTGGACACCGTCATCCTGAATGCCGGGAGCTGTGAATACGTCGACGTTCGTCAGTTTGACGCCCGAGTGATCGAGCGGGTGGTGAGCACCAATTTACTGGGCAGCAGTTATTGCATCGAAAGTGCGCTGCCATTGCTGCGTGCTGGCAGATCACCGCATCTGGTCGGCGTCGTCAGCTCGGTCACGTATTGGCCGCTGCCACGGGCGCAAGCGTATGGCGCGTCAAAAGCCGGGTTGCGCTATTTGCTCGAATCGCTACGCATCGACCTGGCCCACGAAGGCATCGACGTCACGCTGGTCAGCCCTGGCTTCGTTGATACCCCGCTGACCGAAAAAAATGACTTCCCGATGCCGATGCGCTGGTCAGCGCCTAAAGCGGCGTTGCACATTTGCCAACGGTTGGAAAAACGCCCGCTGGAGATCAGCTTCCCCACTGCGTTTATCGTCATTCTCAAAGGCTTGGCGAGCCTTCCAAAACGCCTGCAAGTGGCGATTGGCAAACGCCTGGCACGCACGTCTGGCGAGACTTCAGCATGAAAATCGCGATCATTGGCAGCGGCATTTCAGGCCTGACGTGTGGCTATTTACTGCACAAAGAACATGACATCCACGTGTTCGAGGCCAGTGATTGGGTGGGCGGTCACACCCATACCGTGAATGTCACCGTTAAAGGTCAGCGCTATGCGATTGATACCGGCTTTATCGTGTTCAACGACTGGACCTACCCCAACTTCATCCAGTTGATGACACAACTGGGCGTGCGCTCAAAAGCCACCGAAATGAGCTTTTCCGTGCGCGACGCCAGCCACAACCTCGAATACAACGGCAACACCCTCAATAGTTTGTTTGCCCAGCGCAGCAACCTGTTGTCGCCCAGATTCTGGGGCATGTTGCGCGATATTCTGCGTTTCAACCGCGAAGCCATTCGCGACCTGCAAGAGCAGCGTATTGCCAGCGACACCCGGCTGGGCGACTACCTCCAGCAGCGCGGCTATGGCACCCGGTTTATCGAGCACTACATCGTGCCCATGGGCGCGGCAATCTGGTCCATGTCTCTGGCCGACATGCTGGACTTCCCACTGCAATTCTTTGTGCGCTTCTTTAAGAACCACGGCCTGCTGAGTGTCAGTAACCGCCCGCAATGGCGTGTGATCGAGGGCGGTTCAAGTGCTTATGTACAGCCCTTGAGTGCAGGCTTTGCCGACAAAATCCGCCTCAACTGCCCAGTCACCTCGGTAGAACGCAATCACCATGGCGCGTTGGTGCGCAGTGCCGCTGGCAGTGAACATTTCGACAAAGTTATTTTTGCCTGCCACAGCGATCAGGCCTTGCAGCTGCTGGCTAACCCGTCAGCCGCCGAACAGCACATCCTCGGCGCCCTGCCCTACGCTGAAAACGACGTGGTATTGCACACCGATACACGCCTGTTGCCCGATCGAACATTGGCGTGGGCCAGTTGGAATTACCGCTTGGGCGATGCAGGACACCAGCGGGCTGCCGTTACTTACGACATGAACATCCTGCAAGGGATTCAGAGCGAGACCACGTTCTGCGTCAGCCTTAACCAAACGGCCAACATTGACCCACGCAAAGTGCTGGCCAGTTACACCTATGCACACCCGCAATACAGTCTAGAGGCGGTTGCAGCTCAAGCCCGCTGGCAAGAACTGCACGGCGCGCAACACAGCTATTTTTGCGGCGCCTACTGGGCCAATGGTTTTCATGAAGACGGGGTGGTCAGCGCGCTGCGTGTGGCCAAAGCCTTCGGTCAACAGCTATGAACAGCGCCCTGTACAGCGGCTGGATCGCCCATCGTCGCTTTGCGCCGACCACTCACGCGTTCCGGTACACCATTGGCTTGCTCTACCTCGACCTGGACGAGCAAGACGCTGTACTCGGGCTGTCACCGCTGGCCGGTAAAAGCCGCTTTGCACCGTTCTCGTTTCGCGAAACCGATTACCTTAAAACTTACACGCAAACGGGTCTGCGCCTGATCGATGCAGTACGCCAGCAGGTTGCAGCGGCCCTCGGGCACACGCCCCAGGGCGCTATCTGCTTGCTGACCCAAGCCCGCAGTTGGGGGCTGTCATTTAACCCGGTGAGTTTCTTTTATTGCTACGAGGCTAATGGCCAACTGGCAGCCATCTTGTGCGAAGTGACCAACACCCCGTGGCGCGAGCGCTATCACTACGTGCTCCCGGCCGAGGGCGATGGCCATCAGCACGTGGCCGTGGCCAAGGCATTCCATGTGTCGCCGTTTTTGCCTCGCGACCTGGAATACCGCATGAGCTTCAGCCCGCCGGATGACCGGCTCGGGGTGCACATGGCGGATTGGCAAGGCGAGCTGAAAATGTTCGACGCGACCCTCAATCTGCAACGCCGCACGCTGGACCGAGCGGGGTTGCATCGCTACTTGCGCCAGTTTCCATGGATGACCGCCAAGACCTGCCTGGCTATTTACTGGCAAGCCTTGCGCCTGTTTCTCAAACGCACACCGATTTTTTCCCACCAGGCCGCCGACGGCGCCTTTCGCATTGCCGCCCTGCAACCTAAGGATAAACGCCATGAAAAGCCCTAGCCTGGTGAGCAAAACCTCACGCCTGAGCACGTACAACCTGACCAGCATGTGGCTGCGGCGCGGGGTCATGCGCCAACTCAATCAATTAAAGAACGGCTTGTTGGTGCTGGTCGAAAACGACGAGCGCCATCAGTTCGGCGACCGCCACGCCACGCTGATCGGTGAAGTACAGATCAACGACCCCAGCGTGTGGGGAATGATCGCCAGCAATGGCTCGATTGGCGCGGGCGAGGCGTTCATTCACGGCTACTGGAGTTCACCCGATCTGACCAAAGTGATCCGCGTGCTGGTGAGCAATATGCAAGTGCTGGATGCAATAGAAGGCGGGCTTGCCAGCCTGGGCCGCCCGCTCATTCGCGGTCTGCACTGGGTTAATCGCAATACCCGCAAAGGCTCGCAAAAAAACATTGCCGCGCATTACGACCTCGGCAATGAGATGTTCGAGCAGTTTCTCGACCCGACCATGATGTATTCCGCCGCGCAGTTCCTCAGCGCCGACGACACCCTTGAACAAGCGCAATTGAATAAGCTGCAACGTATCTGTCAGAAGCTCGACCTCAAGCCCGAAGATCATTTACTCGAAATCGGCACCGGCTGGGGCAGCATGGCGATCTTTGCCGCGCAGCATTACGGCTGCAAAGTGACCACGACCACGTTATCCAAAGAACAATTCGACTACACCCAAGCCCGCGTTCAAGCGCTGGGCTTACAGGCGCAAGTCACTTTGCTGCTGGAGGATTACCGCGACCTGAGCGGGCAATACGACAAGCTGGTCTCGATAGAGATGATCGAAGCCGTGGGCCATCACTTTTTGCCCAGCTATTTCAAACAGTGCTCGCATTTGCTTAAAAGCAACGGGCTGATGCTGCTGCAAGCCATCACCATTCGCGACCAGCGCTACGAGCAAGCCAAAAACAGCGTGGACTTTATCCAGCGCTATATCTTCCCCGGCGGCGCCCTGCCCAGCGTGCAAAAAATGCTCGAAATCGTGGGCCGCGACACCGACATGAACCTGATGCACATGGAGGACTTTGGCCTGCATTACGCCAAGACCCTGCGCGTGTGGCACGAGAACTTTCGCCGCGCCCACGGCCGCTTGACCGAAATGGGCTACGACGAATACTTTCTGCGCTTGTGGGAGTTTTACCTGTGTTACTGCGAAGGTGGCTTTCTGGAGCGCAGCATCGGCACCGCGCAATTGCTGCTGGCCAAACCGGCTGCCCAGAACCCGCCATTGCTTGGGCGCTTCAATGCTTAAAAAGCAGTTGGCCAATGCCGGGTTGTTTCAACTCGGCTGGTTTGCTTGCGTACTGGGCGGCAACAGCCCGTGGTTGTTATTGGCCGGCGCAGCGTTACTGATTCATCTGCTGTGGATAAGTCGCTCCTGGGCCGAGGTTCACGTGGTCATTTGCGTCTGCCTGCTCGGCACGGTGCTCGACAGCTTGCTGCTCAATGCTGGGGTGTTTGAATTCGAGCAACCCGGTGTGTTGATTCCGCTGTGGCTGGTCGTGCTGTGGGCTGTCTTTGCAATCACCTTGAGGCATTGCCTGGCGTGGACGGCGTACCCTCTGTGGCGAGCTGCCATATTGGGCGCAATCAGCGGGCCATTGTCGTATTACGCCGGGCAACGCTTGGGGGCGGTGCAGTTTCCGTTAGGGCTGTGGCCGACCTTGGTCGGGCTGAGCATCGTGTGGGCGGGGTTGTTCCCTACGCTGCAATGGTTGACGGGTAAAAAGCATTAAAAGATCAAAAGATCAAAAGATCAAAAGATCGCGATGCAAGCTCGCTCCTACGGGTGGACGTTAGGGCTCTTTGTCAGCACGTTTACACCTGATCAACACTCTGCCTTACACTGCGCGCCTATGACCAACATCCCCCTGACTGAAATTACCGAACCCGCCGTCACCTGTTCGACGTGCGCGGCGTGCTGCTGCCAATTGGAAGTGATGCTGATCACCGACACCGGTGTACCCGAGCGTTTTATCGACAACGATGATTGGGGCGGCGAGGTCATGCTGCGGCTGGACGATGGCTGGTGCGCGGCCCTGGACCGCAACACCATGATGTGCACCATCTATGAGAAGCGCCCGCTGATTTGCCGGGAGTTCGAGATGGGTGACGTTGAATGCCTGAATGAACGCCAGGGCATTTCGACGGCGTATCGGTAAGAACCGACCCTGCAGGAGCACGCTCGCTACAGGGTTTGGCGGCGGGCTTACAACGCCAGTGTGTAATGCAGTGAGTAGCTTTCTACGCCGTCATTGGTGCTGGACAAACCAGCATTGGAATAGTGAGTCGCACGAATGCCGACTTCATGCCCACCCGCAAAGCGCAGACCAACACCCAAGCGGTCTTCAAACTGAAAGGCCGTGCCCAGTTTATTGCCTTCCACTTCGGTGTGGGAAAACAGCGCAACGCCAATCCCGGCCTCCACATACGGTTTAACGGTTTGCCCGGCAAACTCGTACACAAAGACCGGCGAGAACGACAGGCTGCTGCTTGAAGAGGACTTGTCACCTTCCCAGTAGGTGTAAGCCCCGCTCCAGTAACCGGTCAAACGACCCACATCGCTTTGCAGCCAGCTTTTGTCCCAATTGGCATTCAAGCCCAGACGATACGTCATTGTCGATTCGCTGGTGTGCCCCACCCCAAACTCAAGCCCGGCTGCTTGCGCGGTGTAGCTATGCCCCAACGCAGCCGTTGCCAGTGCCACCAAGCCCAAAAGACGCTTCATAAGAAAATCCTATTCCCGTAGCCGATCTCGATTGTTATGTGCCTCATCAGGCCGAGTTCATGAAGCTTTCGACCCTCTGAACGTTCAAAAATCTGGAGCGTTTTTAACGCTTCTTTACAAACCGAAGCTTCGCACAACACCAGATTTATTCCACAGCACAGGTAGGATATTTCTTAGATTGTCCGGCGAAGCACTGGTCCACAGCTGCGTTTCACGCGCAGGACCTGTCGCCAGTAACCCGCGTTCATCCAGCAAACGCTGAAGTTGACGGGCCACGGCGGCGCCAGTGTCGATCAGAATGATCGAAGGCGGGAGCATCTGACTGAGCAGAGGCTTGAGAAAAGGGTAATGCGTGCATCCGAGGATGATGGTGTCGCAACCTGCTGCCAGCAGCGGCTCGACATAACCGCGCAGCAGCGTACGCAAGTCTTCGCTGTGCAGGTCGCCGGTCTCGATCAGTTCCACCAAGCCTGGGCATGGCTGGGTGATGACATTTACCGTGCTGGCAAAGCGATCAAGCAAGGCGGCGAATTTAGCGCTTTGCAAGGTGCCGGTGGTGGCGAGCACGCCCACCACGCCGCTGCGGGTGGCCGCTGCCGCAGGTTTGACTGCGGGCTCCATCCCGACCATGGGCCAGTCCGGGTAACGCTGACGCAAATCCGCCACGCCCGCCACTGTCGCGGTGTTACACGCCAGCACCAACGCCTTGGCCCCTTGGCGCTGGAAAAAATCAGCGATGACCGCACAGCGCTGACGAATGAATTCCGGGCTTTTCTCGCCATAGGGGATATGCCCGCAATCCGCCACGTACAGCAGCGATTCATTGGGCAACAACTGGCTGATTTCATGCAGCACCGACAGGCCGCCGATGCCGGAGTCGAACACACCAATCGGCGCGTCACTCATGGGCCGTACCGCATACGCTGCAAGCCGGGTCGCGCTTGACCCGCAACTCGCGAAACCGCGTACTCAAGGCATCAATCAATAACAGACGCCCGACGAGAGGTTCACCAAAACCGGCCAGCACTTTAAGCGCCTCGAGGGCTTGCAGGCTGCCGACCAACCCAACCAGCGGGCCTATTACCCCGGCTTCGCTACAGGTCAATTCATCGTCGCTGCCGTGCCCGTATAAACAGTGGTAACAGGGGCTGGCGGGCTGGCGAGGGTCAAATACCGACAACTGCCCTTCAAGGCGAATCGCGGCCCCGCTGACCAAGGGCTTGCGGGCGCTGACACAGGCGCGGTTGACCGCTTCTCGGGTGGCAAAGTTGTCGCAGCAATCAAGCACCACGTCCACGGCTGAGACGGCCTCGTCCAGCGAGTCTGCATCCAGCGCCGAACGGTGCACGATGACGTTTATTTCGGGGTTGAGCAGGCGCAGGCGGCGTGAGGCCGAGTCCACTTTGCTCTCGCCGACATTAGCGGTGTCATGGATGATCTGGCGCTGCAGGTTGGTCACGTCGACGCTGTCGAAATCGGCCAGATGCAATTCACCAACACCCGCCGCCGCCAGGTAGAGCGCAACGGGCGAGCCCAGTCCGCCCAGACCGACGATCAGTGCACGGCTGTTTTTCAGCGTGAGCTGGCCATCGATGTCGACTTGTTGCAACAAAATCTGTCGGCTATAGCGCAACAGCTCCTGATCGGTCAGCACGGCAGGCGGCCCAACGTGATGCGCTCGTGGGTGCCCAGGTCTTTGCGGCTTTCAACGTGCTCAAACCCTGCACCTTGCAACAAGGCGCGAACGGCGGTGGCCTGATCGTAGCCGTGCTCAAGCATCAACCAGCCTCCCGCATTCAGGTGCTGCGGGGCAGCGGCGATAATGTCGCGGATGTCGTCGAGGCCATCGGCTCCAGCCACCAGGGCGCTTTCTGGCTCGAAGCGCACGTCGCCCTCGGCCAGGTGCACGTCGCCCGTGGCAATGTACGGCGGGTTGCTGATGATCAGATCAAAGCGTTGATCGGCCAGCGCGCTGAACCAATGACTGGTGAGCACGGTGACGTTTTCAAGTTGCAGACGCTGGCGATTGCGCTCGGCAAGCGCCACGGCTTCGAGGATTCGATCAACCGCCGTGACGTGCCAGGCAGCACGTTCACTGGCCAGTGCCAAGGCAATCGCCCCGCTGCCGGTGCCCAGGTCCAGCACGCGGGCCGGGGTTTCGGGCAGCAAGTCCAGCGCCGTTTCAACCAGCAGTTCGGTGTCAGGGCGTGGAATCAGCGTGTGCGGCGCCACTTCCAGGTCCAGTTTCCAGAAGCCTTGCTGGCCCAAAATGTAGGCCACGGGCTCACCCGCACGGCGTCGCAGCAGAAATTCGGCGAAGGTTAACGCCGCCTCGCTGCTGACAATTTTCTCGGGCCAGGTGTGCAGGTAGCTGCGAGATTTTCCCAAGGCAGCTGCCAATAACAGCTCAGCGTCCAGACGGGCCGTTGGCGAATCAGGCAGTTCAGCGGCACGTAACAAACTGGCAATAATGGTCATTTATTCACCCAGGGCTGTCAGTTGATCAGCCTGAAATTCGGCTAACAACGGCTCAATAACGGCATCAACACCGCCTGCCAATACGTCATCCAGCGAGTACAAGGTCAAGTTCACACGATGGTCGGTTACCCGGCCTTGCGCAAAATTGTAAGTGCGGATGCGCTCGGAGCGATCCCCCGAACCCACCAGCGATTTGCGCTCGCTGGCAATGGCATTGGCCGCGGCACTGGTTTGCTGGTCATTCAATTTAGCTGAAAGCCAGGACATCGCCCGCGCCCGATTTTTATGCTGGGAACGCTCTTCCTGGCACTCCACCACAATGCCCGAAGGCAAGTGAGTGATACGAATCGCAGAGTCGGTTTTGTTGACGTGCTGACCGCCCGCCCCCGAAGAACGGTAGGTGTCGACACGCAAATCGGCCGGGTTGATCTCGATCGCTTCCTGCTCGTCCGGCTCTGGCAATACGGCAACGGTACACGCCGAGGTGTGGATACGGCCTTGGGATTCTGTCGCAGGCACTCGCT
The DNA here is from genome assembly GCF_034347405.1 of Pseudomonas sp. CCC3.1. Taxonomy (NCBI): domain Bacteria; kingdom Pseudomonadati; phylum Pseudomonadota; class Gammaproteobacteria; order Pseudomonadales; family Pseudomonadaceae; genus Pseudomonas; species Pseudomonas sp. CCC3.1. The sequence goes on from NZ_CP133778.1 coordinate 4,230,645, forward strand.
GTACGCGGTGTACACCCGACTCGAACTTCAGCTTGCCGTAAACATTCTCACCTTCGACACGGGCGATGACTTCTTTATAACCGCCATGCTCGCCGATGCTTTCAGACAGAATTTCTACCCGCCAGCCACGACGCTCGGCGTAACGGGAGTACATGCGAAACAGATCGCCCGCAAAAATAGCCGCTTCATCGCCGCCGGTGCCTGCGCGAATTTCGAGGAAGACGTTGCGCCCGTCATTCGGGTCTTTAGGCAGTAGCATGCGTTGCAGGTCTTTTTCCAGCTCACTCAGCTGTTCTTTGCCCTCGCGAACCTCTTCAACGGCCATTTCGCGCATGTCAGGGTCGTTGTCCTTGAGCAGCGCCTGGGCGCCTTCAAGGTCGGATTGCACTTTGAGCCACTGCCCGTAGACGGCAACAATGGGCTCAACTTCTGCGTATTCCTTGGAATAGGCGCGGAATTTGGTTTGGTCCGAAATAACTTCGCCATCGCCAAGCAAGGCGGTCAGTTCTTCAAAACGATCCTGGAGGATGTCCAGCTTATTAAGCAGTGACGCTTTCATTACAGTTTTTTATCCGCAGAGCTATCCGATGAGCCCTCACCGAGGGCAAAAAGTTCTTGGGCCATGGCCAGCGCATCAAGGCGGCCTTCGGCGGAAAGCTTTTTCAGCTGCACGCTGGGTGCGTGAAGCAATTTATTCGTCAGGCCACGCGCCAGTTGTATCAGCACATCTTCCGGGTTGCTGCCATTGGCGAGCAACCGTTGGGCCTTTTGCAGTTCTTCGTCGCGCAGGCGTTCGCTTTGCTGGCGGTAGGCCTTGAGCACATCAACGGCCGCCAATTCACGCAAACGCACCATAAAGTCTTCGGCGCCAATGCTGACCAACTCTTCAGCCGCTTGGGCTGCGCCCTGGCGACTCTTGAGATTTTCGGCCACCACTTCGTGCAGGTCATCGACGGTATAGAGGTAAACGTCGTCCAACTCGCCAACTTCAGGTTCGATATCGCGGGGAACAGCAATATCGACCATGAAAATAGGTTTGTGCTTGCGCAACTTCAAGGCGCTTTCAACCGCGCCTTTGCCCAGGATCGGCAATTGGCTGGCCGTGGAACTGATCACGATGTCGCTGTGCACCAACTCTTGAGGAATATCAGACAGCAGCACGGCGTGGGCGCCGAACTGTTCGGCCAGCGTGCTGGCCCGCTCCAAGGTACGGTTAGCCACCACGATGCGTTTTACCCCCAGATCATGCAGGTGACGGGCGACCAGGGTGATGGTCTCGCCCGCCCCGATCAGCAATGCCTGGCTGCGCTGCAAGTCGCTGAAAATCTGTTTGGCCAGGCTCACGGCAGCAAACGCGACGGACACCGGGTTTTCACCAATGGCGGTGTCGGTGCGCACTTGCTTGGCCGAATTGAAAGTCGCTTGAAACAGACGCCCCAACAGCGGCCCGACGGTACCAGCCTCACGTGCAACGGCGTAGGCAGATTTCATCTGGCCGAGAATTTGCGGCTCGCCCAACACCAGCGAATCGAGACCGGATGCCACGCGCATCATGTGACGAACGGCCGCATCATCCTCATGGATGTAAGCGCACGCACGCAGCTCTTCGATGCTCAGATTGTGAAATTGGGCCAGCCATTGCAGCACAGTATCAGCGCTGAGCTGGTCCTGTTCGAGGTAAAGCTCGCTGCGATTGCAGGTGGAGAGGATCGCAGCTTCGCGACTGTCGGTGAGGCGGCAGAGCTGCTGCAAGGCTTCAACCAACTGCTCTGGAGTAAAAGCCACGCGCTCGCGGACGTCTACTGAAGCAGTCTTGTGGTTAATACCGAGTGCGAGGAAGGCCATTCAAGATCGCTGATGATGACGAGAAGCCGGCAATTGTCCTACTTCGTCAGATCGAGAACAACCATTGCTGACTATTGTCTCTATAGTTAACGTCTGTTGAACTCCTCTTCTCTCGTACCATCAGACCCTTATAACGATAGTCGCAGCCGCTAGGGTTTGCGTCATCGCATGTGTCATGATGCCCAGACCGCAGGTAAGTCGCCCTTCTCTTATATGAATAGATCCTCCGCGTTGCTCCTTGCTCTCGTCCTCCTGAGTGGCTGCCAAGCCTTGGCTCCCACGTCCCCGGATGATTCATCTGTGGCCGAAGACACGGCCTCAGTCCCGCAAAAGCCCACGGTCTATAGCTCGTTCAGCGAAGAAACGCTGTTCAGCTTGCTGAGCGCAGAGTTGGCCGGCCAGCGCAATCGCCTGGATATCGCGCTCGATAACTACGTGACTCAGGCCATCAATACACAAGATCCGGGTGTTGCCGAGCGCGCTTTTCGTATTGCCGAGTACCTGGGCGCCGATCAGGCAGCCCTTGATACGTCGCTGATCTGGGCACGAAACGCACCTGATGACCTTGAGGCGCAGCGCGCTGCGGCCATTCAGTTGGCACGCAATGGCCGCTATGACGATTCCATGGTCTACATGGAAAAAGTCCTGCAAGCCAAGGGCGATACGCACTTCGACTTTTTAGCCTTGTCGGCCCTCGAAACCGATGCTGACACGCGTGCAGGCCTGCAAAACAGTTTTGATCGCTTGCTGGTCAAGCACCCGGACAATGACCAACTGATCTTCGGCAAAGCCTTGCTGATGCAACAGGACGGTGACGCTGCCGGGGCCTTGAAGCTGCTGGAAAAAAATCCACCGCACGACGGTGAATTAGCCCCGATTCTGCTGCGCGCCCGTTTGCTGCAAAGCCTCAATCGCGGTGACGAGGCGCTGCCGCTGCTGCAAAAAACCATTCGCCAATACCCAGACGACAAGCGACTGGGGCTCACCTACGCCCGTACGCTGGTCGAGCAAAACCGCATACCCGAAGCCAAAATCCAGTTCGCCAGCCTGGTTCAGCAATACCCGGAAGACGATGAACTGCGTTTCTCCTTGGCGCTGGTGTGCCTTGAAGGCAAACAGTGGGACGAGGCAGAAGGCTATCTGCAAGAGCTGATCGACCGGGACAGCCACGTCGACTCGGCGCATGTGAACTTGGGCCGCATCGCTGAAGAACGCAATGACCCTCAGGGCGCGCTTATCGAATACGCCTTGGTAGGTCCCGGCAACGACTACCTGCCCGCGCAATTGCGCCAGGCCGACATCTTGATCAGCCATGGCCGTGGCGCAGAAGCGTCGCAAAAACTGGCGGCGGCCCGCGATGCCCAACCGGACTATGCGATTCAGCTGTATCTGATTGAAGCCGAAACCCTGTCTGCGAATAATCAGACAGATCGCGCCTGGAACGTCCTGCAACAAGCCGTCAAGCAATACCCCGACGACCTGAACCTGCTGTACTCACGCGCCATGCTGGCCGAAAAGCGAAACGACCTGCAACAGATGGAGCGCGATTTACGCACCATCATCCAGCGCGAACCTGACAATGCCATGGCCTTGAATGCGCTGGGCTATACGCTATCGGATCGCACCACCCGCTACGCCGAAGCCAAAGCGTTGATCCAGCAAGCCTACGACTTGAACCCGGATGATCCGGCCGTGCTCGACAGCCTGGGCTGGGTGAATTTCCGCCTTGGCAATCTGGATGAAGCCGAACGCTTGCTGCGCCAGGCGCTGGAGCGCTTCCCCGACCAGGAAGTGGCGGCGCATTTGGGTGAAGTGTTGTGGGCCAATGGCAAACAGCGTGAAGCCAAACAAATTTGGGCAACGTTTCTGAAAGACAATCCTGACAGCCCTATTCTGCGCAAAACAGTCCTGCGCCTGACCGGATCCGAGACTCTTTAAATTATGCTTCTTCGTCATTTACGCCACCTGATCGCCTTTAGCCTGATCGCCTTGCTCGCCGGTTGCGCGGGCTTCGGCGCTCGCGAATCGGTTGAAGGCCACGGCAGCCCTGCCTTGTGGTCGCAACACAAACAGCAATTGAGCCAACTCGACGGCTGGCAAATCAACGGCAAGGTTGGCATTCGCGCCCCTAAAGATTCCGGCAGCGCGACGCTGTTCTGGCTACAGCGCCAGGACTATTACGACATTCGCCTTTCCGGGCCGCTGGGTCGAGGCGCCGCCCGCCTGACCGGCCGCCCGGGAAATGTCAGCCTGGAAGTGGCCAGCCAAGGTCGCTACGAAGCCGCAACCCCGGAAGAACTGCTGGGCGAGCAATTAGGCTGGAGTTTGCCGGTGTCGCATTTGGTCTGGTGGGTGCGCGGTCTGCCCGCACCTGACAGCAAAAGCCGTGTGACCTTGAACGCCGATAGCCGCCTGGCGAGCCTGGAACAAGATGGCTGGCAAATCGAATATTTGAGCTACGTTGAACAAAACGGCTTCTGGCTGCCTGAGCGGGTCAAACTGCATGGCACAGATCTGGACGTCACGCTGGTCGTGAAGGATTGGCAGCCACGTCAGTTGGGACAATAAAGATGCAAAAAGAGGCACTGGTTTTGCCCTCTCCGGCAAAACTGAATTTGATGCTGCACATTCTGGGTCGTCGCGAAGACGGCTATCACGAACTGCAAACCCTGTTTCAATTTCTCGATTACGGCGATGAAATGCGCTTCGCCGTGCGTGATGACGGGGTTATTTGTCTGCACACCGAGTTCCCCGGCGTGGCGCATGACGACAACCTGATCGTGAAAGCCGCGAAAAAATTGCAACAGCAATCCCGTTGCCGGCTTGGCATCGACATCTGGATCAATAAGATATTGCCCATGGGCGGCGGCATCGGCGGCGGCAGTTCAAATGCGGCCACCACCTTGCTGGGGCTCAACCACCTTTGGCAGCTGAACTGGAATGAAGACCAACTGGCCGCACTGGGCCTGAGCCTCGGCGCTGACGTTCCGGTTTTCGTTCGTGGACACGCCGCTTTCGCTGAAGGTATTGGCGAGATTCTTACCCCCGTTGACCCGGAAGAACCCTGGTACGTGGTACTTGTGCCGCAAGTCTCTGTAAGCACAGCAGAAATTTTTTCACATCCTTTGTTGACACGTGACTCTTTGCCCATTAAAGTGCGCCCCGTTCCCAAGGGAAACAGCCGAAACGACTGCGAAGCAGTGGTAACGGAGCTTTACCCAGATGTACGTAAAGCTTTGAATTTGCTAGGTAAATATACCGAAGCAAAATTAACTGGAACTGGAAGTTGTATATTTGGGGCCTTCCCAAACGAAGCAAGTGCTGATAAAGTGCTGCACCTTCTGACAGACACCCTTACAGGGTTTGTAGCCAAAGGAAGCAATGTTTCGATATTGCATCGCACGCTACAGAATCTGTCACAGGAAACGGGTACACGGTACTCGTAGCAACAGATACAGGGGCGTCGCCAAGCGGTAAGGCAGCAGGTTTTGATCCTGCCATGCGTTGGTTCGAATCCAGCCGCCCCTGCCATTTCTTATACTCATCCAGGTTACCCTCAGCCTTCAGGTACTGCGCGTGTCCAAGATGATGGTCTTTACGGGGAACGCTAACCCCGATCTGGCTCGGCGTGTCGTACGTCAGCTGCATATCCCACTCGGTGACATTTCTGTCGGTAAGTTTTCCGACGGCGAGATTACCGCTGAGATTAATGAAAATGTCCGCGGTAAAGACGTTTTCATCATTCAGCCGACTTGTGCTCCGACCAACGATAACCTGATGGAACTCGTCGTGATGGCTGATGCCTTCCGCCGCTCCTCAGCGACTCGTATTACTGCTGTTATTCCTTACTTTGGTTATGCCCGTCAGGATCGCCGTCCGCGTTCCGCACGTGTGGCTATCAGCGCAAAAGTTGTTGCTGACATGCTTACCGTAGTCGGCATCGATCGTGTTCTCACGGTTGATTTGCATGCTGACCAGATTCAGGGCTTCTTCGATATTCCTGTAGATAACATCTATGGCTCCCCAGTTTTGGTGGATGACATCGAAGATCAGCGCTTTGAGAACCTTATGATTGTGTCCCCGGATATCGGCGGCGTCGTGCGTGCACGTGCTGTTGCCAAATCCTTGGGCGTGGATCTGGGGATCATCGACAAACGCCGTGAGAAAGCCAATCACTCGGAAGTGATGCATATCATTGGTGATGTCGAAGGGCGTACCTGTATTTTGGTTGATGACATGGTCGATACCGCCGGCACTCTGTGCCACGCGGCTAAAGCCTTGAAAGAGCATGGTGCTGCCAAAGTGTTCGCCTACTGCACACACCCTGTGCTGTCGGGTCGGGCAATCGAGAATATCGAAAATTCCATGCTGGACGAGCTGGTGGTGACTAACACCATTCCGCTGTCCGCAGCCGCACAAGCCTGTTCGCGTATCCGTCAACTGGATATCGCACCGGTTGTGGCTGAAGCGGTTCGCCGCATCAGCAACGAAGAATCGATCAGCGCGATGTTCCGTTAAGGGCCCTGCCCTTCTCAGACATCTGCTGACGAAAAGCGCCTCGCCCCAGCATTCTGTTGGGGCGGGGCTTTTTTGCCCATACCGTCCATAGCGCTGGTCGCAAACGCTAGGGCGGATGTGGATATTTTGGAGATACAACATGAACGATTTTACTCTGAATGCTGAAGTGCGTTCCGACCTGGGGAAAGGTGCGAGCCGCCGCCTGCGTCGTCTCGCAAGCCTGGTTCCAGCTGTAGTTTACGGTGGCGACAAAGCCCCTGAATCCATCAGCATGCTGGCTAAAGAAGTTGCCAAACTGCTCGAAAACGAAGCTGCTTACAGCCACGTTATCGAACTGACCGTTGGCGGCGTTAAGCAAAACGTAATCATCAAAGCTCTGCAGCGTCACCCGGCTAAAGGCCACGTGATGCACGCTGACTTCGTGCGCGTTGTTGCTGGTCAAAAGCTGACTGCAATCGTTCCAGTTCACTTTGTTGGTGAAGCTGCTCCGATCAAGAAAGGCGGCGAGATCTCGCACGTTATCGCGGAAATCGAAGTTTCCTGCCTGCCAAAAGACCTGCCTGAATTCATCGAAGTTGACCTGGCTAACGCTGAAGTCGGCGCGATCATTCACCTGTCGGACATCACCGCTCCTAAAGGCGTTGAGTTCGTAGCTCTGGCACACGGTAACGACTTGGCAGTAGCCAACGTTCACGCTCCGCGTGTAGCACCAGAAGCCGAGTAATTCATTACTCTGCTTTCGGAGTTCTGAGAAACATCGCGAGCTAACACGCAGCGAGTAAAGCGGACAAGATCGCGAAGTTTACTCACGTAAACCCGCTTTTTTGTTCGTTTTCGCCGCTACTGTCAGCGGCGATGTTATCCACAACTCCACAGAAGGGCCCTTGTCGTGACCGCCATAAAACTGATCGTTGGCCTGGGAAATCCAGGCACCGAATACGAACAGACCCGGCATAACGCAGGGGCCCTTTTTGTTGAGCGTCTCGCATCGGCAAACGGCGTCAATCTCGTTGCTGATCGCAAATATTTTGGCCTGACCGGGCGTTTCAGCCATCAAGGTCAGGATGTTCGTCTGTTGATTCCCACCACCTATATGAACCGAAGCGGCCAGGCCGTTGCGGCGCTTGCCGGTTTCTACCGCATTGCGCCGGAATCCATATTGGTGGCCCACGACGAACTCGATCTCCCACCGGGTGTTGCCAAGCTCAAGCTGGGCGGCGGCCATGGGGGTCATAACGGCTTGCGTGACATCATTGCGCAACTGGGAAACAACAATAATTTCTACCGTCTGCGGCTCGGCATTGGCCACCCAGGCGTCGCGAGCATGGTGTCCAACTTTGTCCTGGGTCGTGCGCCACGCGCCGAGCAGGAAAAACTGGACGCCAGCATCGATTTTGCCCTCGGCGTGCTGCCGGATATCCTCGCCGGGGAATGGAACCGTGCGATGAAAAACCTGCACAGCCAGAAGGCCTGACTCTACTCCTCGGGGAAAACACCATGGGATTTAACTGCGGCATCGTCGGCCTGCCTAACGTCGGCAAGTCCACCCTGTTCAACGCCCTGACCAAATCCGGTATTGCGGCTGAGAACTTCCCCTTCTGCACGATCGAGCCGAACACCGGTATCGTGCCGATGCCGGATCCGCGTCTGGCAGCACTGGCGGCCATCGTTAACCCTCAGCGCATCCTGCCAACCACGATGGAATTCGTTGACATCGCGGGCCTGGTAGCTGGCGCGTCGAAAGGTGAAGGCCTGGGCAACAAGTTCCTGGCCAACATCCGCGAGACCGATGCCATCGCTCACGTGGTCCGCTGCTTTGAAGACGAAAACGTGATTCACGTTTCCAACAGCGTTGACCCTAAGCGCGACATCGAAATCATCGACCTTGAGCTGATCTTTGCCGACCTCGACAGCTGCGAAAAGCAACTGCAGAAAGTCGCGCGCAACGCCAAAGGCGGTGACAAAGAAGCCGTCGCTCAGAAAGCCCTGCTGGAGCAACTGATTGCTCACTTCACCTTGGGCAAGCCAGCACGCAGTCTGATCAAGAACATGGACGCCGATGAGAAACAAATCATCAAGGGCTTCCACCTTCTGACCACCAAGCCGGTGATGTACATCGCCAACGTGGCTGAAGACGGTTTTGAGAACAACCCGTTGCTCGACGTGGTGCTGGCCATTGCCGAAGAAGAAGGCGCCATCGTGGTTCCGGTCTGCAACAAGATCGAAGCCGAGATTGCCGAACTCGACGACGGCGAAGAAAAGGACATGTTCCTTGAAGCCCTGGGCCTTGAAGAGCCTGGCCTGAACCGTGTGATCCGTGCCGGTTACGAAATGCTCAACCTGCAAACCTACTTCACCGCCGGCGTTCAAGAAGTACGCGCCTGGACCGTAAAAGTAGGCGCGACCGCCCCGCAAGCAGCTGGCGTGATCCACACCGACTTCGAAAAAGGCTTTATCCGTGCCGAAGTTATCGCCTACGACGACTTCATCCAGTACAAGGGTGAAGCTGGCGCGAAAGAAGCCGGAAAATGGCGTCTGGAAGGCAAGGACTACATCGTTAAAGACGGCGACGTCCTGCACTTCCGCTTCAACGTGTAAAACACCACACGTACAGAAAACCGCGCTCAGGCGCGGTTTTTTTTGGTCTAAGTTTTATAAAGCCAATTCAGGTGCGACTAGAGAGGCGCACCCGTTGAATACGAACACTCTGTCGAGCAAACGGTCTATGGTTAGTCGCATAACTTCAGACTGAATGACGGGAGTCTCAATGCTCGCCAAGGTGTTCTTCAATCGCTTTACCGCCCCATTGATCGAACGCATAACCTTTCGCTGGTCGTCGGCCTGGCGCGACGCCCTGGCCTCAGCCATCGCCGCCGCCCTGGCGTGGATTCTGGCCAAGCATTTCTTTGGTCACGTGCACCCGGTATTTGCCGCCATCAGTGCCGTCGTCTGCCTTGCGCCCGGCCTGCCCAGTCATGGCAAGCAAGCGGTAGGGTTGATGGTCGGTGTCGCCACCGGGATCATCATCGGTGAAGCGGCGCTCTGGCTGCCCGACGGCTACCCGTTGCTGCGCATCAGTTTTGCCACGTTCTCAGCCATTGCAATTGCTGCCCTGTATGGCCTGGGCCCGGTAGTACCGATTCAGGCAGGCGTATCGGCCATCTTGATGTTGGCGGTCGGCCCCGAGAACGCAGGCGTGGTGCGCATGCTGGATGTGGTGATGGGCGCCGGGGTCGGCTTGATGTTCAGTCAGATTCTGCTGACCCCAAACCCGGTCGGCATCATTGATGACTCCGCCAAGGATTTGCTGGAGAAGCTCGCCAAAGGATTCGGTAAAAGCCTCAAGGCGCTCGAAGAGAACAACTCAAAAGACGCGCAAAATGCCGTGCTGATTTTTTCCCGCGCTCATGACAGCCTTATTACCTTGGAAAACGGTATCAGCAGCGCACGCAATACCGCGCGCTGGACCCTGCGCGGCAGATTTGTGTCTCGGGAGGTCAAAGACATTGCCAGTCGTTACGAACGGCATGCCGTGCGCTTGTACGCCAGCGCCCTGCTCTTCTCTGAGGCCTTTGCGGATGCATTGCGCAAAGAACAGGGGCCTCCGCCCGCCTCGCTGCATGAGCGGCTGGCAAACGTTGCCTCCGGCTGCGCAGCGATTGCCAGCGACGGCGAGAAGCCGGTATTGATCCCCGTTTCCGATAATCAATTGGCCGATGCCGTGTCGGCGCCTTGGCAAATCTGCCTACAGCATTTGAGCACCGTCGAAAGCGCGCTGCAGAGTTTTAGTGCCAGCGCGCAAAGCGATGGGAAATAATGCGCCCGGATTACGACTGCTTCGCAGCCGAACGTAGCCTCGCAAAGCTCGTCAACTGCTACGAGCTTTGCGTACACCGGAGCGATCAGGCCTTTTTAGTTCGCGGCAAAAAGATCGCCAACACGCCAAAAAGCGGCAGATATGAACACAGGGTGTACACGTACTCGATGCCATGGATGTCAGCCAGGTGCCCCAGTAACGCCGCGCCAATGCCGCCAAAACCGAACATCAGGCCAAAGAAGATACCGGCAATCATCCCCACATTGCCCGGCACCAACTCTTGGGCGTACACCACAATCGCCGAGAATGCCGACGCCAGGATGAAACCAATGACTACGCTGAGCACGCTGGTCCAGAACAAGTCGGCATAAGGCAGCAGCAAGGTAAACGGCGCCACCCCCAGAATCGAGAACCAGATCACCGCTTTACGGCCGATGCGGTCGCCAATCGGGCCGCCAAAGAACGTGCCCGCTGCCACCGCGCCCAAAAACAGGAACAAGTACATCTGCGAACTGGCAATCGACACGTCGAACTTTTCAATCAGGAAGAACGTGTAGTAGCTGGTCAGACTGGCCATGTAGAAATACTTGGAAAACACCAGCAAGCCGAGCACCACCAATGCACTGATGACACGCTGCTTGGACAAGCCATGAGTTGCCTTCTGCCCTGCTTTGAGCTTGAACAGGTTCAGGTGGTTGCGATACCAGCGGCTGATGACGTACAGCAGCCCGACCGCAAACAGCGCAAACAAACCGAACCAGGCGACATTGCCCTGACCAAAAGGAATGATGATGGCTGCTGCCAACAAAGGTCCAAACGCCGAACCTGCATTACCGCCCACCTGAAAGGTCGACTGCGCCAAACCATAACGCCCGCCCGACGCCAGCCTCGCCACCCGGGACGCTTCGGGGTGAAAGGTCGACGAGCCGACACCAACCAGCGCGGCCGCCAGCAGGATCAAAGGAAAACTGCCCACCTGGGACAGCATCAAAATCCCGATCAGCGTACACACCATGCCCGCGGGCAATAACAACGGATTGGGGTGACGGTCCGTGTAATAGCCAACCCACGGCTGCAACAGAGAGGCGGTGAGTTGAAACGTGAGGGTGATCAGGCCGATCTGCGTAAAAGTCAGGTCATAGTTGGCCTTGAGCATCGGATAGATCGACGGCAGTACCGCCTGGATCAAATCATTGATCAAATGCGCCAGCGCCACAGCGCCGATAATGCGCATAACGAGTGGGCTAGATTGAGGGAGTTGGGTGTCAGACGTTGTTTTTATTTGAGCGTTGCTAAGAGCCATAAGGGTTTCCGGACAACCGATGAATGCACGTGCAGGTCCGCCAATGTGCCACTTTTTTACAAGTTATTGCCATCCGAAGGCCGAAAAACCTTAAGCGTTTGATAGAACAGAGAAAAGTTTCAGATATTTGCTTGACACATCCCCCATACGAGGGAATAATGCGCGCCATTGGCTACATAGCTCAGTTGGTTAGAGCATAGCATTCATAATGCTGGGGTCCGGGGTTCAAGTCCCTGTGTAGCCACCAAACACCGGTTTCACAACATCGCAAGGTGAAATGAAACCAACGAGAAAGCCCGCCTAGTGCGGGCTTTTTTGTGCCTGATGATTTTCCCCTGCCGCTCCACTTACAGCATCTGCCCACCATTGAGAAACATTAGCCCTCACGTCTAACGCTTCATATTGAGGCAGTGTTGATCTATAGCGGTCACAAAAGGTTTATCCAGTGATGCCCCGGATGAAGCTTCAGCAAATGCTGTCTCAGCCACGCCACTTCCACATCGGGCAGTGTCGGCAAGGTCTTATGAAAGTCTTCTTCATCTTTGGGCCGCACGCGCAGGGATTTGAACAAGAGGATCGCCGCAGGCCTTAAATATGGAATGCCTTCACGGCTCAAACACAACATTTCTGTACGGGGAAAGCGGATAGACACATCCCGTTTGTAAACCCATTCTTCGGGACTTCCAGATTCAATCATCATGTCCACCCGCCAAGCTTGAGCAACTGGATCGAAACACCACACCTGCTGGATGTCCATTCCTGGGACATGACCCGCGGGGAGAAAGGTGAGCACTCCATCCCTCACGGTGTACATGTCGAGATCGCTAAACGCGTGCCGAAATTCCGGGAAATCATCTCGCAACATCGTGAACTCTATATCGTCATGTTCCCTGGTCTTTTCACCGAGCCATAGATCAAGCGCCCAGCCGCCGACAACGCACCATGGAAGCGAGACGGTCTTCAGGCGAGCAGCCAACTCAGCGGGCGTCCATGGACGCCATAGTTCTTGATCCGGCGCGACAGCCCTGTCCGGCATAATCTGATCTCCAGTCGGTCTGAGCATTTCCTGAAACCACTGGCAGTGTGAACTGGAGCAAAAAAGGGGTTTTGCTCCAGGGCTCTTGGCTTGGCGTTATGCCGGGCGCAGAACGCTCAAATCCAGACGGCCGTCTTTAAGCGGTGGGCACCAGTAGTAGCCACCGTTCAACGGGCGACTAAAGCTGTAGAGCGCATCAACGATGCCGTCTTCCATGCCGCTCATGCGACGCAGTTGAACTTCAAATGCACTCAGAGCGCGGCTGAAAGAAACAAACATCAGCCCCGATTTGCCGTTTTCAGTCCAAGGCATAGAGCGACGCACGGTGAAGGCCTCAGGCGAGAAGCTTTCTTGAGCGGTGCGTTTGACGTGGGCCGATTCCGGCGCGTCGTCGAGTTCTTCGTTGTCGCTTTTGCGACGGCCAATCATGTTGTCCTGTTCGGATTGCGGGCGGGCTGCAAAGCCGTTCAGGTCGTGCTGCCACTGCTGCACAGCGACAAACACGCCGCCGTCCAGGCCGGGCCCGGCGCTAGCAACGACTGCGGCGTTGATCGCCGCTTCATCCACCGGGTTTTCAGTGCCGTCTTCATAGCCGGTCAGGTCACGATCGGTGCTGTAGCGAAAGCCTTCGGTGACTTGCAGCAGGTTGAAGGCTGGCGCCAGCGCCACTTCGATGGCCTGGCTGCGGTGCAGCAACTCGCCGCGATCATCACCCAGCAACCACAGCCACAGGGCGTGCTGGGTCGATGGGTTTTCAACCACCGCGTTGAGTGCCGGGAACACGCGCAAGCCCTGCACTTTTGCACCCAAGGCCAGTACCAGCGGTGAACCCAAGCCTGCTACAACGCTTTTGCCGTCTACCCACTGCGACAGCGTGTCGAGTGCAGTCGGCAGTGCCTCTACAGACTTGAGGGCGAAAAACATATAGCGCGCCTGCGGCGGCACGGGTTTGGCGAGGATGCCAGGCTGGTAAAGACTCATAGAAACTCCTTCAGGAAAGCCCAGAGTTTACGCCTCGCCAGCGACTTTTCGGACACCAAAGGTTATTTTTGTTGGTCCATGCCCTACGCAGATCAAGTCTTAGGCTGATAGCTGATTAGCAAATCGCCCTACGACATCTACCACCTTTTTCGCGCCATCCTGAATTTCGACAATCACCGTGCCGGCTTCCGCGGCCAGAGACAGGCCCTCTTCGGCTTGCCGTTTGCCATCGGCAATCAATGCCACGGCATGGCTTGCCATGTCTTGGTTCTTACGCACCACAGAGATGATTTCTTCGGTGGCCTTGCTGGTGCGCGAAGCCAGTTGGCGCACTTCATCGGCCACCACGGCAAAGCCACGCCCTTGCTCACCCGCGCGAGCGGCTTCAATCGCGGCGTTAAGCGCCAGCAAGTTGGTTTGCTCGGCAATCGCGCTGATGGTTTTGACGATGCTGCCAATGACCTGTGACTGATCGTTCAGTGCTTCGATGCCATCGCCCGCTTGCTGCATGTGCTTGGCCAGCTCACGCATCACATCGACCGCTTGTGTCACAACGATAGTCCCGCGTTGAGCGCTGTTGTCGGTGTGCAACGAGGTGCTGTAGGCAATCCCCGCCGCCTCGGACACGGCTTGTTCCTGCTGCACTTGGTCGGTGATGACGGTGGCGAATTTCACCACTTTATAAAGGTTGTCATTGGCGTCGCGCACCGGGTTGTAGGAAGCCTCAAGCCAGACTTCACGCCCCTGGCTGTCAATGCGCTTAAAACGATCGGCGACAAACTCACCCGCGTTCAAGCGCTTCCAGAAGACTTCATATTCAGCGCTGCTCTGCTCTTGCGAGGTACAGAACATACGGTGATGCCGCCCCTGAATCTGCGCCAGCGAGTACCCCATGCCCCGCAGGAAACGGTCGTTGGCCGTGAGCACTTCACCCTTGAGATTGAACTCGATAACGGCGGTTGAACGCATCAGCGCGTCCATCAGGTTTTCGTGGTCACGCGAGGCTTCGATGGTGCGAGTCAGGTCGCTGGAAAAAATCGAGATGCGCAAAATCTGACCGCTGGAGTTGCGCACCGGCTGCATGATTGAGCGCAGCCAGGCTTCCTGCCCATTACCCCGGAGCAAACGCACGGTGCCGCTGTAATGCTCACCACGGTTCATGGCATTTTTAAACCGCAGATGATGCTCGTCATGCTTTAAGTGAGCCGGCACCAACTCATCAATATGCCGCCCCAGGAGCTGGCTGCCCGAGTAGTTCATGTCGTGAGTGAAGTTGCCATTAACCGACTCGCCCCGCCCATCCGGGTCCAGGCTCATGCAGAGCATTTCGCTCTCCAGGCTGTCTTTGATTTGCTGAATTGAGGACAGTTCTTCGCGAAGAGCTGACAGCTCCTGTTTCAAGCGTTTGTTAAACATGGGGGATACCAAGGGATAGGAAGCGCGTGATAGAGGCATCGGCTTTCGCCTGCGTTTCTAAAGGCTTCCTGACGAGCGGTCATGTGCTGAAAAAAACGCGGGGTATGAGCCTGTAGCGCATAAACCATCGGAAAACTCAGCAGATTGATTTACTGTGCCTTTTCAGTCGTTGTATTCGGTTTTTGGGCGCACAAATGTTGGTATGCGCGCTGACCCGGCGTACTAACTTGCATATGTACTACCGCGTAGTCAGCGCGGTGGGCTACTTGGGGCTGGGCGCGGTGCCCGATATCTACTCGGCCAATACAACTTGCAATAAATAAATGATCGTTCCTTAGAACCCGATACCTCAGGCTGCAAGCGGAGAAAGGCTCTTCCCTCGCGCTATCGTAGCCACAAGCCCAAACTTTGCTTCGAAGCACAAATAGCACAATGCCACCAATCTGCGCGACTCACCTTGTTTAAGCTGCTGGCACTTACGCATAATTCATCAACTTTTTTGCCCTGACTGGATACGCAACCGAAGGATCGACCATGGCCGCCAGCAGCAACTTCGCTTTTCTCCAGGAACACGATCCCGTTTTCCTTCAACTTGCGAGCACAGCCGAGCAAACATTTGCCAGTGATCCCAACACCACGCTGATCAAACTGCGCCAATTGGGTGAAGCCCTGGCCCAAGACCTGGCCGGCCGCTCTGGCATCGAATTTGATGCCAATACCCCCCAATCTGAATTGCTCTACAAGCTCGGCCGTGAGATCCAACTGGATCAAAATATACGCAGCTTGTTTCATACCTTACGCGTTGAAGGGAACAAAGCCGTCCACCAATTCCGCACCCAACACCGTGAAGCCATGGATGGGCTAAAGGTGGGTCGAGCCTTGGCCATCTGGTATCACCAGTCCTTCGGCAAAAGAGCCAATGCTTTTAAGCCGGGCCCTTTTGTCACACCCAGCGACCCCAGTACTCCTCTGCGCGAGTTACAAAGCAAGATAGAACAACTCAGAGCGCAACTCAGCGAATCCAGTCAGCAACTGGAAAGTAACCAGCAACTCGCCGAACTGCTCAAATGTGAAGCCGAAGAATATGCTGTACTCGCCGGGCAGATGGCCGCCGAGTCTAAAGGCCATAAACAGCTGGCTGCAGAGCACGAAGCCGCTTTGCATAAAATGCGCGCCGAACATGAGCAAAGCCTCAAAGCACTGCAGAAAAAACTGGCCGCACAGCCACAGGCCAGCAAACTGGTTGCACAGAAAACTCAGCAGGCCAGCAGCAATTTTGATCTCTCGGAAGACCTCACCCGCATTTTGATCGACCAGCAGTTGAACGATGCCGGCTGGGACGCAGACTCCCTTGACCTCACTTACAGCAAAGGCGCGCGCCCCGAGAAGGGTAAGAACAGAGCTATTGCAGAATGGCCCACCAGCAGCCCACAAGCACGCGCCGACTACGTACTATTTGCTGGCCTGACGCCCATTGCCATCGTCGAAGCCAAGCGTAAACGCATCAATATTGCCGATCGTATTCCTCAGGCTGAGCGCTATGCCCGCGAATTCGAGCTCTCTACCGAGCACCTACACCCTTGGATGCAAGCTGGCCAGGTACACCCTTGGAACGATGGTGACGGAGGGCGCTTCAACGTGCCTTTTGCCTTCGCCTGCAACGGACGCCCTTTTATCAAGCAGCTCGCAGAACTGTCCGGCACCTGGTTTCGCGATTTACGGAGTCCGGCCAACATCCGGCGCCCGCTGTCTGACTTTTACACGCCAAGCGATCTGCTCGACCTGCTCAAGCGCGACCAAGCACACGCTGAGGCTAAGCTCAACGTGGAGGATTTTACTTACCTCAAGTTACGTGATTATCAAGAGCGCGCGATTAAAGCCGTGGAACAGGCGCTGGCTAACAACCAGCGCGACTGCTTGCTGGCCATGGCCACGGGTACTGGCAAAACCCGCACTATCATTGGCCTGATGTACCGTTTCCTGAAAACCGAACGTTTCAAACGCATCTTGTTTCTGGTCGACCGCAGCGCCCTTGGCCAGCAGGCCCTTGATTCGTTCAATGACACCACGCTTGAGCAGAATCACACCTTAGGGCAGATTTACGACATCAAAGAGCTGGGCGACATGGCTGCGCAAGCAGAAACCCGCATCCAGGTCGCCACAGTGCAAGCCATGGTCAGCCGTATTTTCCGCGCTGACGCCCCCCTTCCCGTAGGTGAATTCGATTGCATCATCGTCGACGAAGCTCACCGGGGTTACACACTCGACCAAGACATGACCGAAGGTGAGCTGGCTGTACGTGATCACAGCCAGTACTTGTCGCAGTACCGTCGCGTACTCGACCACTTCGATGCCTGTCGTATTGGCCTGACAGCAACGCCCGCCAAACACACCAGCGAAATTTTCGGTAAACCGGTATTTACCTACAGCTATCGGGAAGCCGTCGCCGATGATTGGCTCATCGATCACGAGCCGCCGATTCGCTATGAAACCCAGCTCGCTAAAAACGGAATCCGTTTTGAAAAAGGCGAATCGGTCAGCGTCATCAATACACAGACTGGCGAAGTCGGCCTGGAAGAGCTTGAAGACGAGCTCACCTTCAATATCGAGTCGTTCAACCGGAGCGTTATCACACCTGGTTTTGACGCCGTCATCTGCAATGAACTGGCTAATGAACTGGACCCGTTTGGCGAAGAGAAATCGATGATTTTCTGCGTCAACCAAGCCCATGCCGAACGCGTCAAAAACTTGCTTGATGGTGCCTTCAAGGCCGCTTATGGCGAGCAATACAACCAAGCGGCGGTGCAGATCATCACCGGGCAGAGCGATAAGGTTAAACAACTGATTCGCCGCTACAAGAACGAGCCTCACCCCAGCATCGCCATTACCGTGGACTTGTTAACTACCGGTATTGATGTGCCGAAAATATGCAATCTGGTGTTTATGCGCCGTGTACGCTCGCGCATTCTTTATGAACAAATGAAAGGCCGCGCAACCCGCCGTTGTGACGACATCGGCAAAACCGTGTTCCGCATCTATGACCCCGTGGACCTCTACGCCAGCCTCGAAGCGGTCGACACCATGAAGCCGCTGGTCAAGAACCCCAACATTTCCCTGGAGCAACTGGTCAGCGAGCTCGGCAACAGCGCCTGCCACGACGCACCCGGCAGCCAACAAGACAGCAGCCATGCTCACGATGTACTCGACCAATTGAGCCAGCGGATCATGCGCATCTTGCGCAAGGCTCAACACAAAGCCGAGAGCAAACCGAGTCTCAAGAAAAAGCTGGATGAGCTTCAGGAAACCTGGGGCGTAGAACCGGCCAAACTTCACAGCCACCTGCATAAGCTCGGCCCTCAGCTTGCCGCCAATTTTGTCCAACAACACAGCCAACTCATCAACCAACTGGCAAGCGTGAGCGCTCTACTCGGTTCGGATAACTACCCGATCATTTCCACCCATACCGACACGTTGATGGTTCGCGAGCAAAATTACGGCAAAAACCAGAAGCCAGCAGATTATCTGGAAAGCTTCCATGTGTTCATTCACAAACAGATCAACCAGTCCGTTGCCCTTGGGGTAGTCGTTAACCGGCCCAAAGACCTGACCCGCGAACAGTTGCGTGAAGTCCGCCTGCTGCTTGACCAAAACGGCTTCAGTGAGGCCAGCCTGAAAAGCGCCTGGCGCTCCCAGACCCATCTGGAAATCGCGGCCAGCATCATCGGCTATATCCGCCAGGCTGCTATCGGCGAAGCGTTGCTGCCATTTGATCAGCGTGTCACCAACGCCATGCAAAAGATCTATGCCCTGCAACCCTGGACACAGGTGCAGCGTCGTTGGTTGGATCGGTTAGCCCGACAACTAGTGCACGAAGTCGTGATTGATCAGCAGCAAGTCAGTGACGCCTTCAGGAACGATGGAGGCTTAAAAGGCCTGGACCGCAACCTTGGCGGCAAACTGGATGTGGTGCTGGAAACCTTAAACGACAACCTGTGGTCGGCTGCTGGATGAGCCCTGATCACGCCATATTTTTCAGGCCATTAGTGTCCGCCCTCTCAGGACAGAAGGCACTATTAGCAGCGAGTAAAACGCCGTGCACGCTTGTCGCAACAGTGCCAAATAGCTTGCAAAACGGCATCGTTATGCCTAACCTCCCCCGCAACACACCCGCCATGCCTATGGTTGCCTCGGCAGCTAAGCACAAATTGAGCGGGTTTTTTATGCCCGGTAGTTTTTCCGCATGAAGCTCTTCAGCAAGCCCGCCATCGACATTCCTGCGCAACTGGCCCTGCTCAAGCAACGCGGGCTCATCATCCAGGACGAAGCCAAAGCGCACTGTTTTCTCGAAGCCGTGAGTTTTTTCCGGCTCACACCTTACATGCGCCCTTTTCAGCTTTCAGACGATGCCGAACACGGCTTCAAACCCGGCACCCAGTTGAAAGAACTGACTCGTCTGTATGATTTCGACCGACGCCTGCGCCTGCTGGTTATCGACTCAATTGAACGAATTGAAGTCGCGGCCAGAGCGGCCATCAGCAACCACATGGGCCCTCAACATGGGGCTCATTGGTATCTGGAAGCTAATTTTTTCCAGCGTGATTATCGTCACCAGGCACTGCTCGACAGTATTCGCAGCAAGCAGGACAAAGCACGTCAGGACCATGCACGTGAATCCCAGCGCATCGATCACTCCCATGCCACGGATGCTCGCAAGACGCACCTCAAAAACCTGCGGGCCAAAGAAAGTTATGCACGTCATTACGCACTGACTTACAACACACCCGACCTCATGCCCGCGTGGGCCGCCATGGAAGAGATCACCCTTGGTGAGCTCTCGCACTTATTCAAAGGGCTGGCCCGCGATGCCGATAAAAAAGCCATCGCCCGGCGTATGGCTCTGCCCGGCCCCCTGTTACAGTCCTGGCTGCACACCCTGACGACCATTCGCAATATATGCGCGCATCATGCCCGGCTATGGAACCGAGAGCTGGGCATTCGTCCGGAACTCCCCAAAACGGTGAATTTCCTTTGGCCGCAGCATTTGCAGAATCCGGGACAGCACGCTCGGATGTTTACCGTACTCTGCATCCTCAATCTGCTGATGCGCCGGGTCAGCCCCCATACCAGTTGGGATACACGGTTACATGAGCTGCTGGGCGAGTTCGCTGACATCAACCTGGCGCCTATGGGCTTCCCGCCGAACTGGCAAAACGACCCGTTCTGGCAAGCGCCTGACTGAGCGCGCCACTGCCACCCCATTCAACCCTGTGAGCCCTTCGGCTTGCACACTGGACCCTTTTGAGAGCCCCTATGACTAATTCCGACATTGTCCAGAAACTCTGGAACCTGTGCGACGTACTGCGCGACGATGGCATCAACTACAGCGACTACGTCACCGAGCTGGTGTTGCTGCTGTTTATAAAAATGGAATTCGAGCAAGCGCAAAGCAACAACAGTTTTACCCATAAGCTTCCCGAGGGCGCGCGTTGGCCCGACCTGGCAGGTAAATCCGGAATCAATCTGCTCGACCACTACCGGCAAATGTTGCTGGATTTGGGTAAAAACAGCGACCCATTGATCGCAGCCATTTATGCCGATGCGCAAACGCGCCTGAAAGAACCGCGCCATCTGGAGCAACTGATCAAGAGCCTAGATGGGATCGACTGGTTCAGCGCCAGCCGTGATGGTCTTGGGGACCTGTATGAAGGCCTGCTGGAAAAGAACGCCAGCGAAACCAAATCCGGCGCCGGCCAGTACTTCACCCCTCGTCCGTTAATTGACAGCATTATCCACTGCATCAAGCCCCAGCCTGGTGAAACCATTCAAGACCCGGCCGCCGGTACGGCTGGCTTCTTGATCGCCGCCGACACGTACATCAAGAGCAAGACCGACGACCACTACGACCTCAACGAAAAAGAGCGCAGCTTCCAGCGCAACCGCGCCTTTGTCGGCATCGAATTGGTGTCCGGCACCCGCCGCCTGGCGCTCATGAACACCCTGCTGCACGGCATGGAGGGTGACGACGAAGGTGTGGTGCACCTGGGCAACGCGCTCGGTCAAACCGGTGCCAATCAACCCAAGGTTGACGTTATTCTCTCCAACCCGCCGTTCGGTACATCCAAAGGTGGCGGTGGCCCAACCCGTGACGACCTCACTTACAAGACCAGCAACAAGCAACTGGCCTTTCTTCAGCACATTTACCGGGGCCTGAAACCGGGTGGCCGCGCCGCGGTGGTATTGCCGGACAACGTCCTGTTCGAGGCCGGTGTCGGCACCGACGTGCGCCGAGACCTGATGGACAAGTGCAACCTGCACACCATTCTGCGTCTGCCTACTGGCATCTTTTACGCCCAAGGCGTGAAAACCAACGTGCTGTTCTTTCAGAAAGGTACAACTGACAACCCGCGTCAGGAGCATGGCTGCACCCAGCGTGTGTGGGTTTATGACCTACGCAGCAACATGCCCAGCTTCGGCAAACGCACGCCTTTTGGCACTCAACACCTCAAACCGTTTGAAGACGCCTATGGCGAGGATGCCAACGGCAACAGCCCCCGAGCTGAGAATGTCGAAGGACTCGGCGAGACTAGTCGTTTTCGCGTGTTTAGCCGCGACTTCATTCGTGAACGTGGGGATTCGCTGGATATCAGCTGGCTCAAGGACGCTGACAGTTTGGACGCCGCTGATCTGCCTGCGCCGGAAGTACTGGCTGGCGAGGCCATGGCTGAACTGACTGAGGCGCTTCATGAGCTGGAAGAGCTCATGAAGGCACTAGGGGCTGAGGATGAAGTGGCAGCGCAGAAGCAGTTGATGGCTGAGGTGATGGGGTTGGTGACGGTTGAGGAGAATGGGGAATGAGTGAGTTGCCAAAAGGATGGACTTTAGCCCCTCTGGGTGCATTAGCCAGCTTCACCAATGGAAAAGCATTCAAGAAAGGAGAGTGGTTAGAGGCAGGAAAACCAATTATTCGCATCCAAAATCTAAAAAGCCCCGACGCAACTTTTAACTACGCAGACGACTCTCACGAAGAAAAGTATCTTGTCCGAAACGGGGATTTGTTAGTTTCATGGTCCGCATCTTTAGGAGTCTATTATTGGCATGGCCAAGATGCATGGCTAAATCAGCACATATTTCGAGTGCACGATGTTCAGGCGTGTTGCAAACGATTCCTTAAATATGCTCTTGAAATGTCAATTGACGACTTTTATGCAAAAGCTCACGGCATGGGTATGGTGCACATTACCAAGGGAAATTTTGATAACCATTTAGTACCTCTTCCCCCTTTGGCTGAACAGACCCGTATCGCCCTAAAACTCGATGAACTACTGTCACAGGTCGACACCCTTAAAGCCCGCATCGACGCCATCCCCGCTCTGCTCAAACGCTTTCGCCAATCAGTTCTTGCTGCTGCGGTTTCAGGACAGTTGACAGCGAATTGGCGAGAACTGAACCCTGAGGTATGCGCTATATCAATCGATCAGGTAAAAAAGGCATGGACTGATGTCTATAGGTTGAGCGGCAGGAGGTTCAAGGAAGTTGACTTTATCCCCAATGAACTTGGATACCTTTTACCGACCTCTTGGGTTGAGACAAAGATGGGGGAGGTTTGTGACATTTATGTTGGTGCAACACCTGGCCGCGGGAATACTAAATTCTGGGGAGGCACCATTCCTTGGGTAAGCAGCTCTGAAGTAGCCTTCTGCCGCATAAAAGAAACGAAGGAGTTGATAACAGAGACTGGCTATAAGTCCACATCAACAACTGTGCATCCCCAGGGCACCGTCATGTTGGCAATGATCGGGCAGGGTAAAACACGTGGGCAACCAGCCATCCTTGATATCGAAGCTTGTCACAATCAGAACACAGCAGCTTTGAGAGTTCACTCTAACTACTGCATTTCTGAATATATCTACTACTTCCTTTATGAACGCTACGAAGATACTCGCCGTGTAGGTTCGGGAAATAACCAACAAGCCCTAAACAAGAAAATTGTTCAATCACTCCCACTTGCACTCCCCCCACTCGCAGAACAAACCGAAATCGTCCGCCGCGTCGAACAACTCTTCGCCTTCGCCGATCAACTGAAAGCCAAAGTCGCGTCAGCCAAAAAACGCATCGACCACTTGACCCAAAGCATTCTGGCCAAAGCCTTCCGAGGTGAACTGGTGCCGCAAGACCCTAACGATGAACCCGCCAGCGTGCTGCTGGAGCGGATCAAGGCTCAGCGTGCAGCAGCACCCAAAGCAAAGCGGGGGCGCAAGGTATCGGGCTGAGCCGTAGTGACTGAAGGTCGAGACGACTGGCGGAGGGCGAGAGCTTGTTTGCGGTCTTTTGGAAGGTCAAAAGATCGCAAACAAGCTCGCTACAGAGGGGATGGCTTTAAACCGGTTTTACCGGGCGCAAACGGTATTGCGGCGGTAATTGGTCCAGCCCGCTGATGGTGGTGTTCAGGCTTTTCCAGCGGCCATCTTTAATGCCGTAGATGCAGCCGTGAACCGACAGTTTCTGTCCGCGGTGCCAGGCATTTTGCACAATGCTGGTATGGCCGACGTTCGCCACTTGCTGGATCACGTTCAGCTCGCACAAACGGTCAACACGCTCTTCTTCGGTAGGCAGCAGCGCCAGCACTTCGCGGTTTTCGTAGTACAGGTCGCGAATCGAGCGAAGCCAGCCGTCGATCAGGCCCAGTTGCTGGTCCTGCATGGAAGCCCGCACCCCGCCGCAGCCGTAGTGGCCAGTGACCAGGATGTGTTTGACCTTCAAGACATCGACCGCGTACTGGATCACAGACAAGCAGTTCAGGTCGGTGTGCAGCACGACGTTGGCCACGTTGCGGTGTACAAACAGATCACCCGGCAACATGCCCACAATTTCGTTGGCCGGCACGCGCGCATCCGAACAACCGATCCACAGGTATTCCGGCGTTTGCTGGCGGGCCAACTTGGCGAAAAAATCGGGATCTTCCTGCTTGATCGCATCGGCCCAGCGCTCGTTGTTATCGATCAGATCTTGTAGTTCGTTCATGCGGTAAACCTCGAGAGTTGATGCGCAAGTTTGACTACCGACCGCTGGTCGGGGTCACGTGGATCTGCGCTTAAATCCGCCGGTCTGTCGGGGTGGAATCTTAATCGGTGGCTACAGTCCACCGTAATAAGACCCCACGCCATGAGGAATTGCCATGACTGATTCACGTCGCCCGTATGGGGCAGAACAACCCGCAGAGATTGACGATCTCGAAGATCGCTCGGGCTCGGTTGAGCCGTTGAACTTTGAGGATGATGAAGTTCACGAGCGTATCAGCGACCTGTTTACCGACGAAGAACGCGCACAGCACATGGCCGGTCAACCTTCACGCCGGGCAGGGCTTAGCGGTGCTGCAATGCCTGATGAAGACCTGGACGCAGGTTTTGACGACGATGATCTGGAGCAGGAGATGCTGATCCGCGAAGACGGTGCCCGTGACGCCAAAGAGGCCGCAGAGGGCAGCGATGAAGCGGCGGACTGGGATTTACGCGTGGTGGACGAGGACGAAATCGGCGCCGGCAAAGGGCTGGATGAAGCGGAGTTGGCGGATATTGATCCGGTGGGGCGGCATAAGCACTAAATGATGGAAGCTGCCACAGATCTATGGCGCTCGAAAACCCGTAGCAGCTGACGAGCCTGCGAGGCTGCGTCCGGCTGCGGAGCAGTCGTAAAGTCAAGCACTGCGGTGTGTCAGCTCAACGTTGCACGCAGTGTTTACGATCGCTTCGCAATCGAACGTAGCCTCGCAGGCTCGGCAACTGCTACGAAATTGGATTGCAGCTCACAGGGTGGTTAGTCAACGAGCGTGCACGCCATGACCACCGCGTCTTCACGCCCGCCCACTGCCGGGTAGTAGTCGCGGCGGCGGCCGATTTCGTTGAAACCGTACCGCTCGTACAACTTGAAAGCCGCGGTGTTGCTGTCGCGCAGTTCAAGGAAGCATTCGCGGGCTTCATGCTGGTAGGCAATAGACATCAGGTGCTCAAGCAATTTTAGCCCCAGTCCACGGCCCTGGCTTTCAGGTTTGACGGTGATGTTGAGCAGGTGCGCTTCATCCAGAATGATTTGCACCACGCCATGGCCCACTTGCTGCTCGCCTTCAAACATCAACCAGATGTGGTATTTGCCCAAGCCGTCGAGAAAGATCCCGCGGGTCCACGGGTGGCTGAAGGCCGCGTATTCAACTTTCAATACCGCATCAAGGTCCGCTTCGGTCATCGGGCGGAAAGTTACAGCGTCACTCATCGTTCTGTTTCCAGCGCACCAAAAGCTTGCGCATTGCTTGCCAGACATCCGCTTTGCGGTGTGGCTCTTCCATTAAGAGTTCCAGACCCGGCAGCGCCCATGCGCAGCCCAGCCCTTCGATTTCAAGTTCACGGTTGAAAGCTTCGGCATCGGCTTCACCGGCAAAGCGCACAGCAGGCAGGCCGATCAGCCATAGACAGGCACATTCGGCCTCTTCCAGACGGGCCATGACAAACCCTTGCACAAACTCACGCGCCGCCTCCGGGCCTTGATCCACGTTGCCGCGCTTGAGCAACGGCCAGCGCACGGGCTCGCCAATGATTTGCGGGCTGTCGGGAAGTCCGGCTGCGCGCAACATATCTTTTAACAATAAATAAGCCGGATCGCGGCTCTGGAAGGCACCGCCTGTGGGTAACTCCACCAGTACCAGGCAGCGCCCTGCGCGCAGCAATTGCAAAGCAAAACGCGGCGGGGGAAGTTGCACCACTTTGGCTGGCGCAGGCGTCGACTCGGCTTCAACCACCGGCTTGCTGACAGGACGCGGGGTGATCGATGGCCGTGGTACGTCGATCTTGGGCCGCTCGGCGGGCTTGCTCGGGGTAACCGCCACGTTGGCCACAGGCCTAATGATTTCAGGCGCGGCAGGCGGTTCGGGGAGCACCAGCAGTTCGGGCCGCGAAGGCGCGGCAAACGGCAGCTCAGTGCGCGGTAACCAGCTGACCACCTGCATGGCAGTCAAATAGGAGCGGCGGCGGGACTCGTTCAACAAGGGTCGGCCATCTGTGGATAACTAAAGATCCGCGATTCTACCGCCCTTCTGCCCTTCCCGCCCGCAGTTGATGGCCAAACGGTTAATTGACTGCCAAGGCCTCTGATCGCCAAGGGATGACTCAAATCCGTGTTGCAGTACAATCGCGGCCTTTCATTGGCAATCGACCGGCCCTCCCATGATCGAACCCAAGCGCGTATTACGTGCCCTCGCCGAACACTGGGCACTCCTTGAGCCTTTGTGTGAACACTTCGACCAAGGCACCTTGAGCCTGAGCGAGTTGCGCCTGCAATTAGCCGCCCATCAGTTGGACAGCACGCCGCAAGACATCACTAACGTGCTCGACAGCTGGATCCGGCTGGATATTCTGGTGCCGGTGGCCAAGAGCCCGAACCGCTTTGAACTGAATGCGCAAATTCACGACTTTCTGGCGTACTTGCGCCGCGAACACCGCCTTGGGCTGTGTCTGGAAATCGAAGCCTACCTGCGCCATCTGGAGCGGCTGGCCGGTTACATTCAGGACGCCTTCGACATTCGTGACGGCAATGACCTGGCGCGCCAGCTGCGTTTGCTCGACATGCGCGTACGCGATGTATTGAAGAAGCTGGCCAATGATGAACAGGCGCTGGTGGCCGTGGCCGAGCGGGCCAAGACCAGCGACCGGCAGATTCCGCTGCGCCAGCGTTACGCCGAGGTGCTGGCGACGTGGGACGAATACGTCGAACCAATGATCCAACTGGTTAACGCCGACGGCGCTTTCGAACAAGGCGTACGCAAAGTCGAGAACGTTCTGCTGCGCATGCTCAGCGAGCAGCAACGCCTCGGCCATCTGGTGGACGACGACATGCTGCTGCGCACCCATGCGCGCATCCTTGAGATGCAAACCAGCGCCCAACTGACCTTGCGTCATGCCCGAGAACTGTTACTGCCGCTGCGTGAAGAAGCGCGCCGTCACAACGCAGTCACCCGTGGCGCGGCGCTGGCCCTGGCGGCCATTCGCCGTAAAGGACTGGACGCGGTGCCACAAGCGGCGATGCCGATGTTCACCCGTCCACAAAGTACCTTTTTGGGCAGCGCCAGCCAGGTTGAGGCGTATGTTTACGCACTGGCGCGCTTTGAGCCCAAGCCTGCGCGCTTCCCCAAGGCGCACAAAGCCCACCGTGGCGAAACACCCAAAGCCCCGCGCACGGTCAAGGAAATGCTCGACCGTTGCAGCGATGCGTTGCCGATGCCGGACTTGATGAGCTGGCTGCTGGACCAGGAGCCCAACGGCGACACCGACGAATTGCTGTACTGGTTCTCGCGCCTGTCGCGCGAAAAACGCTTCGTGCGCGAACGCCTTGAGCGCCGCGATTACCACACCCACGAACATCTGGTCAGCTTGCGCTCTTTTTCTCTGCTCTCACGCAGCGATGACGCGAACGAGACTTCTGCGAGCCCTCTCCATGCATCTTGATCTTTCTGAACTGTCCCAACTGGCACCGATCTTTCGTGAGCTGTTCAAGGGTTATCACGTGAGCCGCCGCGACCCGGAACTGTACGCGCAATTGTCGAACTTCCAGGACCAGTACCGCGCGCTGTTCAAGGCCCTTGGGTTTGAACTGGTGTGCGACACCCGTGGTTTTTATTATTTCGTGCCCGACACCGCGATTGCCTCCGCGCAGGTCAACAAGACCGCGCAACGTCTGGCGCTGTTCACGTTTATCATCGTTGAACATTTGGCCGATCAGGGCCGCGACCCGATTGCGGTGCTGGATGGCGGAAGCCTGGGCCGCGATGAGTTGCCTTCGTTGCTGGAAAAATACCGCGACCTGTTTGTTCAGGCCGAGGTCACGACCCAAGACGAGCTGGAAGAAAAAATCATGCGCCGCATGACCCAGCTCGGGTTTGCCAGCGAAGACAACGGCATCTACCGTTTTCTGCCGCCGATGCACCGCTTCCTCGATGTGTGCCTGTCGGTGCAACAAGACCGTGATCTGGCCGCCAGTCTGCACAGTATCTTGCCGCTGCCAACGCCGGTGCTGATCGACGACGAAGCCGACGTTGAGCAAGAAGACGAAGAAGCGGCGCTGGCCCGCGCCATTGCCGCCGAGCAACAGGAGATGGACGCATGAGCCAGGAACGCTACGGAATTCGCCGCTTTGCCCTGCTGAACACCGCCGGTTACAGCCTGGGATTGTTCCCGCTGGAACATCCGCTGTCGGTGTACGGGGCCAACAACCTCGGTAAATCGGCTTCGATCAACGCCTTGCAGTTCCCGATTCTGGCGCGTATGTCGGACATGAGCTTCGGTAAATACAGCCTCGAACAATCGCGACGCTTCTACTTTGCGTCCGACACCAGTTACATCCTCGTTGAAGTGTCGCTGCCCCACGGTCCGCATGTGATTGGTGTGGTGGGACGCGGCCCCGGTGGCGGTTTCGGTCACCAGTTTTTCGCCTACGCGGGCAAGCTCGACCTGGCTCATTATCAGAAAGAAGACACCTGCCTGCGGCAAAAAGAGCTGTTCAGCAACCTTGAGCGTAACGGTCTTAAAGCCTACGAACTCAAGCCCGATGAACTGCGGCGCTTATTGGTCGGTGGGCACACGTCGATCCCGCTGGACCTGACGCTGATTCCGCTGCGCTCTACCAGCGAGCAGAGCCTGAAAACCTTCCGCGCTCTGTTTATCAACTTGCTGCACATGCGCGAAATTACCGCGGCCAAGCTCAAGCAGCTGTTTCTTGATGCGTTCGAACACAGCCTGCGTTCGGGCAGCGTGGACTACATCGCTGCGTGCGAAGAAGCCTTCCGCGATGTACGACGCATGGAGCAGGATTACAACGCGCTGGTCGGTGCCGGGCCGTTGGTCGAAGCGCTGGCCGCCGGGGTTCGCCAGCGCGATCTGTTGCGCGGCAAGCTGCATCGCCTCTCGCCGCTGCTCGACGCGTTGCTGGGCACGTGGCAGGACTACGCCGGGGCACGCAAGGAAGAGTTGCTGATTCAGTCCGAGCATTACCGCAATGAACAAGACGCCCTGCAGAACGATCAGCGCAGCAGCACGCAAGAGTTAATGCGTCTGGAGCGCGAAATCACCGGTATTCAACGGTGGCTGGGCGAGTTGTCGGTGCTCAAGCATCGCTTCGCGCTGGTTGACGATGTGAAGGTGCTGGAGCAACAACTGCTGGCCGCCAAAGACGCCCACGACGAGTTGGCCGGTGCCTTGGCGCAGTCGCGCCAGTTCAGTGCCGAAGACTTAGACGAACGTCTTCGTGATCTGGAAAAACGCTTGAAGTCGGTCAAGCAGCAACTCGACCACGCCGACAACAACAGCTACGCCCGCCTGCGCGAAGAGTTCTCGCAGCAGGACGTGGAGCGTCTGATGCGCCTGTTCAACAGCGCCTTGTTCAGTCTGCCGCTGGGCGAGCAAGGCATTGCGCTGGATGACGGCGACGCGTGGGTCAAATCCCTGGAAGCGATCCTTGATGGCTTCAAGGGCGAGCGCTTTGAAGCGCCGGGCCTGTCCATCGATCTCAGCCACATTGAGCCGCCTGCCCTGCAAGCGCTGGCTGACCGCGCCGCATTGCGCGACCAGAAAGAACGCCTGGAAAAAGAACTCAAGCAACTGAAAACCCAGCAGGCGGTGACGTCGGATCGCGCGGCGAGCAAGTCCGAAGCCGAGTCGCTGTATCAGCAAGTGCTGGACGCGCAAAAGGCGCTGGAAGATTTCCGTCGCGCCCAGACCTTAAGCGCCGAAGAAGGCGAAAAACTGGAGCAATTGGCTCAGGCCGAAGGCGCGCAGGATGAATTGAAGCGCTCCAGCGATGCCTTCACCGAGCGCGTACAGCACCTGTCGGCCAAGCTGCAATTGGTCGGTCGGCAGATCGGTGACATGGAAGCCAAGCAACGCACGCTGGATGACAGCCTGCGCCGGCGCCAATTGTTGCCTGCCGACCTGCCGTTCGGTACACCGTTCATGGACCCGGTCGATGATTCGATGGACAACCTGTTGCCGTTGCTCAACGACTATCAGGACAGCTGGCAAAGCTTGTTGCGCAGCGACGGTCAAATCGAAGCCTTGTACGCACAGGTGCGCTTGAAAGGCGTGGCCAAGTTCGACAGCGAAGACGACATGGAGCGCCGCCTGCAACTGTTGATCAATGCCTATGCGCACCGCAGCGAAGAAGCGTTGACTCTGGGCAAGGCGAGACGTGCCGCCGTGACGGACATCGCCCGAACGCTGCGCAATATTCGCAGTGACTACGACAGTCTTGAGCATCAACTGGCGCTGTTCAACCGCGAGATCAACAAGCGCCAGGTCTCGAACCTGCAAAGCTTCCGTATTGTGCTGGCGCCGAATAAAGAGGCGCTCAAGCATATCGATCAGATCATCCACAGCGCCGGTCAGTACGAAGAAGGCGAAACGTTGTCGGTGTTTGACCTCAGCCAAAGTGCTGAACAGGACAACAAGAACGAAGAAGCCAAGGAGTATCTGGCCCGTCTGGTGGCGGCCAACCATAACCAGTTGGGGCTCAAGGATCTGTTTGAGCTGGCGTTCGAGATCACCAAGGTCAACGGCCAGCCGGTGATTCATACCGACATCGACGGTGCGGCCTCCAACGGTACGACCATGACCATCAAGGCGCTGACCAACATGTATTTGTTGCTGCACTTGATGGATCGCGATCTGGCCGGGCGTATCCGTTTGCCGTATTACCTCGATGAAGCGGCGGACATTGACGAGAGAAACCAGACCGCGCTGCTGGAAACCAGTTTGCAACTGGGCTTTGTGCCCATTCTGGCGAGTGTGAAGCCACAGGTCTGTGCCCATGTGGCCATCGATCTGGAAGGCGGCAGCGGGCCCAACGGAATTTACATCGATGAAGATGACTGGAAGTACATCCGTCGCCACGACGAAGTAAAACCTGTCGTTATGCCTGAACTCAACGACGCCTGAAAAAAGGTCAGCAATACTAAAAGCCGCGATCATTCATCGCGGCTTTTGCGTTACTGGCTGTCTACTTTATTACCTATAAATGTAGGAATCATCTACGAAATACTTGTTATTTAATTATTACACTCTCACTTGTTAAATTTATTTTTGAAATTTCAGAAAATTCCTACCCGTTCCATCCAGTTAAAGCCGCAGACTTATAGGGTTGATTTAGTGAGTAATAAGGCCGCTTCACCTAATAATGGGACTAACTATAATTAACCCACTGCCTAAATACCGTATTGGGTTATGACGTTTGCAGGACCATGATAGTTAACGCTACAAAACGCTCTCTTGAAGTTATAGGAGAAACCATGCGCAAAGCAGTTATTGTAGATGACCATCCCTTTATTCGTAAAATCGTCAGACTGATTTTGGAAAATGCGAAATTCCAGATAGCGGCAGAAACTGATAATGGTGCAACGGCCCTGGATTTGGCGCGCGCCCATGTTCCCCACTTAATGATTCTCGACTTGGC
The DNA here is from genome assembly GCF_034347405.1 of Pseudomonas sp. CCC3.1. NCBI lineage: Bacteria > Pseudomonadati > Pseudomonadota > Gammaproteobacteria > Pseudomonadales > Pseudomonadaceae > Pseudomonas > Pseudomonas sp. CCC3.1. The sequence continues at coordinate 4,262,046 of NZ_CP133778.1, forward strand.
AATGCCCAAACTTGACGGACTGGAGGTGTTAAAACGGCTTCATATTCTCGGCTTGCCAATTAAGGTTCTGGTACTGACTTCCAAGGGTTCGCTTTTTTATGCAGACCGTTGCATCAGAGCGGGCGCTATCGGTTTCGTCGAAAAAACAGACGATGTGGATGCCTTGAGCAATGCCATCAGTTCCGTTATGAATGGCAAAACTTACTTGAAAAATGCAGACGTCGCACATGACGGTCATCCGCTGCAAAGCGATATAGCACTCATCCAAACCCTGTCAGACCGAGAGTTACGCACACTTCAATATTTGGTGTCGGGGTGGTCGAATAAACAGATTGCGGAAGTCATGTTACTCAGCGAAAAGACCGTCAGTACTTACAAGATTCGCGTCCTCACCAAGTTGAATATTCAATCGGTGGTGTACCTCGCCGAATTTGCCAAACGCAACAATCTAATCGAATGAATAGCCGATTCGTTTACGCTCGCACCGCAGGGTTATTCTGGCTGGGTCTGTGTTCTGTGTGTGAGGCCGCCCCGGTCGAGTTGCAGTTACTGGGCCGCTCACAAATAGAGGTGCCAGCGCTCACGTTAAGCGAGGGTGACCGACAATGGTTAATAGACAAAGGCGTATTAATACTGGGTACTTCGTCTCCCGATTACGCGCCTTTCGATATTTCTGCGGGCAGTGATTTCTTCGAAGGGCTCACCGCTGACTATGCCGGCCTCGTCAGCCAACTCTTGCAAGTCGAAATAAAGGTTCGCCGCTACGAGACTCGGGCCGAAGTGATTGAAGCCCTCAAAAACCATCAGATCGACCTGTTGGGCACTGCCAACGCCTATGAAATGGCGGATGACCAATTGGTTTTTTCCTCACCTTACGCGCTCGACACACCTGTACTGGTGTCTCGCATTGGCGACCCTCGGTCGAGCAGTTCGGCCCCTAAAACATTACGCCTGGCAATGCTGTATCACTACCAACCGGAAAAGGTGGTGAAGGCGCAGTACCCCGACGCCGATGTGCAGTTGTATGACTCAACCCTCGGCGCTATTGGTGCGGTCGCTTTTGGCCAAGCTGATTGGTACTTGGGGGATGCGATCAGCACCAATTATTTGATCAATAAAAACTACCTGAATAATGTTTACCTCAAGGGTTTTTCCGCCCTTGAGGGGCTGCCCTTCTCGTTTGCGGCCCATCATCCCAACCCGCGTTTGTTGCGGTTAATCAACATGGCATTGGGCGTTATTTCAACAGAAGAAACGTCCGCCATTTTGAACCGCTGGGGCGTCAATGGCATGAATTTCAAAGGCCAGGAACCTTTGAAATTCTCTGCCTCGGAACAGCTGTGGATTGATCAAAACCCACGAGTAAAAGTCGCGATTGCCGACTTTTTACCGTTTACGTTTTTCGATGAGCAAGGTGTATTCAGTGGCATTTCTGCTGATTTACTGACGAAGATCAGCCTGCGCACGGGGCTTAAATTCGATCTGGTACGCAAAGGCACCGTGCCCGAGTTGGTCGATGCTGTTATTCAGGGCGAGGCAGACCTGGTGCCCTCTTTTACCCCGAGCAGTGATCGCGAACATGTGTTGCGGTTTAGCAAACCCTATCTTTCAACGCCTTTTGTACTGGTCACCCGCGCCGCGCCCAACAGTTCCCAGACGCTGGATGACTTGAGAGGCAAACGTGTTGCACTGGTTATCGACAATGTACTCACGTCCTACTTGGAAAAGCATTTTCCCGGGGTTCATCTGATCGCTGCCAATAACTCGGCACACGCCTTGGAAATGGTCGCTAAAAAAGACGCAGATGGTGCGATCAACTCGTTGATCAGCGCGCGTTATCTGATCAAACAGCAGTACCCCGGAAAGTTGGAAATTCGCAGCACAGTGGGCAATTCACCCGCGCAATTTTCCTTGGCGGTCGATGGCAAGAAGGACGCGTTGTATTCGATTCTGGGCAAGGCACTGACCAGTATCTCCCCCGAAGAAATGGACCTGCTGACCAGCCGCTGGCACAGCGCCGTGGTGATGGACAACCGTTTCTGGGGGCGTAATCGCTCGACCATTCTCAACCTTTCGGTGATTGCTGTAGGCCTGCTGCTATGCGGCATTATCTGGATCTCTTACCTGGGCAGGTTGGTGCATAAACGCGATCAGGCCGAGCGCGCACTGAATGATCAACTGGCCTTTATGCGCGCTCTGATAGACGGCACGCCGCATCCTATTTATGTGCGCGATCGCGAAGGCCGTTTATTGATTTGTAACGAAGGGTATTTGGATACGTTCGGGCTTGAACGGCAGGACGTGGCAGGCAAAACCTTGTTGGAATTGGTCCAGTGCTCAGCCCGGCAAAACCAGGCGCACCATGCCGATTTTCTGGAGGTCATGCAGGAAGGGCGCCCGCTGGTGCGCGATCACTTGCTTGAGCTGCCCAGCGCCAAGGTGCTGACCATCTACCATTGGATGCTGCCCTACCGCGGCAGCGATAACGTGGTGGTCGGGATTATCGGGGGCTGGATTGATATCAGTGAGCGCCAGCAATTGCTCGAACAATTACAGGAAGCCAAGGCTCACGCGGACCAAGCCAATCTGGCGAAAAGTGATTTTCTGACCACCATGAGCCATGAGATTCGCACGCCCATGAATGCGATCATTGGCATGCTTGAGCTGTCCCAGAAAAAGGCTGAACAAGGGGTCGCCGACAGTGAATCCATTGGTGTGGCGTCAGAGGCGGCCCATGGTCTGCTGGCGTTGATTGGCGACATTTTGGACATCGCGCAGATTGAGTCCGGGCGTTTGTCGCTGAATCCACAGCGAACCGCGCTGATGAAGCTCGTTGAGTCGACGGCGCGGATTTTTGAGAGCATGGCGCAGCAAAAAGGGTTACAGATGAGTTTTGAACTGGACCCACGTATCAACGCCGACGTACTGATTGACCCTTTGCGCTTGCGTCAGGTGCTGTCCAATCTGATGAGCAACGCCATCAAATTCACCGAACAAGGCCAGGTACGTTTAAGTGTTCAGGCCAAACACTCTGACGATGGTGAGCGCTTGCATATCCGTGTGCAGGTCGAAGACACCGGTATCGGCATTTCAGAACAAGACCAGTTACGCCTGTTCAGCCCTTTTACCCAAGCTCGCCAGCACAATAAACAACCCGGAGGTTCGGGCTTGGGGCTGATGATCAGCCGCCAGTTGTGCGAAATGATGGGCGGAACACTCACGCTCCAGAGCACGCTGGGCAAGGGAACCTGTATCAATATGAGCCTCGACATGGTGACGTTGCTGTCACCAGCGCCATGCGCGGAGCCCATAGAGGCGCCTCCTGTGCAGGTGCGCCCGCTAAAGATACTGGTGGTCGACGACTACCCGCCCAATCGCCGGCTGCTGGCCCAGCAATTGGGGTATCTGGGGCACAGCACGATTGAAGTCGATGATGGCGTTCAGGGACTTAAAGCGTGGAAAGCCCACCATTTCGACCTGATCATGACGGACTGTGCGATGCCCAACATGGATGGCTATGAGCTGGCGAAGAGCATTCGCGCCCATGAATCAGCCAATCACTTGCCGGCTATTTTGATCGTGGGGTTCACCGCCAACGCGCAAACCGGCGAAGCCAATCGTTGCATCGCTGCGGGGATGAACGATTGCCTGTTCAAACCCATCAGCCTGCACCATCTACAAGCCCGTCTTGCCAATGCGGATTTGGGGCCTGTCACTGAAGAGAATCACTCGACGGTTGATGAAAGTTCCATCTTATTGGATCTGGAAGCGCTGGAGCGGCTGACCCATGGCGATGCCAACGCCCTGAAACACTTGATGGAGCCGCTAATCAGCAGCATGGAGAGCGATATGTCGATCTTGTTGAGGGCTTTTACCAAACACGATTTGCCGGGCCTGAGTGATGTGGCCCACAAAGTAAAAAGCGGTGCAAGGATGATCAAGGCCCGGCAGTTGGCCCAGTGCTGTGAAAACCTTGAGCGGGCCTGCCTGGAACCGGAATGGAGTCAGTTGGCCCAGCGCGTTGATGAGCAATATGAAGCGATGGCTCAGGTATTGGAGATGATTGAAGTGTACCGGGTGTAAAATCCCAAGGGTTTAACCCCTTGGGCGTCATTATTGATAGGTCATCACTAACGTGCCACTTCCCGTGAATTCCCCTGATGAAGGCGTACTTTGAACTTTGCGAATAAGCGCGAATGTCATAGTGTCCCCGCCCGAACTATTGGTGATGCTTGAGTTGAACGAAGCACCCGGATTTATTTGCGTGTTCCCTCGTAACAAAGCGACTCCCAAATTTAAATTACTCATGGCAAGCAGTCCCGAATTAAACCCGGCAGAAGCGCCACTGAACCTAATTTTTACGGGCAAAGTAAAACCAGGTTCAGAGCATGAATAGTTCAGGCGAATATCACTTTTTATTTGCGTACCGCCTACACTTTCGCCTACTTTGCTAAGGTCCACCTGATTAAAGTCAACAACGATTGGTACATTATTATTAATCGTGCAGGTCGACAGATCTGGGGCGAGGTCATTGGCCGCATAAAAATCAAATGTCGGAGTCGTTATAGGATTCATATAGTTGGTTTGTCTTAAACGGATAGTTCCCAGATAGTCCCCAGCACGCAAATGAATGCCACGGGTATTATAAACGTACATGTACATGGGCATGCGAACAGGCGGCTGTCCATTTTTGTAGGTTGTTGCGACGTGGAGCTGAAACGGCAAAGTATAAAGGTAGTCTATGCCCTTGATATTGACGCCTCCTGCGACCCCTGACAACTTTGGGCCAAAAGTAATAGCACCGCCCTGTGTGTGCCAGTCATCTTGGGCGTTCGCCCCTCCACCACCGCCGGCTGAAAATCGACAGTCCAACGTAAACCCATTTAGGTTCAATCGATTTGATCCCGAGCTTCTTGTCAGCGTGACAGATACTGATTGGTGATATATCCAATTTTGAAATTGGAACCAGGGGCCTCCGTTCGGACTGCACTCTGCGGCGAAGCTTATTTGTGTGAGCAACATCAGCAGCGCACCAATCACATAGTTCATAGTAATTAAATCTCTGTTGAGCAGGGCTTATTTTTATTCCAAATTTTTAAACGCGGGATCTTTAACCTTCATGGATAATCCAGCTTGAACGTCGACACTGCTGTAAAAATCCCAGCCCTTATTGACTTGTCCGTAATCGCTTGCGGTTCTCCTCTTACATACGCTTTGAACGCTATGATGTTGTTGCCGTCAATTAACGTGTGCTCTTCACTGGCGGTGTTGAGCGGCAGCGATACATTGGCAGGTGTTTCTAACCCTAGCGCTATACCCTCAGCAACACTGCTGCCGTCCAAAGCCAGCAGCCCCGGTAATGCTACGTTTGGAGTGCCACTAAACGTGGTGGTGACGGAATCGGCGATGCTGGTGTCACAGCCTTCAAGATGAATATTGAATTGTTTTCCCTCTGTACGGATATTGGCATACAAGTATTGGGTTGAGATTTCATTCATATCCAGCGTTATAGCATCATCGCCGGGGCGAAGTGTGCAAGGCACTGCAACCAAGTTCCCTCTGAAGCGCACGTTGTCGGCAGCCAATGTTTGGGCATCTATCATGAACGGCATCAGCAAGAGAACTAACAGGATGGGCCGATGGGTTCTGGTTTTTAAGTCACGTTTCATACTCACTCCTTACTGGAACTGGGCAAGCAAGGTCGCTGAAGACGTAAACGCACCCGCCCCCAATGACACGCCGGGGCGTTTGATTGGCACCGCTTCCAGTACAGGAGGCGTTGAAGGGTTAATGACTAAAAGAGTATTGAGGGGTAATGGTTCGCCGTTTTGTAAAAGCCGAATCCCCAAGTCCGAGACACTGGATTGCAGGGCTGACGACTCAAAGGAAGTGGCAACGCCCTTGACCGTTAACACCATCTCCCAAGGCAGGGTGCCTGCCGAACAGGTAATGATGTAGTTCACCGGTTTGAGATAGTTCACGCCATCCACTTTGCTGACGCCAACTTCCTGAAAATCGATGTCGATAGTATTGCCGCTGTTGATCGTGCAAGGCGGGGGCGCATTTAATGTCCCACTGAAGGTGAGATTGGCCATCGCACTCGTGCCATAGCCTAAAACGAGTAATGCAAACAGGGCCTGTTGATTGCCTACGTTCATGTATACCTCCTTCTTATTGCAACACAACAAGCAGCGTTGCCGACGCCGAAAATGCACCGGTACTCAGCGAGCTGGCAGGTTTTTTAACCGGCACAGCCTCCATTGTCGGTAAGTTCTGAGCGGTAAAGTTAAAGTTGCTATTCAGCGGCCAGGAAACCCCATTGATAAAAAATTTAATGCCCAGATTTACGTTATTGGTAGACAAAAGCGTGCTATTAAAACCGGCTCCGACCCCCTGTAACTTCATGGTCAGGCCATTGGACGGCAGGCCGGTGCACGTGACCGTATAAGGTACCGTTTTGCGATAGTTCACACCGTCGATCCGGGTGGTCATAAGTTCATTTCCGAAAGGCACATTGATTGTGCTTCCGCCATTAACGGTGCATGACGGAGGTACAAAAATGACGCCTCTGATTGAGACACCGACCGCCGAAGCACTTTGACTGACAGCCAACAACAGCAGCCAGCAAAACGCCCACACAGTACTAGAGCTTGTTGGCTTAGCCATCACTCTCTCCTTACTCATAGTTGAGCCTAAAATCCACGACGGCTCTGAAGGCACCATTGGTCAGCGCTGCTGACGTGCGGGTGGGCTGCACATTCCACGTCAAGGTGTCGCTGCCGCGGGCCAAAAACAGAGGTTCACCCAGCGATCCCAGGCGCACATCCCGCCCCATCGAATCCGTGAGGCGCAGTCCCATCCCGGTGATGCCCTGCACTTTTACCAACCGTGGATCATCTGCGTCGGCGGGCGCCAAAAAGGCGACCGACACCACAGGTTGGTGAGCGCTCCACACCAGCGTGCCTATACGCTCATTGGTCATGCTGCCAGCAGCGCGTTGACAATCAAAAAAGCGCAACTGGAACGCCACGGGTGTTGCTCCGTCGCCGGGGTGCTGCAATTGGCTGCGCGAGACGTTGTTAAGCTCCACGGTCTGATAAGACGATGTCATTTCCAGCACACATGCGGAATTCTGCAACGAACCGCTGACGTTCAATAATCCGCTCATGCCCTCGATGTCGGCCTGAGCCGTAAACGCAGGCAGTGCCAACAACAAGCAGCCCAAGGCCATCACACTGTCAGGTTTCATAAGGCCCTCCTGTGACACACTCGTCACTCATTATCTGGCGATGCTTGCGGATTCACCTTGCAGGTGCTCCCCGTGCAGTCGAAAACGAGTGTGGGGCGTCCACCGTAATCATTCACATAGGTCAAATACGGTGTAATACCTAACGCTGTAGCGCTCGGCCCCAACGTGAGTGAGCCTTTAGGGGACACCATCAGCGGCTCAAAACCCGCGGCAGTTTTTGCCTCTTTACTGCTTCGAGCGTCGACCAGCGTAATGAAGTACGGGGTCGGGTTATTCACTTGATAACGATCACCCACACGGGTGAGGGTCAGTTTTTCTTGCCAAGGGTTAGCCCGTTCCTGCTGGGTCGGCATGATTGAGGACGGTCGGTAAAACAGCTTTATTCGCGTTTGCAGGGCAATTTGCAGAGTATTGGCCTTGTCAGTCCGAGGCGGAATTTCGCGAAGATTAAAGTAATAGATGCTCTCCCGATCCTGAGGCAAGGATTTGGCAGCAGGCAATGCCTGCACTTTCACCTGGCTTTGCTTGCCTGGCTCCAAACGCTGCACGGGAGGAAGTACCGTCAGCGGGGTGCTGATCTTGTTGCCCTGCTCATCTTCGATCCATCCCTGTGCCAAGTAAGGCAGTTGGGTGTTGTTGTTAGTGATGCTCATGCTGACAGCCTCTTTACTGCCATCAAAAACGACACGGGTTCGGTCCAGACCAATGGCCGCATTGGCGGTACTGATCAGACAAAACGCTAACAGTGCGATAGCAAAAGTCGCGAAACGCGTAATGAATGTCATGAGGACGTTTTCTCCATATCGTAATGAATCGTGCCGGTAAATGGCGTCGGCGCAGTTGACCCGTTGTCAGTACTGTTGATTTGGCAAGGCAGGTTCAGTGAGGAGGTCAGCCCATCTGCTGGCAAACGCTCAGGCAATGTCAGTGTGCAGCGCTCGATCCCGCCCCAGCTCACGATCATCGTGTCACCAGGCTGAATACCGCTCAGGTAGACGCTGCCGTCCTCATTGACGATGCCCGTGTCTTGCTGTTTTTCATTTTTCACCGTGGCCCCAAACGGCGGTGCGCTGCCATCCGGTAGCCGCAAAACGGCCATGGCCTTAAAGCCGGAAATCACATCCAGTGAGCGGTAGCCAATAGCGCCCTCTGTCAACGTGAGTTGAGCGACCGATTGAGTCGCCTCGGCATTGGCAGGCAAGTTCTCCAGATCCACGCTGGCCGACGTGCGGTAATAACTGTTGATGTCCGAAACAACCGCTTTCCCAAAGCTATTACTGCGCGTCGCTGCGCCATAACCGCGAACGGGCACATCGGGCACACCGGAGGTGTCGATCATCAAACGGGTGCCGCCCATACTGCTGCTTCTATGCAGGGCTGCGCCTTGCGCGGTCACTGTGGCGCCACCACGGGCTGACAGGCTGAGGCTGGTGTAATCATTCTCTTGAGCACTGGCATTGATATCGAGCGATGCCTGATCACCGGTATGGCTCATAGAACCACCCACAGAGCGGTCGCTGGCAGTGAGTTGATAGCTGCTGCGGTCATTCAGCCGGTCACTGAAACTCGTTGATAAACCATTTCTGCCCGACGACTGATTGGCACTGGTTGTCAACGTACCGGAGCTGCCCAAGGGCAGACTGACTGACAGATACATTCCGGTATTACTTTGCGCGCCACTGCGCTGATCACGCTCCTGATTTCGATACAGGTTCATGGACATGCTCATATTTTTGATCGTCCCCAGACTGAAATAGCGAGCCAGCGAGAGCGTCCAGCGCTCGCTAACCGGGCGGTCCCAATAAGACTGGTTGCTGTAGTTCAGGTAGACGGAAAGCCCGGCATCGCGAAACTGCTTGTTAAGCGTCGCGGTATAGAGCGCCTTGCTCCCACCGGCCTTGGCCCCGTAATGACGGGCATCCAGGTATTCACTCATGCTCAGGTAGTTTTTTTCAGAAAAGCGGTAACCGGCAAACGTGACCTGGCTGTCGTACTCTTCGAAGTTCTTCGAATAACTCAGGCGGTAAGAAGCACCGGACAGCGTCTCGTCATCCAGTTGAGTACTGGCCCGAGTGGTATCGAATGACACTGCACCGAATGCCAGCAGGTCACGCCCCACACCCACCGTGAGCGCCTTGTAGTTGTTATCGGTTAATGCTCCGCCATACAGCGACCAGCCGTTACTGATCCCCCAAGAGAATTCGCCCGTACCAAATGCGCTTCCCTGCTCTCCGTTGTGTAATTTTGAGGGGCGGCCCATAGCCGCTTTGTAACGCACCGTACCGGGGCGCGTGAGGTAGGGAATGCTGGCTGATTCGACAGTAAAGGTTTTGACGCTACCGTCTTGCTCCTCCACACGAACATCGAGCGTCCCGCTCACCGCATCATTGAGATCCCGAATACGAAAAGGACCCGCTGCGACCAGCGCGTCATAAAGCACCCGACCTTTTTGACTGATGACGACCTTGGCATTAGTGTTGGCCACACCGACCACTTCCGGTGCATAACCGCGCAAGTTCGGCGGCAACTGATTGTCATCGGAGTTAAGCGAGGCACCGATAAAGCGGAAGCTGTCGAAAACATCCGAATACAGATAGTTTTCGCCCAGCATCAGACGTGACTGGATGGAAGGCAGTGCGCGGTAAGCGTAAAAACGGCTCCATTCCATCTTTTGATTGCGCCGGGTGACATTGGTATCGTCATCGACCCGTCCCTGCCAATCCCCTCGTACCCGCCACGGCCCGCTGTTAAAACCAACAGTACCGTTACCGGTTAAGGTATTGCGGCTTGCTTGATGCTGCTGGATCGTTTGACCGGTCAGGTTGTAATCAACCAGTAAACCGGACACGCCTTCATCCCACCGTGAAGGGGGATCCCAGTTCGGAGCGGTGTATTCAAGATACGCTTGCGGGAGCGAAATATAGAGGGTGCTGGTGCTCAGGTCGCCCGTGACGCCCATACCCGCAAGGCTGCGAATATCCAGGCACTCGCCGCCTTTCCACCACATAAGCGCGGCCATCTGATCTTGCTTCAAGCCCAACTGCGCCACCAAATCTGGTGACAGACAAGCCTGGCTACCTTTGGGATCATCCTCAGGCGGATAAAAAGCAATGGACTGCTCGGGCAATGGCTGTGTATTCACCTGCACGGCCATGGGGTAGGAGCCAGGTAAAATAAAGCCACTGCGTGAGAATTGGGACAAATCGATATTACTGCGATCGTTCAGATCGAGAATATCGGTGTTGAACTGCACATCCCCTGCCGAGAATGCGGTGCCGCTAATCGACATCAACCCGCCCAGCACTCCGGGTCGCAATAGCGTTTTGACTGCGCGTGGGTTTAATAAGAGAGACAGCCCATACATTCAAAAATACTCCAGCCTGAAACGTATCGCAGCACGATGCGTTCCCACAGCCATGGGGCTTCCGTTGCCAATCAATCGAAGGGTGTAATGTAAAACCTGATCCTCCCCAGTAAGGGGCGTCAGGCTCATGGGCACCCCAGGAACGCTTTCACGCCCATTCACATCAGTGATGTTCAAGGCCACCCCCTGAGAGGAACCGACAGCGGCAAAAGACCGCCCTTGCCTATCGCTCATCCCCTCAAAGGTCACCCTGACATGCTCCCAGTCGGGCAAATATTGCCCGGGGCGGGCCGGATCGGGTCGTGTTAACGAACAGTGAACTAGACGTAGCGAAAATGGATGAAGCGGACCTTCCCCCTCACGAATCATTTGCCCCATGGGCACAGGGTCCATCTCAATCAATTGATAAGCACTGCTGGTATCCAGTGCGCACGCAGAATCCAGAATTTGTCCGCCCAGCGTTACAACACCACTGCCTTGATGCTGTCGTGTTGCAGCAACCGCTACACAGGAAGTTGTAAACAGGACAAGCGAATAAGTTACCGCCAATACTGAGAGTGCTTTCACATTAAACTTCCCTTCACACGTGCCCTGCCACCGAACTAACGGCGGCAGGGCAAAGGCTTACTGGTAAGCCAGGGAGAAGTTAGTGACTGCTGTGAACTCGCCTGGCGTAATGTCGCCAGTCGCTTGGCCTTTCAAATAAGCACCAAAGGACAGGGTATTACTACCGTCGGCCAGAATTTGCGGCGTGGTTGCCGTACCGAGAACGACAGTCGTGCCGGTCCCATCCACCATCATGATACCGGCGCCTCTAGCGTCGCCCACAATGCCCAGTGCACCTGGCACATCTGCCGACCCGGCCCCGGTAAAGGTTGTGGTGACCGTTTTATCGGTGAGCGAGGCCACATCACAGCCAGTGAGTTTGATGTAGAAGTCTTGCGGCGAAGCATTTCCACCCCCCGTCAACTGCGACTTCGCCACTTGCCCCAACCCAACAGTTTGATCAACACTTTCTGGATCAATAGAGCAAGCTGCTTCAATAATGGCGCCTTTAAAGGTAACGGATCCTTCACCTGCACCTGCGGCATGCGCAACCGAAGCAGAGCCCGCCAACAAGACCATAGAAGCCAACGCAGATTTCATTACAACGTTCATTAAGTGTTTCCTATAAAAGTTTATTAAGTAAAGCGGCTTTAATAACCTACACGCGTGTGAAGACCGCGCGGTTAAACATCACACTGCACACAAGCACACTGCCAAATCGCGATACACACAATGCCCCCGCGCACCAAAGCCAAAGACGTAACAATCATCCCTGACAGAGAAAGCGCGCTTAACCGTTAGTTACCCAGTTCAGCCTTGTTTTACCGTCCAACTTGATCACCCAAAAAAGTAATACACATCCTTTTATTGATCTGGTGAGCTGTACGATAAAACCGAGAACAACTTAACGGTTTAATTAAAAATCGTTTGTAAGAATCCCCTGAAGTTTTAAAAAATGCCCTCAGGTAATACTGAAAAAAACGCAGGACGAAAAAAAACCGCGATCAATGATCGCGGTCTTTGGGGAGCTGACGGGGAGGAGGTTACTTGCCCAACGGAATTTTTGGAGCCCACAACAGCCATTCATCTTCGAACTTGTCGAACAACGCAAAGGTCTGCTCAGGCCGTGCCTGAGCACCCATTTTTTCGCCGTCCGGGGTGGCGAAAGCGATACCACCTTGAAGCAGCGTTTCGAGAGACTCTGTGCGCACTGTCGCGCCTTTGAACAGGCCAAAGTCGACGCCAAAACCGCTGGTGTTCCAGAAGCGGCTGCCACTGCGAACCAAAGGCGCGTAACGCGCTTCGATCAAGATATGCACCAAAACGCGATCGGCGGTGTTGCCCAGTTCATAACCTGTCACCTTACCGACGGTGACTTCGCGGTACGTCACGGGCACGCCTTCTTTGAGCGAACCGCGACGGGCGGCACTCAGGACCAGGCTTAGCCCGGCCTTGGGAGTGACGGCATCAGGGGCTTGGTCCAAGGCGACAAAGCTGGTTTGTGGGCCTTGTTGTTTCACGGCGGGCTGCACTTCCAGATACTGGCCAGTGACGAGGGTTTCGAGGTTCGCTGTTTTCAGCAATCCAAGTTCAGGTTTGACCACCCAGAACTGCGTACCCACGCGGGCAATACGACCAGGTACTTCGGTGATGCGCGCCTTGAGCAGGACCGATTGAAGGTCGTCGCTCAAATCGACGCTCTCGATTTTGCCAACATCCAGACCTTTGAAGCGGATCGGTGTGCCACGGCTCAACCCATCTGCGCGCGCGACTTTGATGGTCACGTTTACGCCTTGCTGCATCGCGGCATCACGGTCGGTAAACAGACGGAAGCGCGGGATCCGCTTCTGCAACGGCGCGGTAGCTTGCGGGGTTTCGAAGGCAATCCCACCGGCCATCAAACTTTGCAACGACTCACTTTTGACCTGAATGCCGCCCGTTAAACCACCGGTCAATGTGATACCGCTGGCATTCCAGAAACGGGTCGAGGCGTTGACCAGGTTTTCGTATTCCTTCTCGATGTGCACGCCGATGATCAGTTGTTTCTGGGTGCGGGAGAATTGATAACTCTGAACCGAGCCCACCTTGACCTGTTTGTAGAGGATCGGGCTGCCGACTTCTAGCGACCCCAGGTTATCGGTGAACAGCACCATGTGCAGGCCGGGCGAGCGCAGATCAAGCGGCGGCGCTTTTGGTCGTGCAATGAATTCGCGCTCAGGTGTGCTGCCTTTGTCGCCGGGACGAATGGCGATGTAGTTACCTTTAACCAGCGCTTCTAATCCGGTGATACCGGCCAGCGAGATCGAGGGTTTAACGACCCAGAACTGTGTGCCTTGCACCAGATAGTCTTCGGCCAATGGATCCAGGGTCAGCTCGGCGCTAGCGCTGGTCAGGTCGGGATCAATTTTCAGGGTCTTGAGGCTACCCACCTGGATGCCTTTGTACATGACAGGCGTGCGACCAGACTGCAGGCCTTCAAAGTCAGTGAGTTTGACTTTGACTTTGATCCCTGCCTGAGCAGCATCGAAGTCTTCATAGAGGCGGAACGGCAGGCTTGAGTCGGTGGGCGGGCTGTCTTTGCGGTTTTCGGGTGTTGCGAAGGCAATACCGCCAGCGACGATGCTGGCCAGTGATTCGCTGCGTACTTTTACACCCGAGAGGTTTGCGTCGATGCTGATGCCGCTGGCGTTCCAGAAGCGCGTGTGTTTGCGCACCAGATTGGCGTAAGTCGGCTCAATAAAGACTTTGATCTCGACAGTGCTCTGGTCTTCGGAAAGCACATAGCTTTTGATCTGCCCTACTTGAATCTGTTTGTAGAACACCGGGCTGCCACGGTTCAATGAGCCGAGTCGTTCGGCCTTGAGTGTCAGGTGTAAGCCCGGCTTATCGTCAGACAGTGGCGGCTCTTGCGACAGGGCCTTGAATTTACGGGAGGGCTCACCGTCCGCCGGGCTGACCGCAATGTAGTTGCCGGAGACCAGGGTTTCGAGACCTGTAATGCCTGCCAGTGTCACGCTGGGTTTGACCAGCCAGAAACGGGTATTGGTTTTTAGGTATTGCTCCACGTCCTTGTTCATTTCAACCGTGGCAATCACCCCTTTGCTGGGGCCCGTATCATCCAGGGCCAGGGTTTTGACTTTGCCCACGGGCATGCCTTTGTAAACCACCTCGGTCTTGTTGGCGACGATGCCTTCGCCACTTTCGAAGCGTACCTGAATATCAATCCCGGTTTCGCTGTAGGCTCGCCAGCCCAGCCATCCACCGATGACTAAAGCAATGAGCGGGAGAACCCAGATGGCAGACCAATTGGAGGCTGGGCGGGTTTTAGCGGTAGGCAAATCACTCATGGTCGTCGTCCGACTCCGTGTTATCCCAAATTAGTCGGGGATCGAAAGTTACAGCTGCCAGCATCGTTAGTATCACCACGCTGGCGAAGGCCACTGCGCCGAGATTGGCCTCGATACTGGCAATTCGTCCAAAATTCACCACCGCCACCAAAATGGCAATGACGAAAATATCCAGCATTGACCAACGGCCAATGAACTCGATGAATCGGTACATGATGATACGTTGCCGAGCAGACAATGGCTGACGGCGTTGTACCGAGAACAGCAGCAGGGCGATGCCGACCAGTTTGAAGGTCGGCACCAGAATGCTCGCCACAAATACGACGGCGGCAATCGGAATCATGCCGTGCTGCACCAGTTCTATCACCCCGGCCATGATGGTACTGGGGCTGCCTTGACCCAACGAATTGATGGTCATGATTGGCAGCAGGTTGGCCGGGATATAGAGAATGGCCGAGGTCAGCAGTAATGCCCAGGTGCGCATCAGGCTGTCAGGGCGCCGCGCATGAACCAAGGCTCCGCAACGGGTGCAGGTTTGCTCGTCGGTGTCGGGTTCTTGCCTATTGAGCTCGTGGCATTCGCCACAGATCAGGATGCCTGCATCAATCGCCCGCATGTAGGTCCTCCCCGGACAGTGCCTGCCAAATCTGATGTGGCGACATCACCGCCTCCAACCAGAGTTGCACCAATAACAAGCTGACGAAGCAGATCAAGCCGAGTCCAAGACTCAACTGCGCGAGATCGGCCAATTTGACGATCGCGACCAATACGCCCATCAGGTACACCTCAAGCATGCCCCAATCACGCAGGTGGTGATAAATGCGGTAAATGAGCAAACCGTAGCTGCGTCCAATATTCCAGCGAATGCTCAGTAATACGGCAAGCTGGCACAGCAGTTTTAGTAATGGAATACCCATACTGCACAGGAACACGACAACGGCGATACCTTGCATGCCGGTGTTGAACAAGCCGAGTACACCGCTCCAGACGGTGTCTTGCGACGCCTGGCCCAGTAAGTTGAGTTGCATGATGGGCAAAAAGTTCGCGGGTATGTAGAGCAATAGCGCGGCAATGACCAAGGCGAGGCTACGCTCGACAACATTGTGTTTATGAGCATAAAGCTCGTAACCGCAGCGCGGGCATTGGGCTTTTTCGCCGAGTGCGAGATGCGGCTTGCGCATCAGTAGGTCGCATTCATGACAAGCCACTAACTCGTCCAGCGGTAACTCTGACACCCTGCGGGGGTCAACCGAATCTGGCATATGGGGAGTCTCTGGCTCAAAAATGACTGCTCCTATTCTAGTGCGCGGGCTACAAAATAACTGTGTCTATTTGTAGGACTTTAGGTGCGCTGGAAGCTGGAAGCTGGAAGTCAGCGTGGGGGGGCCGAGGGATTTATGTCCAGTGCTGTGGTTGTATCCTCACTTAAGTACTGCACAGGGCAACTATAGAAGCGATCTTTTGAGAGATCGTCAGGCGTGTCCACCGTTCGTTTACGAAACTAGCTCGCTCCTGCAGGGACGTCGGATCACATATGTAAACACATTGCCCTTTACAGACCACGCGGGCTTAACTTTTTCGAGCGCAAAAACAAAATCCCTGTCTGCGTGAGCAGACAGGGATTTTGGAATTTAATCTTGACGATGACCTACTCTCACATGGGGAAACCCCACACTACCATCGGCGATGCATCGTTTCACTACTGAGTTCGGGATGGGATCAGGTGGTTCCAATGCTCTATGGTCGTCAAGAAATTCAGTAGCCAGCTCGTTTACCTTAGGGTCAACGCTCCAGCGAATGGGTATGTAATAGAATCGGTGCTTTGTGAGCTGCAAACTTTCGGTTTGTATCGTCTTCACACACCGCAATCTGGTCTCTTCGACTCAAATTGCTTGGGTGTTATATGGTCAAGCCTCACGGGCAATTAGTATTGGTTAGCTCAACGCCTCACAGCGCTTACACACCCAACCTATCAACGTCGTAGTCTTCGACGGCCCTTTAGGGAACTCAAGGTTCCAGTGAGATCTCATCTTGAGGCAAGTTTCCCGCTTAGATGCTTTCAGCGGTTATCTTTCCCGAACATAGCTACCCGGCAATGCCACTGGCGTGACAACCGGAACACCAGAGGTTCGTCCACTCCGGTCCTCTCGTACTAGGAGCAGCCCCTCTCAAATCTCAAACGTCCACGGCAGATAGGGACCGAACTGTCTCACGACGTTCTAAACCCAGCTCGCGTACCACTTTAAATGGCGAACAGCCATACCCTTGGGACCGGCTTCAGCCCCAGGATGTGATGAGCCGACATCGAGGTGCCAAACACCGCCGTCGATATGAACTCTTGGGCGGTATCAGCCTGTTATCCCCGGAGTACCTTTTATCCGTTGAGCGATGGCCCTTCCATACAGAACCACCGGATCACTAAGACCTACTTTCGTACCTGCTCGACGTGTCTGTCTCGCAGTCAAGCGCGCTTTTGCCTTTATACTCTACGACCGATTTCCGACCGGTCTGAGCGCACCTTCGTACTCCTCCGTTACTCTTTAGGAGGAGACCGCCCCAGTCAAACTACCCACCATACACTGTCCTCGATCCGGATAACGGACCTGAGTTAGAACCTCAAAGTTGCCAGGGTGGTATTTCAAGGTTGGCTCCACGCAGACTGGCGTCCACGCTTCAAAGCCTCCCACCTATCCTACACAAGCAAATTCAAAGTCCAGTGCAAAGCTATAGTAAAGGTTCACGGGGTCTTTCCGTCTAGCCGCGGATACACTGCATCTTCACAGCGATTTCAATTTCACTGAGTCTCGGGTGGAGACAGCGCCGCCATCGTTACGCCATTCGTGCAGGTCGGAACTTACCCGACAAGGAATTTCGCTACCTTAGGACCGTTATAGTTACGGCCGCCGTTTACCGGGGCTTCGATCAAGAGCTTCGCGTTAGCTAACCCCATCAATTAACCTTCCGGCACCGGGCAGGCGTCACACCCTATACGTCCACTTTCGTGTTTGCAGAGTGCTGTGTTTTTAATAAACAGTCGCAGCGGCCTGGTATCTTCGACCGGCGTGGGCTTACGCAGTAAATGCTTCACCCTCACCGGCGCACCTTCTCCCGAAGTTACGGTGCCATTTTGCCTAGTTCCTTCACCCGAGTTCTCTCAAGCGCCTTGGTATTCTCTACCCAACCACCTGTGTCGGTTTGGGGTACGGTTCCTGGTTACCTGAAGCTTAGAAGCTTTTCTTGGAAGCATGGCATCAACCACTTCGTGTTCTAAAAGAACACTCGTCATCAGCTCTCGGCCTTAGAATCCCGGATTTACCTAAGATTCCAGCCTACCACCTTAAACTTGGACAACCAACGCCAAGCTGGCCTAGCCTTCTCCGTCCCTCCATCGCAATAACCAGAAGTACAGGAATATTAACCTGTTTTCCATCGACTACGCTTTTCAGCCT